>BPTK01000099.1 GCA_023705905.1 Candidatus Heimdallarchaeota archaeon
CTTCATACCCTTCTGGATCACCTTTGGTAAATTTCTCTCCACAAGCAAAACAATACACTGTATTAGGTAATGCACCCATTTGTATCAAAAAAGATATGTTTTTTCACTCAAATAAAGTTTTTCTAGAAAATCCTAGTTTTGCAAGGAAGATATATAAGCTAAAATTGCTATTTTTGTACTTATTAGAGCAAATTATTGCTAATCATTTATAGCATGCTTTTTGTACATTTTTTGGTGTTTAAATAAGTCAGCGTAGATTATTAGTTGAAGGATTGTAACTATGCATCAGTTCCCTGGTGATCCTTGGGGTTACATCCGACAACCAACCAAAAGTGAACCGTAAGCATCTTTGTAAGAAGATGTGGGCGGTGTAGGAGGGGATGTGGCGTCCCCATGATGTGCCTTAGGCACTTCTAAAGAATTTATACAAAATTCATGTCATAGGTACTATTAGTTTTGTAATCAGAAGAAAATAAGTTTACTTTTCCTTTTTTTCTTTTTCTTATCTAAATACGAAGGATTTATTATTCTTTTAACCACAAGAAACTTAGTATGAGTTCAATTGAAGAAATCTGCGATAAATTTGCTGTACAAAATGCTTTAGAGCACGGAGAAGCAAAAATTGGTCCGGTCATGAGAATAATAATGGTAGCTCATCCTGAATTACGCAAGGATGTAAACGATGTGAAAACTATCGCTCAAAAGAAGATAGATTACATAAACTCTCTAGATCTCGCAGAAATACAACAATTGGCTCAAACAAAATATCCAGAGCTTCTAAAAGAAGTATCTGATGACAAAGAACCTGAAGAAGGTCTTAACTTCATCAGAACCATTATAGAAGAGCACAACAGGACAGGAAGATTCGATGGTAAAGTTCATACGAGATTTCCTCCTGAACCCAATGGTTGGTTACATATCGGTCATGCCTGTTCAATCTTGATGAACCATAAAATTGCTATGGATTATGGTGGTATTTTCAATTTCCGCTTTGATGATACAAATCCGATTACTGAGGAAGAATCATATGTCAATGCAATGATAGAGGACATTAAGTGGTTAGGAGTATACAAGGAGTATGAAGATGGAACAAACAACATTTTCTTCGGTTCTGGTTATTTTGATCAGTTTTATGAATATGCAGAACAACTAGTTGAGAAAGGCTTAGCTTACGTTGATGATTCAAGTGCTGATGAGATTAAGGAACAAAGAGGTTCAATAACAGAACCAGGGAAAGAAAGCCCTTATCGTAATAGAACAATCGAAGAGAATCTAGATTTGTTTAAACGAATGAAGAATTGTGAATTTCCTAATGGTTCAAAGGTACTTAGAGCCAAGATAGATATGTCTCATCCAAATCTTCTAATGAGAGATCCAATTGTATATCGAATTTTACATGCTCCTCACCATAACACTGGTGATAAATGGTGCATTTATCCTATGTATGATTGGGCACATGGATTAGAGGATTCTATAGAAGGAATTACTCAATCTATATGTACACTCGAGTTTGAGGTTCATAGACCTCTGTATGATTGGTTTTTAGACCAATTAACAGCAGAAGATGGAAGTCCTATATTTCACCCCCAACAAATTGAATTTGCGAAAGTGATTATATCACATATGGTCTCAGGAAAACGAGTAATGATACAACTAGTCAAAGATGGCCATGTCAATGGATGGGATGATCCTAGAATGTTCACAATTGCTGGAGCTAGAAGAAGAGGTGTAACAGCTGATTCTTTGAGGAAATTCATGGAGACCATTGGAGTATCAAAAAGAGAGAAAATTATTGATCAATCAATACTAGATCATTGTATAAGAGAAGATCTTAACAAGAAATGTCCCAGAGTTATGAGCGTTCTTAAACCTCTGAAAGTTATCTTAACCAACTATCCAGCAGATAAGAAAGAAGAGATAGAAGTTCAAAACCATCCAACTATTAAGGAAATGGGAACCAGAAAAATTATTTTTTCAAAGATCATTTATATTGAGCAAGATGACTTCATGGAAAATCCTCCTGATGACTACTATAGATTATCACTTGGAGAAGAAGTTAGACTGAAAAATGCCTATCTTATCAAATGTGAAGATGTTATCAGAGAAGAAAAAACAGGTGAGATTAGTGAATTACACTGCTCTTATAGACCAAAAAAGGAAGATGATCCCAAAGTTAAAGGTACAATACACTGGATTTCAGCTGAAAACAGCATAAAAGCTGAAGTAAGATTATTTGATAGACTTTTCGTGAAGGAAAATCCAATGGAAACTGAAGAAGGAAAGGTTTTCACAGATTACTTAAACCCCCAATCACTGGAAACTACAGAGGCATTGGTTGAATCATTCTTGAAGGATGCTAAATTAGGGTCAAGATATCAGTTTGAGAGGTTAGGCTATTTTTATCTAGAACCAATTGATTCAAAGGAAGATCAACTTGTTTTCAACAGAATTATATCTTTAAGAGATTCATGGACGAAAAAATGATAGAAAATCTTAAGTTTCAAAAGAAAAATTTAAAACCCAAGTAAAAAATGAATTGTTGGGAAAACACTTAATCCTAATAAAAAAGTCCCATAGTCTAGCGGCAATGATACCGGACTTTGAATCCGGCGACAGGAGTTCGAGTCTCCTTGGGACTACCAATCTTTTTTCTTTAGCATTTTTTACAGACATTTTCTAGTTGTATTGTTTTTTCAGTACAGATTTCACACTTTTTGATTTCGAGTTTGTTCATGTTTATCATTTCAACTTTTTCGATTAGTTCTTCTTTTGTTTTATATTTTAATACTAAAGTGTGGGGTCCTCCTTCAACCATTCTCGAAAGAGGAATATTTTTTTGGTCAAGGAGACAAATAACTGGAATTTCATGTTCATAAGCATACATTAGTTCCATTCCTACACCATGTGAAGGTTCATTCACATCAGCAATGATGATACTAGATTGTTTTAACCAATTAAGATCTCTCTCAAAAATGACTTTGGATGGAGCATCATCCATCTTACCTGGAACATAAGCATGAAATTCTTGCTTTTCAACATACTCGATTAGATAATCAAGAAGGGAAAAATCTAATTGTTGTGCTTTGATCATTGAACAAGCAATGTATACATTCTTTTTCATGATTGTCTTTTTTGTACGAAATTTTTAAATGTTGAGGCTTTTTATAGGAAAATGTTAATGAATTAGTGATGCAAACGAAAGGGAGAACATCTACAAAATGGATAGAAACAACAATCCCTTTAGTACTCAATCCAGGAAAAAACAAAAAACTTTATCTTAGAAAAGCGCAAGCAAGGATTCTTGACTTTGCCAACCAGCTCTTACCTTACAAACACCAAACTTCTTCTTCTCTACAGTTCCATCACCTAGTCTACAAACGATTCAAGTATCTAGGCATTCAAAGTCAGGTGCAAGAAGCAGTGCAGAGAAGGGTGTATGCAGCGAACAAAGTGAAAACTTTTCACCACCTTCCTATGGAGTTCAACTTCCCAAGGAGTGGAAACCTAGTATTATCCAAGAGAGGAAATGTAATTGTGAAAATTTCTCCTATGAAACAACGCATTGCTCTCCCCGTAGTTATGAACGGAGGGTGGAGAAGGGTAGAAGAAAAAAGAAAAGGAGGGTGGGAAGAACATAGCTGTAAAGTTTTTAAAAACAATAAATCTTGGGTGATGCATCTGATTATGCGTAAAGCACTCCCACCTCCCCAAGAGGTGGAAGGAACCATAGGTATAGATGTGGGAAGGAAGATAATGGCAGCAATAACGCTCAGTCATCCTACTTTTCCACTGGTGGAACAATATCTTGGGAAAGATCTGGCGTGGAAACAGCACCAGTTCTACAACCGTAGAAAAACCTTGCAGAAATATGCTGCACATGGAGACAAACATGCACGGCGTGCACTTAAAAAACTAAAAAGAAAAGAAACACAGTACGTTCAAACCCGTTGTGCTCAACTGGCACACGAAATAGTTGATTTAGCTGTCCTTACTCATTCAGCTATAGTTTTAGAGGATCTCAAGCACTTACGAAAGATGTGGACAAAACAAGCGATGAAGAGGAAAAAAGGAGGAAAAAAAACTAGACGATCACTCAACCGCTGGTCCTACAACCTCTTCCACTCCACTTTGACAAGGGTGGCACAATTAAACTTCATCCCTGTTATTTTTGTCCACCCCCATTATACAAGCCAAACCTGTTCCCATTGTGGTAAACGCAACAAAAAGTCAAGAAAGACAAGAGACCTATTTTGTTGTGTCTCCTGTGGTTTTACCATTAACGCTGACCGCAATGCTTCTCGCAATCTTGCCTTACTTGGTAAAGCATCTTATGGTCTACCTTTCTTCAGTGCTCATTCCTCTTTCCTTCCCGTTCCTTGTGAGCGAAGAACCTTGAGTTCTTCAGTTTCCTTGGCTAAGGTGCGCTAGTCCATCTTCAATGGCGCGATGATTGCTTCCCCCACAGTCGGTGAACCTGAAGCGCAAGAGACTTGTACTGAAAAATGTACAAAAATCGAGACTATGATTAATCTAACCTTTCTCTTCACTTAAGATAAAAAAACATTATGGCAAGAAGCCTATTATGCTGCTTCTTGTTCAGCCATCTTCTTAAGAACACCCAAAGCTCTTAATGCAATTGTTGTTTCTTCAATATTTGATCCCCAAAGACCTCCCTTATCTTGAATTGCCAATAAATAAAGAGCGGCTTTTTTCAACAACAATGAATCAGCTGTTTCACTTGGGGCTAATGCTTGAATGACATATCCAGTTGTTCCAATATTTCCTGCCCATGAGCCTTCAATGAATTGAGTTCCGCCAATAGCTTGAGTGAATTGTTGTCTTTTAGTTGGAGCTCGTCGTATATCATGTAAGGCAAGCATTAAACGGGCAAACATTTCAATGGGAGTTTTACCTGTTTGAGATGTTGAGAATCTTGCATATCCTCGTTTTACTACTATTTCAATACAAGCTGAGAACAATGTTGCTAATCTATCTAGTAATCTTATGTTACCTATTACATCAGCAACATAACTCATTGTTACATGTAGAGGAGTAGTTCTTGATCGTAAATTTGGTGTAAATCTATTTAATTTGTTTATGAAATCCCATTCAGTATCCTCAAAAATCGAATTTCTGAACTCTTCGATATCGTTCATCCTTTTATCAAATATTGTTGGGTCGTACAAGCTAACTGCATACATAATGTAAAATTGTTCATATGACATTTCCAATGCTTCTACGGTTTCGACAATGGCAGATAAGTTCTCTACTGGTTTTCGTAAGGTTACAGCTGCTTTACCTTCCTTTGTAGATACCATCCATTCAGTATCAATATTATACCCAAGACTGAAGAAGAGCTCTAATACAGAAGCTGTTTCATAAATGGGATTTATCTCCCCCCAATATCCTTCTTCATTTATCCTTTTCTTTAAAGCGTTGATTCCTTTGTCAAAAGCTTTGTCAATTGGTAAATCACCTAATTTCTTTGTCTTCAATGTTTCTTCAAGTTGGGAAAATTGGTATTCCAACCCAAATACCTCTGATCTTGCCACGCGTGGATTTGAATAGAGGAAGTAAGCTGTTTCTATAACGCCTAACAAGAAGAATAGAACTATAAGGGATATGTTTAAGCCACTGATTTCTTTTAAAGCATAGAGACCTGGAATTGTAGCATATAGTACAATTACAACTAAAGAAGTGACACTCAATATAGCTAAGAATTTGTTTGTATTCTCTCCGAAGATGTCTAAGTGATAATGTGCTTCTATATAGCTTAAAATAAGCGCAATCTCCACAAAAAGACCTATTGGAAAGAAAATATATTTTCCTGAGGGTGAAAAGGCATATTGTGATCCTTCGCCCCAAGCTAGTGCAAAGAAATACACTAAAGTAATCGCGAAAATTGTTATTCCAAATAAGAGTGTCTCAAAAAATCTTCTAAATCCAATTTTTTGACCAAATTTTAACACTCTTGTGTAAATACGGTATGTCTCATAGGTCATTAGAAAAAATATTCTTTTCAAGATATAAAAAAATTGCTGAAAAACTATATCTTTTAAGCTATGATTACACCAATAATGATAACAATTATGGCAATTACTGTAATTGTCCCCATTATCCATATCCAATCTTTGAACAATTTTTCAACTGAAGTTGAATCTTCTCTTTTTCTCATTCTTGTGAAAGCTGCTACTCCTGAAACAATTAATGGATAAAGCATGAAAACTATATTTACAACATTAAATTTGCCGCTTAGATATACAGTAATCAGTGATACTATGAATAAAGCTAAACCAGTTATAGATATTAAATCCAAAATTTTATCGCTGAATTCAATTTTCCCATATTCTTTTCGGATGTTACTCAATGTATCGCGTATTGTTTGTCTAACACTCATGATGATTACCTTGATTTGGCTTTCGTTCTACTGACGAAAAATCTATTTATAAAACTTTTTGTTTCAAATAGATAAATTTTGTATAGATTCGATTCTAACTCCTGTAGATTTATCAATTTTCTCAATCAACTTCATATTCTTGGTGATGGATCCTATGTTCGCCACTTTAAGGTCAAATCTTGTGTCTGCCAACAAAATAACAACCGCTTTTGACCGTGGATCGAAAATTATATCCCCTTTCTTACCTAAATTAACAGGTTTTTCAGCTGCATAATAGAATGTCACTGGAATAACGATAAGATTATCTCTCTTCAAGGCTCTAGAGTTAACAGGTAAGTTTCTATTGATAGTTTCTGTTAAGTGTGGTCCTTTAACTCGAATAAGTTCTCCTTCAGATTCACCTTTGTTTGGAAAAATGAATTTGATTTTATACAATTCACCAGTCATTGCGTTTAGAAAAAACCACCCGTATTTATATCTATCTCATGAGTAACAAACAATAGATATAGTTTCCAGAATCGCTCGAAATTGGCCTAATTTTCTTGAAAAAAAACATATATTAATGGGTCTGCACAAGATAATTACATACTGATTACACTGAAGGTGAAAAAAGTGTCAAGATATATCACTCCTAAAATGGATCCAAAGGAACTGTTGTTAGTTTCAGAGGAGGAATCAGAAATAAAATGTGGAAAATGTGGAAAATCAATGAAGTATACTGTATTCTACAAAGACAAAGATTCCCATGATTTTCTGGTTTGTTCTGATTGCGAAATATACCTTCAACGAGTAATTGATGAAAAATAAATTTTTATTACAATTGATTTATTGCTATTTTGAAATTTTACGTTGCAAGGGAAAAATTAAATAATTATGTAAAAAAGAAGGGTTGTAGAAACACATATAGCTCCGTAGTCTAGCGGTCAAGGATACGGGACTCTGAATCCTGAGACGGGTGTTCGAATCACCCCGGGGCTACCATTTACTACTTTTTTCTTTTAATAATTTTTCAACATTCAACAACTCTAGGAAAGAAGAAACTTTATTAATACTCCTTATTCTATTTTTCCTAATAAGGAGGTGTCATAGACAAATGAATGCTGGAATAGAAAAACTAAAACTTTCAATTGTTTGCAAATCAGCTGTCACAATGACACCTAAATCATGAAATTGATTTTTTCCATTATTTTGCTACTACTTTTGATGTTATAGTTTACATTTCTTTCTTATGTCTATCCCCTCTTTGTGGAAGTGAAACAAAAGTGTTAAACGAAAAATATTGGAATAAACGAGAACAAGATGAAGAAATTCATGAGTTATCCGCACAAGAAGCTTTAGCGGAAGCTATCGAAAATAATCTTCTGGTTGAAGCTCGTCAGATTATTGGACAAGGAAAAGAAGCTTTTGTCTGTTGGGGCATAGATCATTTAGATAGATTAGTCGCTATAAAAAGTTACAAGCTCTTCAGAACTACACATAGAGGAGTCATTCATGGATCATATCGTACTTCCCCCTATGAGGTCATAAAACAATTTGCAAAGCTTGAATATTTCAAAAATCTCTATGCCTTCGAAGCTAAACTTCCTGTACCTCAACCATACAAATGGGCTGGATATAGTTATTCCATGGAGTTAATCGGAAACGAAGATGGTCCAGCTCCATTGCTTGCTAATTTGAATAAAAATTTCTTTGATGATCCCTCTGAAATTTTAGAACGATGTATAGATGTTCTACATGACATGTTTCAAGCACAATTTGTACATGGTGATTTTAGTGAACATAATATTCTCTGGCACGAAGGAGAAATCTTTGTGATTGATTTTCTTCAATCAAAGAGATTTGCTTTAAAAGATGCTGTTCATAGAAATTCTCCCATTATACCACTGACAAGAGCTTATAGAATTCTTAGAAGAGATTTGAATGCTTTTCTCCCTTTCTTCTCAAGATTGTTTAGAGTAGAAGTGAATTTTGAGGAAGTTTTAGAGTATATTCTAGGTGATATTAAGGACAAAGTTGACAAAGAGCTTGAATTAATCAGCGAAACACTATGAAAAATGATATTGGGAAATCTTTTTTCCCTTTTTTTCCCTAAAAATATGTTTTAATTATGTTTTGAACAGTTTCTAAACCATAATTGTCCATGAGAGCATTAAATTCTGCTAGAATTTCTTCTAACATTTCAAAAGCTAAATCACGTTTGTCAGGATCTGATTTTAGATAGAACTTTGCAATCATCATTCTCGTCCAAGTGTCAATGTCTTTCTCAACGGGTTCTTCATTAGCAAGTTTAGCGGTTTCTTCTAAAGTATCTAATGCTTGGTCAACATCTCCTTTTATGAATTCACTAATTCCAACTAACCATTTTGCCCATAACATTGGTCCTTTTTTGCCAATTTCCCTACGGATTTCATAATCTTTAACTGCAGCGATGTAACCTGGTACAATTAATCTCTCATCTACCCCATCATCCATATTGGGGAAACAGAATGAAGCTTGATTGTGGTATAAAATTCCTGCTGTGAGTTTGTTTTCCATATCAAGTACTGTGGTTACGGCGAGTTTAGTATATTCAATTATTTCATCTATAGTTTCTATTTGCTTTCCAACAGGAGGATAACCACCACCCATTTCCTTTAGTTGAATTTGAATACTAACAAGAGCTTTGAGAAGTTGAAGATCTTTATCTAAATTATCTGAGATGAAATTTATAATATTATCCTTTTCATTATTATGAATCATTTTTAGAACAGTTTTTGATAGTTCTTTTATTTTCATCTTGTTCAATAAAAATTATGTGGAAATGAATTTATAAATTCTGTTTTCACACAAATAAAGTCAGAGGAACAAATCGTATAAAGCAAATAGGATATTACCAAGAAAGATGTTCAATACATATCCAATTAAGAGAAATACTATGCCTGGAGGAAGCACTTTAACCCAAATTTTCTTGCGATTTGTTTTTTGTATGAAAGTTTCGACCTGTGCCTTATACTTCTCTTCTTCTTCTATCTCTTGTACCTGCATGAAGTGTTTGATTTCCCACTCCTCCTCTTCAACATCATAAACTTCTGAATAAACAATATCTGTTCTATTCTTAGCTTTTTCAACTGATACAAGATAACCAGACATCATCATCAAAATCTTACTAGCAAAGTTTGCGTTAGTATTCTCGAATAATTTCTGTTTCCTAATTTTTTGATAGATGTTGTAGAAGAGTAAAGGTATTGGGTAGATCAGGACAAGTGTTAGAAGCCAATTGAAGAATGTGTTAAAGACTGAAGGTAGAATGTCGTAAACTAGCCCATTGGTAAAAGCTAATGTGAAAGGATAAATTGCAGTATTAAGAGATAAGGCCATAATAGCTTTCGCATCAGCTCCACCCATCATACCAGTATAATACAAAACAAGCCCTATTGCAATACCTACAGCTAGATTGATTCCAATCTTAAGTCCATCAGAACCCTTATTTTCAGAAAAAATAATATATACTATAGTTGTGATTAAACCTGTTACGGCCATGATAATCCAAGGAACGTCAGATACTTCCCTTTTCCTTAAATCCATATATGAACCAAACAATAAACAAAGAATCACAACTCCCATTTGTATGTATAGCATTATGAATGTAATTTCAGCCATTAGTATCACTTGTTCTTAACTAAAGATATAATATCTATCACCATTTCTCTCTTTTATAGATTTTGTGTATGGGTAAGGTTGAGCTTTAATGTAGTAAGATTAATATTCTATCATTTAGATTCTAAAAATGGAAATCATCTCCTTGAGGGCTACACTTTGAACAGCAATAATTACGAACAACTACCTTTAGATCCGATTGATTCCTTAACTAAAAAACTGAATTTAGTTGTAGGAAATAAAATGATTCTTATTGCTGGTAGATGTAAAGCAATTTTTGATGGAAGAATAAAATCAACTCTAGCAGAAGGCGATAGATTTCTTATGATTAAGAAAGATCTTTCTATAGTATTACATGGGCCTATAGGTGTAAAACCTCTTAATTGGCAAAAACCATTAGCAGGACCAATTGAATTTAAAATTTCTGAATCTTTATTAGAGATGGTTACGCATCGAACAAAAACAAAGGAGACCCTGATAATTACTTTCACAAATTTAACAAATATATCCACATGGCATGCAACAGATGAATCTGAGTTGGAAATATATGGGGATGAAAGCGATCTTGTAAGGTTTCTCGTATCTAATCCAGACATGATCGAAGAAGGTTTTCAAGTATTACGAACGGAATATAGTACAGATGTTGGCCCTGTAGATATAAGAGGAATGAGCGGAAATGGTGAAGCAATAGTAGAAGTGAAAAAAAGGAATGCTACACCTGCAAATGCTCAGCAGCTGAAGAGGTATATAGAATATTTTGAAAATACAGAGAAAAAATTTGTGAGAGGAATATTAGTAGCTCAAGAGTTTCCTAAGAAAGTTTTAGAGTATTTAGAAAAGAATAACCTCGAAGCAAAAATAATTCATTGGCAAGAAATTTTCCCAATGATAAAAAGATCAAAAAGTGCAAAATTAGAAGACTTTTTTGATAAAAAAAATGAATGAGCGAAGATTCTAGTTTCTCTACTGTGCAGGTGCACAAGGAGCTTCAGGAAGAACCGCCCAAAGAATAAGATAAGCTATTCCTACAGTAGAACCAGTCAGGAAGAATATTAGTACAGCAAGCAGACGAACCATGCTTGTATCCATGTTGAGTTGTCTTCCAATGCCGGCACATACTCCCCCTATTACTTTATCATTTGTACATCTAACTAGTTCCTGCCTTGGTTGTTGAGGAGGCACTTGTTGATTCTGTGCTTTAGCAGATGGTACGGATTCTAAATCAGCGCCACATTTTCCACAGAATTTTCCTTCTTCAACATTTTCTGTTCCACAATTATAACATTTCATATAATCTCATCGAACAAATGGTAAAACTAGTTTTAAAATATATTCATTCGATTTTTGAAGGAATACATACAGATGCTTACAGATTAATTTTATATACTACTTTTTATTCAAGAAGAATATATGACTTCAGATCCCTGCATTGTTATTAATCCCAATGCAAACACTGGTAAATTAGGTAAAAAATTGGACGCTGTTTTAGCATTAACCAAAGAGTATATTGGAAATTTCGAGTATGTAGTTACAGAGAGGCCACAACAAGAAAAAGAACTTGCTGAAGAAGCAATCAAAAAAGGGTATAAAACTCTAGTATCTCTAGGAGGAGATGGAACAGCAACTAATATGGGAGATGCAATAATTGGTCATCCTGATGTCACATTAGGTTTACTATCAGCTGGTTCAATGTGCGATTGGCATAAGACTCATTCAATACCTTATAATCTAGAAGAAAGTCTTAAGGTTCTAGCAGAGGGACATAGTGAAAAATTTCCGGGCATAAAATGTTCAGGGGATATGACAAATTATGCTTTTGACCTGACAGATGGTGGTTTTACAGCAAAAGCAGCAGCAGCAGCACATTATGAAATGAAATGGATGAAAATAGGTTTAATCAAATACAACTATTTGGCATTAAAATATGTTTTAAAATCTAAGAATGTTCCAGCAAAAATAACCTTAGATGATAGAGACCCAATTGAGATCCCTGACCTTACAAATGCTTTTGCAGGTTTTGGTGATGACATCGCAGGTTTTCATGTGATGCCAAGTAATGCTGAATATAGTCAGAAAAACAAAGATTTGGGTGTAGCTATTGCCCATGGAATGAAAGGGCTAAATCGTGTAAAGATGCTCGTAAAAGCAATTCCTGGAAATCATGTTGGGATGAAAGGCATACATCTAGACCGTTGTAGAAAAATGATAGTTGAAACCACAGAACCACTTTGCTGGGAAAATGAGGGTGAAATCTATAGTGAAAATAGTAAAATAGTAGAAATTGAAAGAATAGATGATGCAATTACTGTCATTGTACCAAAGGAAAGAAGCTATAAAGTAGATTACTCTGAAGAAATCTACCTTCAGAAATTTGAAGATTCTTACGCAAACAGAAAATTCGAAAAAATAAAATAATAATCTTCACAATTATCCTTTAATCATCTCTCTGTTAGTTTTTCTCTGTTTTTTCTGCTTAAATTCATTTTTGATATATTTTGCAATCGTCTAAAAGAAAAAAGAAAATTTAAAAGAGAGCAAAGCTATATTTCAATAGTCTCAAATAAACGGTGAGATGGAAAAAATGTCTAAAGAAATAAATGCTGTCTATATTGGACGTAAAAGAACGATGGATTACTGTCTAGTTGTAGTAACTATTTTTAACAAAGGCGAAAACCAGTGCACAATACGCGCGAGAGGACGTTCAATTAGTAAAGCAGTAGATGTTGCTGAAATTACTAATAGAAAATTTCTACATGAAATGATAGAAGTTTCTGATGTTAAAATTGGTTCAGAAGAACTAGAAGGTGATCATGGACCAAAAACTGTTTCAACTATAGACATAACTTTAATACGAAAATCAGGTAAATAAAAGCAAATAGATTGCCTATTTCGATAAATTATTTCACTTCTAATAGATTATTCTAAGAAAGTTAGATTAATGAAATATCTGAGTTATCGCTTTATCTAATTCAGAATCTTTGGGTGAACCATCGAATGCTATTACTTTGTTTATACAGACAATTCGGTTACAAAATGCTCTTAGAATTTCTATGTTGTGTCCTACAGTGATAATGGTGATTTTGTGTGTATAATTAAGATAATCTAAAAGTTCCATAATATCCTCTGTCATTCGGAAATCTAAGGCAGATGTGAATTCATCTAAAAGCAATACTTCTGCTTCCGCTGCTAATGCTTGTGCTATGAGAACTCTTTGCTGTTGCCCTCCACTAAGGTGCCCAATGGGTCTTTCAGCTGAATGTTCCATATCTACTAATCTTAAAGCATCCATAGCTTTTTGTTTATCAATTTTTGTGATCCTCCTCCCTAATCCTGCTTTTGCATATCTTCCCATCTCTACTACATCTTTTACTAGTGCTGGGAAATTTTTGTCAATGGTAGTAATTTGTGGGACGTACCCTATTCGAAACCTGATATGAGCAGGAATATTGTCAGTAATTTCTTGATTATATAATGCCATTCTTCCAGCAATTGGTTGAATCAACCCCATCAGTGTTTTCAACAGCGTAGTTTTTCCACTACCATTTGGACCACAAATTCCAATAAAATCTCCCTTAAGTATATCTAAGTTTATCTCATATAATGCGGCGAAATCACCATAAACGA
>BPTK01000100.1 GCA_023705905.1 Candidatus Heimdallarchaeota archaeon
CCTTCTGAAGCAAGATCTCTATTTTCAGGGGTTAAATATGTTAAACATTCATTTGTTGATTTCTTGAAAAAAGGAGCTTTAGTGAATTACTTCTATGATGATAGTACCAAAACTCTACTTGATGTCGAGAAAAGAAGCTTGTCTTATATAGAATCTACAATAGCGAGAAGGATATATGCAGAAAAGGGTTTACATAGAATCATCAATTCTTGGGTTCCAACTAAATACACAATTGATGGCTACAATGGAATAGAAGGAAGATTACAGATAAAGAAAGCCGTAAAACTAGCTTCTTCATGTGCAGCAGATGATGGTATTATTCCTAGATTGAACTTCATCAATTGTGATAGTGATTTATTGAAAAACAATATATTAAGATTCGAGAGAATATATCTAACTGATAAAACCATAGCTGGAAGCATTCCTTTCAACATAGGTAAGTTTTCATTTGGTAAATTCATAATAGATGTCCCTCAAGGTTTTCATATTTCTATTAATACAGAAGTTCTAAAGGAATGCTTACTTCTTTCAAAATTCCAAGAAAAGAAAGGGATTAATTTATCATCATCTAATGTAGAAATCGAAACAGCGTTTCAAGCACTAATCCCCCAAACAACACGTAGAGGAGTTAGGGGTGTCTTTTTCATAATCAATGATAATGGTAAGTTCAAACCATTTGTATCAAGTTTCAAGGAAATTTTCTATGAGCTTTATGCAAACCAATTATATTTCAATATACCCATTAAATCTAGAAAAAACCTATTTGATGTTTATATATCTGATGAAACTGGAACAAGTGATTGTATTGGTAATGGAGTCATGATCCAATCTAATGAGAATGGTGACATTATCAATATAATACATCACGATTTTGATTCATATATTTCAACCGTTTCAAACGCACAACATACTGGACAAAGAATCTTTATATCTGCATCAACATATAACGAAATCACAAAATATGGGATAAGAGATAGACATGGAGATAAATGGGAATCCTACTATATAACATTAAGAGGTACAACTTTTGAAAATAATCAAATCAAGAAAAATGTTGAAATTCCAGACCAAATTTTAATTGAATTACATAGAGGTTTACTACCTTGTTTTAATCCAACTAGTTCTAGTGAAATTCCAGCAAAAGTATTAAGGATGAAAAGAGTACTTCTCCAAAGCGTTCTTACAACTGGGACAGTACCAATAATTTCATATCAACGGGGATATCAAGTGAGATATATATGGGTACCATTAGAAAACGCGATCACTCATTTAACTACACAACTCAAAGATGTTGGACATGACTCTGTTTTACCTATTTCAGATAGAGAAGAAATGATTTCAAATCTATATGATTTCTTAAGAGAAGTAGGTGCTCTTCATAATTGTAATATACAGAGTAAACAATTACACTTAATAGAGAAATTGGAGGACACAATAAAATATTATATTAAGCTGCAATCATATCCAAAAATAGATGTTTATTGCCAAATCATTGAAACCTTAGGACATCCAGATGTCAAAGAATTATCATTTGATCCACTCTTCAGTGGTTTTTTATTTTTCACAATGTTGCAAGAAAGAGTGGTGAGAGATTTATTTCAATCACAAAACTATTCACTTGATAGATTATTCAATGGTTACTTTCAACAAACACCTACAAGAAAAATTGTTCAAGGAGGAGATGGATACTATTTAAGGCATCATGCTATTTACGGTAAATATCCTGCAAGAGGTTATAATTTTTATCGTACAAATGCAATAGATTCAATCGATATCTTCCGTAATTGCTTATTAACAGACATCGAATTAATGCAAAAGAGATTTAGCAATTTTGGAGAAACAACTGAATCAATAATTGATTTACTTACAAGTCAGTTTAAAATAGGTCTTAAATCAAAACCCACAATTTACCCCTTAAGGGCTGATTATCTAAAAGAAACCTATAAAAAATTATTTGGATTTATTCATCAAAATGAACTTATTAACTATATTCAAAGAATTGACAAAATTTCAGCGATGAAAATTCATACTTCGGATAAACGACAAGCTTTTGATGAATTTTCAACATATTTGTCAAACTTACTCAACACAGATGAAACTCTTTCCAACCTAATGAAGGAAAAAATGCTTGGTATAATTGAATATAATGAACCTAAAACTAGTGATGACAAAATAAAAATAAGACTCATCTTTATGGATACAACAACAGAGTTCAAATCATACATGAGAGACTCTGTAGGAAATCAAATGATTACCACTTGGGAGAGCTCCAATCTTTTTTCTACGTTAGGAGAAAATCCTTTGATAAATCTTTATCGCTTTCAAATCTTTGTAAAAGAACTTGGAGGACGTATAATCTATGATAAAAAGAATAGTGGTGCAAAAATTTTGTGGATTGATGAAGATAGTAGTCTGTTTCTGAATCCACTTATGGAGGAGCTTGGACAAGAAAAAGTGTCTACCTATCGTGGATTGTTTGATATCTTTGGAAATGCTATTGGTAAAGAATTAAGTGGTGTAAAAGCTCAAAAGAATCCTCATGTTAGATTTATTAAACACACTGAGATTACAGATAATATTTGGTTCAAAGCTATTCCTATGATTGCTTTTTTTGAAATGAAATATTACTCTGTCTATAGTGTGGAAGAAAGATTGAATAAACTAGGAATTGACACATCCTTAAGAAACAATTATGGATTTTTAGAAAATTCGTATGTTGGGGCTGCTATTAAATATATTCAATTCGACCTAACAGAAGTTAAAACAGGAGAGTGGTGCGTTCAACTAATATCAGGGAACTATAAAGGAAGTGAAGGATTTGGAACACCACTTGGTAACAGAATTGCTGAAACTATAATGCCTATGAGAGCCTTTACTCCCTTTGCTGTTTTTACTGATTCAATTACATCAGGAACTGATTTTTCTTCAGTGTCCATACTAGACGATGAAATTGAAAGAGCAATTATAAATTTGAATAAACCAACTGATGATTATGAATATACGAACTCAAAAGATAAGGGACAATACGATAATAAAGAAAATAAGATTTGGTCTATGCGAATACTGAACCGTTTGGTCGCCATATGGGGTGGAGGTTCATTCGAGTATTGAAAAACTGTCTATCTTGCTTATTCTATTTAGAAGTCAAGCATCTTATGTTGGTCATGGAATTGCTCCCACAAGATTTGAAGGAGTTAGAATAGGTATTCTCAAATGAAATACTTATCTACATTTCAAGATATGGAAGAATACTATTGATAACGGAAACTATATTTTCTATCTTTTTTGTTGTTATGTCAAGAATGTTCTCAACTTTTTTTATTCTGCTCTTTATTTCAGTTTCATTAAGAGCTTTTTCGGAATATCTGTTTCCATCTCTTAAATGAAACAAGGTTAGCATTTCTTCAGGAGCTAGATTTCTTGTTCTCCATTTAACTTCATTGTCTTTCAATTTCGTTGGCCATCCGACGTTATGACAATTTTCAGTTATTTTAAGGAGTTGTTTTAGTAAAGAATATAACTCACTATTTTCTCTGAAAACTTCTTGAAACGTTCCTAAATTGTTGTCAATATAAGTATGTATTTTGTCAATTTCATTATGATATGGTTTCTTTTTCGTTCTTTCCGAAGCTGTTGTAAGACTTATTTTTAAGGTCTTAAGTTTTCTACGCAGATCTTTACTATGGTCTGCCATTTCTGAAGTTTCACTCAGCAATTTTTCTTCATCTAATTTCTTCCCCATTATTCTATTAAAAGTATCTTCATCGCAAATTTGCTTATTATAAAGAATTATCCCCAAGATTTCTTCTAAATTTTTCTTACCATATAATATTTCTAAGTGTTCCTTAATTACGCTACGTTCAGGTATCAAGATTATTTTAAATTTATCTAAGAAATTAAGCAAATTATCCTCAATAGTTTTTGTTTCTATTGCTTTTTTTGAAGAACTTGAGAGATTTGCATTCCAGTCTAGGATATCTTTGGATTTACGATCATTATATTCCTTAACCATCCTAACATTTGATTGTCCTTCATAACAAAGATAATACTGGTATTCCAAAGTACTATCAGGTTTTTTTATGTCGTCTAAATAATTATCAAATAGTTGAAATATACCAGGATAGCACATTTTTTCTGTAATATTTGACAATTTTTGATTGCTTTTTATTTGAAATTTTGACATTACATTTGGTCGAAATAAAACTACTAAATCTATATCACCGTTTTCACTCTTTGGACCTACTTTGAGATATGTAGGTTTACTTAGTTCAAATTTATTCATCTTTACAGCCAAAAGATAAAGGGAGGATATCTTCTCAAAATCAAAGGATTCAGATATATAAGAACGATCAGGAATGGAAATCACTTTCTAGTTTTACAGCAAAAAATTATTAAGTTTATGGTTAGGGGATTCAATTCCAATACTAAGAAATCAACTATATTGAAACCGAATAATATCTTCAATATGCAAAATTCATTTCAAATCATTTAAACATATACACAAGAAAGTAGGCCCTCAGTCAATGTGCTCATTTATGTTGAGTAGTTTATATTGGCTCATGATGAATCAAAATACAAGCATAATAAAGCAACTACCAGAAGAATATTTAGATTAAGATGTTAATGACTACTACTAAAGGATACAATGAAGTTTTGACAATATTTTGTTAGTAAGAAGAATCTCTAAAATGTCATAAATCTTTCACTTTCACCACAATAATCTGAATTTACCATAATCTTATTTTCAAATGATGTATTGAAGTAGAAAATATTACCTACAATAGAACATTTCAAAATCAATAACAGTTTTATATAAAGATGAGATGATAATGGCATGAACTCTAGAAAAGAGGATGTAGATTGGCCTTTTATCAATTATGAGAAAGATTTCTCATTAGTTAGACTAATCTCATATTCAGAAACAGATAGAGTTAGAACAGGAAATTTTGATAATCAAAGATATAAATTTGAATACCTAAAAAATTTTGGAGAATGGATTTGTGGGTATATCATCACAGAAGCGAAGCGATGTACGATTATTCAAACCTTTGAAGGAGAAATTGAATTTAAACCACGATTAAATCTACCATTTTATATCAACTACAATGAGAAAATTGCTTGGATTTCCAATAAATATATGAATCTTGTTAGCGAAACACTTCAGTTAGAGACAATTTCACAATTTAATTTTGATCTGGAACCTTTAATTTCTAATCAAGAACTTCAAAAAGGGTTAAGTGTAAGAAGCATTTATTTTGTTCAAAGAGATGGAAGTAGTCCATCTCGAATTTCATTTTCAGGGGATTTTGCTACGAATATACTATTTACAGACAAAAATAGCAGACTTGCTTTTTCTAATTCAGATATAAAGAATATTACATTGGCAATAGATCTTGATAGATTTACGGTGCCTTTTTCTCTTAAGAAGAACTATCTTTCAATTCGAAGGAACTTATCCCCTAGTGATATGATAGAATTTTTTGAAACTGTATTTCCCCTGATTCCAAAAAGTAGGCAAAAAACGATAAAGGAATATTTGGATTAATTCGGAAGGTATGTTTCGATGATAAGGAATCCTGGAAATTTGTTCTTTAAAACGAAAAAAATTGAGAAACCAGATGTATTCATCAAGATTCTTTATCCTAACAGAATAAGAGTGACAAAAAAACAAATAAGAATATTTCTAAAGGTTAGCAATAAATCTCACAGAGAAATAGAAAATTTACAGATTGGAATTAAAATCCCCCATTTTCTATATGATGAGTATCGAACAACACAAAACTCCTCCGAACTATACTTAAATGAGAGTTTAGTCCCTTTTGAACATTTGACACGGTGTATAAATCTTCGATTTAAGTTTTTTCCAGCTTATTCAAAAAAAGCAATTTTTGAATTATTTCTCCCAGAAAACACTGATCATGAATACAATTTCATTGAATATTCAGCAATAAACTTTCAAATAAATCTTAAAGGGATTAACTTAATATCTTCGGAAGAATCGATAAAGGCCTTTATGCTTAAAGAATGCATACCATTTAGGAACCCTTACAATAACTCAATTATTGAAGAAGTTGTTGAGAAAGAGGAAATATGTGATCTTTTTTTGAAGTTAGTAAGATTACAGATTAATGAAAGTTCTTTAAAAGGCTTTAGAAAGCATATTTTTAAGGGATGGGATTCGCATCTTTCATCTGCACATGACTTCGAATCTCTATTACTTTTTTCTCTACGTTTTGAAATTTTTCTTAAACTAATTTTATACGTTTTAAAAAAGGATTTTAAACTTAGTTTGAATGATCTAATTAGAGAAATATTTAAAGTTGAACCTAATGGTCTTAAAAAGACAGATAGAGATTTTTGGTCTAAACAAGATCCTATGATGACTAATTTGAGGGTTGCGTTTAAAGAAAGACACAGAAATGCTCATGAAGCTCACGATCTATCATCTGCTGAGATAAAGAGAGGGATAAAGGCGATTATGTCTTCATGGCTTTATAGTATAAAAATCTGGAAAACTGAAATTAAAGAAAGATTAGATGAACTAGAAAATAAATAAGTTTATTGTAATAAAAGTTACAACATGAGATCTGAATCAGCATAGCAGCTTATGTTGGTCATGGTATTTCTCCTACAAGATTTGAAAATATTAGAATTGGCATCTTAAAATAGAGGAGGGTTAATCAAGAGAAATTGGATTTAGCGAATTCTCCTATCTTCTTTAAAGCTTTTTTGCTTTCTGGTATTAGATTACCGAATATCTGAAAAACGTGAAACATATTGTCCCACAAATCCAAATCCACAGTTACGCCTTGTTTTATAGCTTTTTGAGCAAAACGTGTTGAATCATCAAGGAGAATCTCTGCGGTACCTGTTTGAATCAGCAAAGGAGGTAAACCAGACAAATCTGCGTACAAAGGAGAAACCAAAGGATGTTCTACATTTTGACCCTTTGCATATATTTCAAATGACTGTTTCATTTCATTTTCTGTAAGCATAACTTCTTCTTTAGCTTTTGTTGTAATTGACTCACCTGTAATAGCAAAATCAGTCACCGGGGAAAGACATATGGCAGCTGCCGGTAAGGTAATATTTTCCTCCTGAAATTTTAGCAAAGAGGCTAGCGTCAATCCACCCCCTGCTGAATCTCCGGAAATAATTACTTTCTTTGCTTCAAATCCTTTAACTTCTAGCAACCATCTATATACTGAAACAACATCTTCTATTGCAGCAGGAAAAGGGTTTTCAGGAGCAAGACTATAATCTAGTAATAAGACTGAGGAGTCTGAATTTACACCAATATGTGCGGCTATTCCTCGATGTGTTCTCAATGATCCAGCATGAAAAGATCCTCCATGAAGATAGATTATCACACGATCAGTATCGCATCCTTTTGGTAGTAACCATTCTGCGGGTACTCCCTCAACAGAAACTGGTTGAATTCTTACGTTTCTAGGTGTTTTAAAAAGAAAAACTTGTCCTTCAAGATTTTTCCGATTTTTTTCTACATCTAGAGAACCATGAATTTTCATCTTCATCAGTCTCATTATTCCGACAAAGAATCTAACACATAAACTAACCATAATAAATATTGAAGATAGATACTTGTAAATAAATTACTAGTATATCTCTCTAGACAAAATAGAATAAGGGATTATCAAAGTAATTTGAAATATTTTGTGAACATTTGAATGTACTTTAATCCCTTTATCTTTAGCTTTCCAGTTAATATGGCTTTAAATGGACTCACTTTTCCCGATCCGAATCCTATAAATGTGGCTGTAGTTGTTATTAGAGCCCCATCACATTCCTTTTTAACTTGTTTGATATTTTCCTTAGAATTTTCAATTTGTTCGAAATCAATTATTCCTTTTTGTATTTTTAACAATATTGCCTTAGGATCTTCTTTAGCCACAAGGAGCAGTGAATAGTTATCATCTTTATACTTCTTACTAAACTCAGGATTGGTGTTTAGAGATTTAAGCATTGCAAAAATGATAGATGCGAACCCTTCATACGCCTTGCTTTGATCATACAACGGTAACACCATCAACATTGCTTTCTTATATCGTGAAATTATTTCATCAACAACTCTCTCATCCATTGGCGTTGATAAAATAAAAGCTGTTATTCCTCTAGATACTGCATAAATACCGTGTATTGCTAGCGCAAGGGTCAGGTATTTTGAGAGATTTAGAGTTGGTATAAGCTTGAAAACAGTTTGTCGTCCATTTATTACTGGCTCATCAAACAGATATACATATACAAGAGATTGTAGCCCATTTACTTGACCTTTGATTTCTAATTCAGCCAGTACTTTTCGTAACCCTACTTTTAACCGATCACCTAATTTTGTTAGCCTTTCAACTTCAGAATCACTATACAATTCCATTGCTGCTTTTCCAGCTACCATGGTCATCGCGTTTCCACTAAATGTTCCAGAATGAGTGATGAATTCCTTCCTTGTTGGATTAAATTGATCGATTATCTCATGTTTTCCACCAAAAGCACCTACAGGTAATCCCCCCCCAATGGTCTTTCCCAAAGCGGTTAAATCAGGAGTTACTCCATAAAGTTTCTGAACACCCCCTGTAGAGATACGGAAAGTAATAACTTCATCAAAAATGAGTAATATTTTGTATTTTGTGGTTAATTGGCGTAATCCTTGTAGATACTCTTTTGTGGCGATAGCTCCCCCACCTGATCCCATCACAGGTTCAAGAATCATTGCAGCTATTTTCTTGTGGTGCTTCTTCATTATTTTCTCAGCAGCTTCCAAATCATTGTAGGGAACAATAAAAACATCTTTGAGAATTGTTTCCGGGACACCTTTTTCCACGGTTCCTATCGGCATATCTTCTGCTGTAAGATTAGGAGTGATATTTACTTCTACATAATCATGAGAACCGTGATATCCTCCTTCAGTTTTAATTATTTTGTCTTTACCAGTAAATTCTCGTGCTGCTCTTATCGCGAACATAGTTGCTTCTGTACCTGAGTTGCAGAATCGCATCAATTCCATAGAAGGTGTTCTCTCACAGATGATTTTTGCGAGTTCATATTGAAGTTCCATTGGTGCTGCGTGTGCTGTTCCTTCACGTGCTTGTTTTTGTATTGCTTTAACTATCTCAGGATGAGCATGACCGTGAATATTAACTGTCATACTATTAAGAACATCAATATACTCATTGCCATCTGTATCATAAAGATAACAACCTTCTCCTTTAACAACAAAGAAAGGGTAAGGGTAAAAATGGGCAACATTTCTTGTACCTCCTCCTGGAAGCCATTTTTTAGCTTCTTCAAAATGTTTCTTCGAAGTTGGTGTTTTTGATTCATATTTTTGAACGATATCAGATTTGAGTTTCTCCAAATTCTCCCAAATATCATCTTGATTTTGTGTTTTAACAGACATTTATTATCATCTCGTATCTCACAAGGACAATTTAACAGTAATCAGTTAATTAAAGACTTTTCTAAACTTTGATTCTATTGTTCAATACTATCATTTTCTTTTTTCCTTGTTTCGAAAAATTAAAGATAGTTAGATTCTTATTGTAACTAATGATAAATCTGAATATCAAAGATGAAGAATTGGAAGATTCGATTAAAAGAGCGCGCGAAAGAAACATAATTATTCCAACTTTTAAACAGCAGAAAGATCCAACTAAAATATCTTCAACCATTTTAGAAGAGTTAAAAGAAGTAGGTTTATGGGACTTTCACCCTAGAAATCTATTCAGAATTACTTGGAAAAATGAGCCTATTGAAAAAGGAGGGGGATTTGATGGTGTGAACTATGTTGAGCTTCCTTCAGAATTAACTGGTGTTAAAGCTCGAATAATTGCACTTGTTGGAAAATTTTTCCCTACAGGAGCACACAAGGTCGGAGCTACTTTTGGTTGTCTTGTTCCAAGTCTAATTACAGGACAATTCAATCCCATATTGCATAAAGCAGTATGGCCCAGTACTGGAAACTACTGTCGAGGAGGCGCATATGATGCAACTTTGCTTTCATGCGAATCCATAGCAATCCTCCCTGAAGAAATGTCAAATGAGAGATTTGAATGGCTTCAATCTGTTGCTGGAGAGATAATCAAAACCCCAGGTAGTGAGAGTAATGTCAAAGAAATTTTTGACAAAGTTTGGGAATTAAAAAGAACAAGGGAAAACATTTTCGTTTTTAACCAGTTTGACGAGTTTGGAAATCATCTTTGGCATTATGAAGTCACAGGACATGCAATTGATGAAGTCTATAAAACAAATTACAGTTCAAAGAACTTTGCAGGCCTTGTTTTAACCTCCGGATCAGCTGGAACTTTAGGTAGTGGAGATTATCTTAAACAGATTTATCCTGAATTGAAGATAGCAGCAGGTGAGGCTTTGCAATGCCCTACAATGTTATTAAATGGCTACGGCGCTCACACCATTGAAGGAATCGGTGATAAGCATATTCCTTGGATTCATAACGTTAAAAATACAGATATGATTATAGCTATAGATGATAATGACACATTTGAACTTATGAGATTATTTAACGAACCTAGTGGTCACAAGTATCTAAAGGAAATTGGTGTCCCCGAAAATATGATAGATAAGCTCCAACTCTTAGGAATATCAAGCATTGCAAATATGTTAATGGCCATTAAATTTGCTAAGTATTATGAATTAACAGAAGATGATGTAGTCTTCACAGTGTTTACAGATTCAATGGAACTATATCAATCAAGACTTATTGAAGCAAATAACAAACTAGGTGATTTTTCGCGAGATGATGCAATAAAAGCATATTACTCAAAACTAGAAGGACAAAAAATGGATAATATGCTTGAGTTGAATTACTTGCAACGTAAAAGAATTCATCATTTGAAGTATTACACTTGGGTAGAACAGCAAGGAAAACACGTAGATGAGCTAAATCGACAATGGTATGATCCAAATTACTGGAAACAAATCCAACAACAAACTGATGCAATTGATGAACTAATTGAAGCATTCAACGAAAAGGTTGGATTAGTATAGTGTCTAATTACGAGTATTATCTTGAACGAAACTGAAGGTTTTGGCTCAAACCTTCTTCATACCCTTTTTTCATTCGTTTCTTGTAAGCTTTATCCAATCTCTCATGATCTTTTCGCTTTTTTTCTCTCTCCTTCTCGTATTTCTTTTTCTTCCACTTTCTAAAAATCATGCTGTACAAAACAGACAGTTTACAGCTTAAATATGTATTCAAACATCATTTTTTCTTCAAATATTTTACGCGTATATAAATGAAATTGCGGATTAGTGTTTTGAGGACATAGAATGGTAGATGTCATTAGAGAAGAAAATAAGAAATTAAAAACGGATTTAATCTCTTCTCTAATTAATGTACAAGTTAACGTTAAAGAAAAATTCTTGAAATCTTTAGAAAGGCAAGAAGAGCGTGTTCAAGGTTGTATAGATGAGATAAACTCAATTCTACAAGATCACATCCCACAAGAATTTCTTATTCAAACAGTGACACAATTCGAGAATTTACAATTATTACTAATTGTGAATCGGATTAACGAAAACAAGCATTTTACCCGTAATCAAATAACAATCTACTTTCTAGCAATTCTTGATAACCTACTTGCGTTAATACACGAGAAACTATCCCAAAATCATTTTGCAATCATAAAGGATAATATGGAAGGCCTGAGTAATGGAAAATCATTCAGTTATAATGAAATGAAAAAAAAGCAAATTGAGTTAATTCAAAAAGGTTACATCTCAAAAATCAAGAAAATCGCCTATACTCTCAAACTAAAAGATACTTATTGTCAAACAGTTAATCATATGATTTCAGTTTATCCTCAACATAAAGATAAATTGCAGGATATGGAAATAGAAGGGTATGGTTTAGTTCATTCGAAATCTGTTCCTAAGATGGATGTTATAAAATCTACTGCCGTAGTAATAGGTTCACAAATTCCCAGTTATTTTACTAAAGAAGAAGAAAAAGATCTTATTTGGAATTATTTAGAAGAAATAACAGAGGAAGACGAAGAAAAGATTAAACGCAAAGTTAACAGATTTAAAACAAATCTTAGAAATGAAAATGATTTTGATATTCCACAAATATGAATGGGGATTGAAGATTCTAAATCACAAAATCTTCTTTATCCACGTCTCTTGATTTTATACCAAGTCTTGAAACTTTGAAATCTTTATCACCGAAGAGTTCTGCGTTTTCTTCACCACGGTAAAGAGCATCAGCAATCCTACCTACAGCATCTGCTTTCATTATCCCACTACCTGAACCAGAAGTAACAACGATCAAACCTTTTATTCTATTGGGTTTGAATACTACAGGATTTTTATCAATTGTATTCATGGCATAAAAACCGGCCCATTGGTTTGTTAGCGGTTGATCTTTAAGAACAGGTAAGTATTCGGAAAGAATGAGATATTGATCATACTCGTATAAACGAGGATCA
>BPTK01000101.1 GCA_023705905.1 Candidatus Heimdallarchaeota archaeon
GATCAGCTTGTGTGTCGTCCAATGGATTTTCTTCAGTATCGAATATCTCTGAATGAGAGAGAACGTAAGGGTGACCAATTGTTGAACCTCCGCCTATCCAAACACTATTGTTATATTTCACAGGTTTGACATAAATTCCATGGATAGGGAATATAGTAAATGGAATTGTTTCTTCTTCATTGAAGTTTTTATTATTCAAAAGACTAGACAATCTGGGAGTTTGAATTCTGTAAAGAGATTTCTTTAATGGAAGCGAGTGGCTATCAACACCAATTGGTAGAAGCAGTTCATTAGCCCAAGAACCAGTTGCGAGGATAAATATTTCTGAAGTAATTCTTCTGCCTTCTTGCGTCTCTATTGCTCCAACTTTTTTCTCTTGCCAACCTACAGGTTCTCCTGGGATGCCTAGTTCCTCTCCAATAGGTTCTAGTACAATTTTTTTAATTCTTGTTGAATAAAGTGTTTCTCCCCCTAGTTTTTTGAATTCATTTTCATAAAAATCTCTAGTTATTTTATCTGCATCTAGTTCTCCACAATCATAACCAAGAATACCGTAATCAATGTTCTTCAAACCTAGTAGTTCTGCATTTTCATTATTATCAAAGTCTGTAACTAGATCGGGGATTTTTTGCTTAATGTCATCTTTATCTAGAATCTCAATCCGAACTTTGTTGTCAAGCATTATTTTAACTGCGTTTTTGTTTCTCTCAAACTGGACTCTGTCCATTAACCAAAGATAAGTTATATCTTTTAAGGATAGATTCACACCTAAATCGTTTTGCACATATCTATAGAAATCGCGAGTAGTGCTACTAAGATCACGGTTTACTTCTGAGGTTAAAGTATCTCTAAACATTACTGCAGATGGTGCAGTGTTACCAGAAACAGCTGAAGCAGCTTCATCATTCACTAGAACCC
>BPTK01000102.1 GCA_023705905.1 Candidatus Heimdallarchaeota archaeon
GGGTACATCACGTACCCTCCTACCCCGCCCACATCACGCATGGGTAATGCTTGCGGATCGCTTTTAAGTAAAATGTTGTATGCAGCATTGACATCAGCATTGATCAAGTGCCCTTGTGAAGAACGGAACAGTCCTCGTTGGATTCTTTTCCCTTTGTATTTCGAGCATTTCTGGGGAAACTCATTATCTAGGAAACTGCATTTAGAAGTGTAACTCTCATCAACCAACTCCACAGTTATCCCCTCCTCAGATGCTTTGTATTCCAGCAACTTAATCAAGTGGTGAAATGGTACCATGACAAAGAGTTGAGTTGTCTTCTTACGCAACCTTAACTGTTGCTTCCAGAGAGGATTGTAGCCAATATAGATGGTGTGCAGCTCTCGCTCTTTCCACAAGTTTACCAGGAAGCAGCTGAGCTGATGGAAGCACTCTTTCACTTTCCTCCTCCAGGATTCTTTAAGGCGATAATAAGTTGAACCATACACCATTCTGTTCTGTTTCTTCAATTGCTGATACTGTTGTTGTGCATATTGCTCTTGTAAACTCTTTATTCTTTTCAGATAATATTGGGTGATAGATTTGATTCCTTTCCCCTCGTCCTTGACAACAATCGGACGATTGCCGATGTTGTCCACAAAGGTAACGAGGTTGGTTAAGCCCAGATCAAGTGCGCCTTTTCTCTCTATCTTTTTTTGCACTTTTCTGGGAAGATATTTCAGATAAATGATCTCCACAGTATAGCCCACCCCTCGAGGAACGATTCGCACTTCTCTCACCTTGTCGAGGGAAGTTAATCTTGTTCTCATTTTCCATCCTACCTTTTTAGGCAGCAATAACCACCCGCCTCTTATCCTTACTTGTTGATTGGTGATAATCGCCACCATTTCTCCTTTGGGTTGTTTGTATTTTGGAGGCTTGGGAGGACCAAGAAACTTTGTAGCTTGTTTGCTAAACTCTTTTCTCGCTATGTAAAATGCTTTCCAGTCTCTTAGTAAGAGTTTGAGTGTCTGTTGTGCTGTATGGACAGGAAGAATCTGGTAGCATTGCTCGTGTTTGAGGAGCTTATCTAGTTCATAGTAACTGAGATACGTTCCTTTCCCTTTTTCTTGTTTGTAGAGATAGTTTGCTCGATTGTAGAGATTCTTAGCTTGATGGCAAAGGTACTGTAAAGTTGGATGCTTTTTGGTTTCCATCACTTCCGCTCGTAACACCTCTGTCATCACTCATTTGTAGGTTTTTCCCTATTAAAACCCCCACTTTTCTCCTCTTCTCCTCACTTCTTCTTTCTAATTACGGAGTTATAGAGAATCGTTTCATAATTTGCCAAAACCTTGATTTTCACAAAAATGAAATAACGAAAATAGATAAAAGAAATAAAAAGAAATTATTTTCCTTTGTTTCTAGCCCTTTCTTCTTTTCTTGCACGCCTCTTTGCTTCTTTTTCTTCGATTTTCCTTTCTTTTTCTCTTCTTTTCTCCCTTTCCTTCATGTATTTTTCTTTCTCTTTCTCCTGCTTTTGTTTCTCTTTTTCATCCAATTTCTTAACTTCTTTCTTAAGAATAACAGGAATGGGAAGGTCTTTTGTTTTCTCAGTAATTTTAGAAAAGAACTTCAAAGTTGTCATAGCAAACTTTGTTAAATGTAGTAAATCTGCTGGTTGCTTTGTTAAATTAAACTTCATTTCGAAATTAGGTTCGTCAGTTCTAACTGAAATCCATTGTAATTCCTTTGGATGCTCCCCTAAGCTTTTCATAAACATTTTACTGTTAACTAGTTGTTTAATTGCTCTTGATCTATTTGATTTTATAAGGAATTTTTCATTGAGTTCAGGCTTAGGAGTTGGGATATCGTCAATTTCAACAAGATAATCAAAATCTTTTCTTATAGCTGATTTGAGGCGATAAGGTATCATTTCAAAAACTACTCTTGGTTTATCATTAAAGTTAGCTGCGATTCCAAAAGAATCTTTATTCCTATAGAACAATCCATCAACTAGCATTGTTGGAAAACTAGTTCTAGGTAAGAGAATAAGCCAGACTGATGCACTTTTAAGTAGAAAATCATCATTTAGTTGGCATCTTATCTCTACTTGTCGATCGTTAGGATCTTTTCTAGCATAGTTAGTAATGTAGGGATCCAATGCTGTCAGGACATCATCAAAATATGCTTCCTTCTTCTTTTTATTTGCTATTTTTCCCCAAATATAAAATGCAACATACAAACCTATGAAAATTAAAATAGGCAGCAACATTGTTAAGATGCTTATAATATCTTCAGCAGCCATTTGATTAATCAGCTCTTGTTATCGATTTTGAGATTCACCTATTTTAATACTTTCTTTTTGTGGTTCTTTTAAATTTTCATCTCATTGCTCTTCTTTTTGATAATAATACGGCCTAATCTAAGAAAAGCATCATAAACATTGTTACCAGTTAAGGCACATGTTGAAAAGTATTCTACAAGTTCAATGTTCTTGAATTTACTTTTAAACTCACTAAGAAAGTTATTGGATTGCTCATCAAAAAACTGATTTTGTTCATACTCTAGAAGATCATTTTTATTACCAATTATCAATAGGGGGATTTTATAATCTATAGAAGAATCAAGTTCCTCTAACCATTCATTTAGATTAGCAAAAGTTTCAGGTCGGCTTTTATCGAAAACTAGAAGACCACCTTCAGTTCCAACATATTGCTTGATTCTAATTTCTTGAAACTCCTTCTGACCACCCATATCCCATATCTGAAAAGTTATTTCCATGTCTTCATCCATATATTTGTGTGTAGCTAAATCTACACCCAAAGTACTCATGTATTTTTCATCCAGATGCAAACCCATGAAAGAACGTTTCAAGGTAGTTTTTCCAGTAGCATAATCTCCCAATAAAACTATTTTTACGGCACCATATATGGACATAGGTATATCTACACTCGAATGGGAGTTTATTAGGTTTTCTAATTTTCTCAGTTGTTGTAACAATATTTAACAATAAGTATCTAATTTGTCACGTGTATGCCATTTTCAATTGTTTGTGGTGGGTTTTGGGGAGACGAAGGGAAAGGAAAAGTACTATCTTATCTGGCAATAGCTGATGATCCTGCGATGATTGCACGCGCAGGGGTTGGTCCTAATGCAGGACATACAATTAAATTTGAAGGAAAAGAATACAAACTTCGACTTGTTCCTTCAGGTTTCATTAACCCCAAAATCAGATTGGTTATTGGTGCGGGTGTGTTAATCAATCCTCAAGTGTTACTTAAGGAACTTGAAGTCACTAAAACTAAAGACAGACTAGGGGTAGACTTCCAATCAGGAATCATTGAACCCACTCACGTCGAGATAGATTCAACAGATGCTCATCTTAAAGGTAAGATTGGATCAACTGGAAGTGGATGTGGTCCCGCAAACATGGATAGAGTACTGAGAAAACTGAAACTTGCTAAAGATATTCCTGAGCTTAAAGCCTACTTAACAGACGTTAGTGTAGAAATTGATGATGCTTTAATAGAAGGAAAACAAGTAATTGCTGAAGGAAGTCAAGCTATTCTACTATCCTTGTTCCATGGAAGTTATCCTTACGTTACATCCAAAGATGTTTCAGCTGCAGCAATCTGTTCTGATCTAGGTGTTGGCCCCACCAAGGTCTCAGACGTAATAGTTGTTCTGAAATCATTTGTTACAAGAGTTGGAACAGGTGAACTCCCTGGTGAACTTAGTGTTGAGGAAACAGAAAAAAGAGGATGGACTGAATATGGTGCTGTTACAGGTAGATTGAGAAGAGCAGCTCCATTCAATTATGACTTAGCTAGAAAAGCTGTAAGGTTGAATGGCGCAACACAGATTGCACTAACTAAATTCGATATTCTATATCCTGACACTGCCAAAGCAAATAGTATAAACCGGATCAAAGGGGAAGCAAGTGATTTCATTGATCGCATTGAGAGAGAAACAAAAGTTAAAGTCTCGCTAGTTGGCACTGGACCTTCTGCTGAAGATATTATAGATCTTCGTGAAAACATCTGATTCTTGGTAGTGGATAATCTTTATATTAGATGATGGTATATCGGATTCGAACAAGAGAATGGCAAGTATATCTAAGAATTTACATCCTGATTATCAAGACGAGTTTTTTCTTAATCTGGACCGCATTCTAGTTCCCATAGGTGGCAAGGAATTCGAATGTATGGGGTTAGAACTAGCGTTCTATATTGCTCACGAATATGGCGCGCACCTAGATCTTCTCCATGTTGGATCAGAACTTGGCAAGAATATTGATAATTATCTTAAAAAATTAGCAAAATTCGAAATAGAACATGATTTAGTTATCAAGAATAACAAAAATGTTTCACAAACAATTATTGATTACTGGAAAAAACATAAACATAATTTAGTCATAATGTCTAGTAGAAGAAGGCCAACAGTTTTTGATAAAATCACAGTACAAAGTATTTCTAGCACCATTATCCCTGAGATTCACACTGAAGTGTTACAAGTTTTTCCACCAAGAATCAAAAAAATATCTTCTAAGATACAGAATGTTGCAGTTCTTCTTCCATATTCAAAACGAGACCCTTTTCTAATTCGTTGGGCTTCTGCTATTGCGTCCTCTCAAAAAGGCGCAAGCATTAGAGTTTATCATATCGCTAGAGTCCCCGAGGTTGTTCCTTTGCGAGGAGCTAGGAATGAAGAAGAAATCAAGAAGGAAGAAAGGATATTCAAAGATTATATGGACAATTATGCAAAAATTTTTGGACAGATTATTAAAACAAAATTTGTTATTGGCTATAAAATCATCTCATCATTACGATCTATTTTTCGTAAAGATGAACCAGACATTGTAATTATTGGTAAGTCGAAACAACGCAACTTCTTCCAGAAGCTATCAAAACCTCTATCTAGTAGGATAAGGGACAAATTACTCAATACTGGTGTATGCATACATCATATGTTGTGAAGGAAATAGTTTAAGTAATCACTTAACCTAATACATGAAAATGAAAAATTGCTCATTTCTTGGATGTGAAGAGGAAGAATCATTACCTTTTAAATGTAAATTATGTAGTCAATCTTTTTGTGCAAAACACAGATTACCCGAACAACATGATTGTCCAAGAATTGGAATATATCAAACAGATGAGTATAAACAAGCTAAAGTTTCCATTAAACAGATGGAGATAGAGAAAACTAAAGAGAAAGAAGAGAAGAAAGGAAAGAAACGCACACAAAAAGTTCAATTTTATGACCCTTCGGTGCAGGATAGAAGAGAAGATTATTTTCAGCCCAGAGACAAATTTCTTATGAGATCGTCTTTCTTCAAATTGTTTGAATTTCGTCATAACAGTTTGAATATTATTGTTGCAACAGCAATTGTTGCTGTTTTAATGAGTCTCAACTTAATTGTTAATACTGCAATAAATCAAACAATAAGTTTTTCACCAGATTTCCTTTGGACATTCTTAACTACATTCTTTGGTGTAATTTTCATTTATGGAGGACACGAGGTAGCACATGTCATTACTGCTAAAAAACTTAAAATTAGACACGGTCATGTATTATGGATTCAAGGCATACTTCTCGGTCTTCTTAGTATCGTCTTGCCTTTTCTTGTATTTCCGAGTTATTTAGTTTTTAAGGAAGATGGATCGAAAAGAAGAGAGGAAGGATTAGCTGCGTTAGCAGGAGTAATATGGATGATGGTTTGTCAAATCTTTCTGCTTTTTGCAATTGGTTTTAAAATATTTAATGATCCCGTCCTCTACGGATTATATAATCTACCATATCTCTTTATGTTCTATTTAATTTTCAATTTAATACCCTTTGGTCTTACTGATGGAAGATATATCTCTAATTGGAATAGACGAACATTATGGATTATTTTAGGTATTAATATCCTGATGTTAATTGCAATGTTTGTGGTTACTGCTCTTTTCTGAAGGGAAGATTTGAATAAATGTATGTAGACATTGATTTAACAAATTATTGCTTCAAAAATTACTGACGAAGTTGAGATATTCTTAAAAACTGCTCATATTTACATTATATCTTCAATTTGAGTATAAAACAAACTAAAATTTATAAATCCACTATTAAAAGTTGATTTGCCAATGGGGTTCATATGCCGAGCGAAAATAACAACAATATTGAACAAGATGTTGAGTTGTCCAAAGAGCTTGGACTCAAAGAAGCTCTTGGAATAGCCGTTGGTGCTCTAATTGGTGGTGGAGTTTTTAGTGTTCTTGGACTCGTCATATATGAATCAGGTCCAGCAGCTTTTTTGGCATTCCTACTAGCAGGTGTTGTTAGTACTTTTACAGCTTACAGTTATGTGCATTTAGCACTCAAGCATCCAAGAGCAGGAGGGGCTTTTATCTATGTTCAAGAAGCTTTCAAGAAAAAATGGTTATCAGGATCGCTAGGTATTCTCCTTTGGTTTGGTTATAGTTTTTCTGTAGGTCTCTATGCTATGACTTTTGGTAGATACTTAGGTGCAGTATGGCCTCTTTTCGGTGAAAACATTATGCCATATTTTGGAATATCTGTTTCAGCTTTTATTTTTCAGATACTAAGTATTCTGATTTTCATTGGATTAAATATGATAGGAGTAAAAGAATCCAGTCGAGCTCAAAACATATTAGTTCTCATCAAAGTTGCAATTTTAGTTCTTTATATTATAGTAGGCTTTTTTGCGATTGAAAGTTCAAATTTTGTTCCATTCTTACCTAATGGAGCTTTTCCTTTGATCGCAAGCTCTGTTCTCATTTTCGTATCAATGGAAGGTTTTGAGATTTTATCCAATTCTGTTGAAGAAATGAAGAATCCAGAAAGAGACCTAAAGCTAGGGATGTACATTTCAATAATTGTAGTTCTAATTCTATACGTTGCAGTAGCTGTGATAACGGTTGGAGTATTAGGTCACGATGAGAATTTGAAGGATATTGGAGAGGTTATTCTTACTTTTTCAGCTGGCAAATTTCTAGGGGTTGCAGGAGCTGGAATCATGGCTTTTGCAGCTATAATCTCCGCAGCTTCAGCAATAAATGCAACATTACTTGGTTCTTCTAGACTTTCTTATATGCTATCTCATGAAAGAATTATTCCAAAAGCAATTGCAAAAATCAGCCCTAAAACTCGAGTCCCAATGAGAGCTATCGCTCTTTCAGGAATAATGAGTATTATCATTGTTTTCTTATTCCAACTAGATGTTGTAGCAATGGCCGCAAGCATAATTTTTATGGTGATTTTTGCAGCTGTAAATATATCAGCAATAAAATTACTAGAAGGTAAAAAGAAAATTCCCAGCATAATTGGTGCTATCTTAATTGTAATTTATTGGGGAATTTGGATCTCAAACCTAATAATGACAGGATAAATCTCTAGCTTTTCTTTAATATGGATATTTTAAATACTGAAGATTTCTTTGTTCACTCATGTTTAACTTATCAGAATATTACAAATTAGTTGAAAAAGATAGAAATGATTACTTTAAACTGCTGAAACTAGCTCCAAAAGAAGTTTTCCACAAATCTTTTACAGAAGATACTTGGTCTGCTGAACTCATTTTTCGACATAATCTTGCTGTTCTAAATTGGTTCAAGACTCTTGTTCCTAATATTGATTTTGAAGACAGTACATTGGCAACTAAATATGGTGAAAAAACTGAAGATTCTTTCTCTGTGGAGGAAATTGAGAAAGAATTCCTTAGAATATCCCCTATTATTTCTGAAGGTATTGCAAAAATGACTGTTGAGGAAGAAGATGAAATTCTCAAATCTCCTTATGGTGACAGTCCAAGATATAAGAGAATCTCTGGTTTACTGAATCATGAAAGTAATCATTTAGGTCAAGTTACTTGGATTTTTAAACGAATAACTGGTTGGACAGATCAGGATATTAGAGAAAAAGTATATGGTGTTCCGAAGAAAGAAGATTAGAGTTGAAATGTGATGACTGAAAAACAGAAAGTAACAATAGAAATAGTTGACATTTTGTTAACTGGCAATTGTAATTATGGTCATAAAATAGGGGACAAATTTGATTATCCTAGTGAGAAAGGAAAGATATGTACTGCTGCTTTGCATTCTCTATATCCATATGCTTTAGGTATACAGATTGGCGGAAATTTTCCTTGGGGAGAAGAGCCCAATAGTATAACTGTTTGTTGCCCTGATTACAAAAATCCAGTTGTTTTCAAAATATCTAGAGAATAATCGATAACTAAGTTCTAAAACAAGATAGACAGCGTTTGGTAAGATACTTATGAATGTTGATTTCAGAAGCCTTCCGGTAATCATTCTAGCAGCGGGAGACTCAGAACGAATGGGTGAACCTAAAGGGCTTCTTAATTATCAAGGAAAGCCTTTTCTTGTCTATCAAATTGAAAAGTTGCTTAAGATTGGTTTATCTGAGATTGTTGTTGTACTAGGAAAAGATTACAAACTCTATCTTGAGAAAGTTCCTGAACTTAAGAAGGTAAAATATACAGTAAATCTAGCTACCGAAAGAGGACAATTTTCATCGATACAATGTGGGATGCAAAAGATACAGTCTAAGGAAATTAACGGAGTCTACATTTTCCCAATTGATGTCCCTTGTCCAGATGTAGAGGTTTGGGAAGAGTTAGCAAATGAATTAAGGTCATCTGAGATTGCAGTTGCCATACCAGAATTCCAAGGAAAAAAAGGTCACCCCGTTTTGATATCAACGGAATTCATGCATCATCTTATTTCTTGTAGTTCTGATTCTCGCTTAGATTTTGAAATTTATGAGCAAATTGACCTAAAGAAAGCAAAGATTATATCTGTTAATGATAAAAATATCACAAGGAACCTCAATACACCTGAAGCTTGGAAAGAATATGAGGAATTAAAATGAATGTAACATTTACTCTCAATGGAAAAGAAATTACTGTTAATTACGAGGAAGGAATGAGTGTTCTTGATCTACTAAGAGAAGTTTGTCTCATTAAAAGTTGCAAAGATGGTTGTTCTGGTCAAGGTACTTGTGGAGCTTGTACTGTTCTAATTAATGGCAGAGCTATGGTCTCTTGCAGACAGAAGCCTGGATCTATTGAGGGTAAAGAAATCATCACTATCGAAGGACTTGACAAAATAGAACAAAATATTCTATCAAAATCCTTTGTTAAAGAAGGAGCCGTACAGTGTGGGTTCTGCACACCAGGACTCGTTCTAAGGATCAAATCTTTTCTAGATCAACATCCAACATCTACAAGAGAAGAAAAAGCCAAAGCTATAACTGGAAATCTCTGTAGATGTACAGGTTACCAACGAATTCTTGATGCTATGGAAACAGCTGAAGAACATTGGCACTCAAAGAACGACGACATATCAGGACCACCTCGAAGAAACGAATTCTTTGGAGAGAAATATGGCCTAAAAAGAGAGTATGAACCAAAAGAGAATGGAGTGGGTTCTAGCGCTCATCGTTATCGTGGAATTGATATGGCTCTGGGTAAAAAACTCTATATCGCAGATATTGAAATGGATAAAATGCTTCACGGAGCTCTGTTACTCAGTGAGCATCCTCGTGCCAAAGTAATTAAAATTGACACATCAAAAGCCAAAGAAGCTTGTGGAGTGATAGAGATTTTTACAGCAAGAGACGTTCCAGGGAAACGGACTATTGGTCACATTATCCCAGATTGGCCTATTTTTGTTGCTGAAGGTGAATCTACAAACTATGTAGGCGATGTGCTTGCAATGGTTGTTGCTGATTCCATGATTCATGCTCGAGCAGCTCTCGAAAAAATAGAAGTGGATTATAAAATACTAGAACCAATTATTGATCCAGAAAAAGCTCTATTACCTTCTGCAGATAAATTACATGAAAAAGGCAATTTACTTGGTCATACTTTCTTTGGAAGAGGAGATGTTAAGAGTGCTTTGGAGAATTCCAAATATGTCATAAAACAGCGTTTCAAAACTCAACGAATTGAGCACGCTTTCTTGGAAGTAGAGAGTTGTTTAGCATTTCCAACAGAAAAAGGAATTCATCTATATAGTCAAGGTCAAGGAGTTCATGAAGACCAAAGACAGATTGCAGAAGCACTCGGATTAGAAAAGGAACAAGTTATCGTTGAACTTGTTTCTAATGGTGGTGCTTTTGGTGGAAAGGAAGATCTTACATGTCAAGCACAGACTGCGATGGCTTCCTTGATTTTGAAGAAACCTGTAAAAACAGTTCTTACCAGAGAACAGTCTCTTCTCATGAATGTTAAAAGACACCCAATGACTATGGATTATGAAGTGGGAGCAGATGAAAACGGAAAACTAACAGCTGTAAAACTCCGTTTAATAGCTGATACTGGAGCTTATGCATCAGTTGGAGCACAAGTTGCAGAACGTGCAGCAGGACATTGTTGTGGGCCATATTTCGTTCCAAATGTTGATGTAGATGCAAAAGCTGTTTACACAAATAATCTCACTTGTGGAGCTATGCGAGGCTTCGGAGTCAATCAAACCTCCTTTGCAATTGAAACTTGTCTTAATATGATTGTTGAGAAAATGAAGAAAGATGGTATTGAAATTGACGATTATGATATAAGGGAGAAAAATATTCTTAGAGAAGGTCAAAGGTTTGCAACAGGTCAAAAAATGACAAAGACCATCAATGGAATGCAACAATGTCTAGATGCGGTTAAAGATATCTATAAGAATTCTAAAAAAACAATTGGGATAGCTTGTGGGATAAAAAATACAGGTATTGGCAACGGTTTGGAGGATACAGGAAGGGTCCTCATCAAAGTTCTTGAAAACGAACAACTTGAAATATTAACCGGATTTACGGAGATGGGACAAGGTTTGTTTACTGTTCTAACACAAGTTGTAACAGAAGTTACTGACATCTCACCTAAACAGATGAATGTTAAATCTATAAGTTATCCAAAAACCAAATGTGGAATGACAACTGCTTCTAGAGGTACGGCTTTGGATACTATGGCAGCTAAATTTGCTGCAGAAAAACTTGCAACTGCTCTTCAAGCAAAATCCCTCAAAGATTTAGCAGGTAAAGAATTTCATGGAGAGTATATTAGCAATTTTACAGTTAAACCAGGAACAGAAACTGACAATCCTGTAACACATTTAGCATTCAGTCACGCTGTTCAAATGGCAATTTTAGATGGAGAGGGTAAAATCACAAAGATGATAGCAGCCCATGATGTTGGAAAGGCTATCAATCCGATGGCTTGTGCTGGACAGTTTGAAGGGGGAATACACATGGGTCTAGGGCATACACTTTCAGAAGATTTCCCAACAACTAATGGAATACCTGATTCATTAAAAATGAGAGATATTCAAATTATCAAAGCAAAGGATATGCCTGAGGTGGAAGTAATACTTATAGAGGAACCAGAGGAAGTAGGAGGTTTCGGTTCAAAAGGAGTGGGAGAGATAGGACTTGTACCAACAGCTGGAGCTGTTGCAGGAGCTCTGCATAATTTTGATGGTAAATGGCGCTTCGAACTACCAATAGCAAGAAAATAATTTAGAGAGATAAAAATATAAGAAAAAATACTAAAAAAGTCAAAGAATAAAGCTAGACTTATGCAAATTTCTAGTATTATGGAACGATCTTGGTCCCTGTTTCACCCTTTAAAGCCCGACCGATGTTTTCAGGATTGGTGATTAAAGCTTCTTTACCACCCTTTTCTAAAAATTGAACGATAGCCCGAATTTTGGGTTCCATTGATCCTTTAGCAAAGTGAGTTCCTTCATCTAGGTACTTCTTTGCTTCTGCAACAGTGAGCTGATCTATCTCAACTTGATCTGGTTTACCAAAATTCAAGGAAACTTTTTCAACAGCAGTTGAAATCAAAAGCATGTCTGCATTAATTTTATCTGCTAGAAACGCAGATGCAAAATCTTTGTCTATAACTGCTGCTATCCCTTTGACTCCATTATCGGTTGCAATAACAGGTATTCCTCCACCACCCACAGTAATTGTAACTGTTCCAGAATCGATTAATGTTTTGATGGCTTCTAGTTCCATTATTTCTATAGGTAACGGAGAAGCTACCACTCGACGCCAACCACGACCGGAATCTTCAACAACATTCCAACCTAATTCTTCTTTCCTTCGTTCAGCATCTTCAGCAATCATGAATGTACCAATAGGTTTTGCAGGTGCTTGGAAAGCAGGGTCATTAGGATCTACCCTGACTTGGGTGATCACTGTTGCCACAGGTTTTTCAATTCCCCTTTTTTTGAGCTCGTTTTGGATATTCTGCTGAAGAGAATAACCGATAGCACCCTGGCTGTCAGCTCCACAAACATCTAGAGGTACTTCATGCATTCCTTCCACCTTGTGAGCAATTTCACTTCGTCGTAAAATAAATCCGACTTGAGGCCCATTTCCATGACCTATAGCGATATCCCAGCCGGCTTCTATCATATCTACAAGGTGAATCGAAGTCTCTTGTACAGCTTTATATTGATCTTGTACAGTTTGCTGTTGCTTGGATTTGATGAGTGAGTTACCGCCAATTGCAACAACCGCTACCTTCTTCTGTCTTGACATTGGTATCACATTCCTTTTATTATGTAGTTTAAATATTTCGTTTTCTGACTAAGTGTATAAGTCTACTATTTTTTTGTTTCCAAATTCATCAGCTAGTTTTTCTATTTCATCTTGATAAACACATGAAATTCTCTTTAGAAAAACTATAGATAATTATTATTATAGATTAAAAAAAAGATATGTTAGGAAATTTATTACTCCTAATACATTGTCAGCGCCATAACAGCTTTCTACGCATTTGTAATTGAGAATTGAAATATCACTAAAATAGCAAAAATTGTTCAAAAAATATAACTGTTTTCTTCCAAATCCATTTTAATGAGGAAAAAATTCTAAAACTCATGAATACACCATTCAAATTGCTACACTTTTTCTCCTCTTTCTTTGGTTTCTTTATTATTGATTTTTTTACAACTTTATAGAGATAGGCAATGTTAATATGAAAGCAAAATAGAATTATAACGTGGAGATGATTTCGTGTATACTTTAGGTCTAATATATGTGAATGTATATAGAAATGGCCAATTTAGACATGAAAATGTCTATATAACTGACCAGAAAATTGCAGAAATTTCTTCCTCAAAAAAGATGCTTTCTTGTGATAGGACAGTAAATTGCACTGACATGTTAATTATGCCTGGATTCATTGATCCCCATGAAAACCCAAAAGAGAATGGAGTGGGTTCTAGTGCTCATCGTTATCGTGGAGTGGATATGGCTCTAGGTAAAAAACCCATATCGCAGATATGGAAATGGATAAAATGCTTCATGGAGATTTGTTACTCAGTGAGCATCCATGCGCTAAAAT
>BPTK01000103.1 GCA_023705905.1 Candidatus Heimdallarchaeota archaeon
CCTTTAATTCTAGACTATCGTGATCCATGGTCAACACATACTGGATTGGATTTACCAAAATTCATAGTTAAGCAAAGACATAGAAAACTTGAAACCAAGATAGTAAATTATTCAAAGCTTGTAATCACAGTAGGTGATGGTTATGCTGAACTAATAAATGAAGCAACAGGAAAAGATCAAGCAGAGATGACTATAATTCCAAATGGTTTCTTTGCTGAATACAAACCAAAGGAAACTATGCAGAAAAAAGAAGAAAAATTTACACTGTCCTTTTTTGGAAATTATCACAAGGCACATATGAGTGCCGTTAAAGAGTTCATACTTGGATTCAAAATAATGGTTGAAAAAAATAAATTAGAACCAAGTGATATTGTTTTACAGTATGCAGGCATTAAATCTAGAACAGCATTAAGACATGATTTAGAAATCGGAAATGCATTGCATTACTTAGAAGACTTAGGCAATCTAAATGGAGTAGAAATGATAAAGGAAATTCAGAAGTCACATGTGAATTATGTTTTTGCTCCGAAGATTATGGATCATAATCTCCCAACGAAAATATTTGATTATGGTCTGGGTAACTCACATATACTTGTAATAGGTGAGAAAAAAGCAATCTATGATTGGTGTGTTGCTGTTGAGCAAAAATTCACTCATGTTAAACAGGATAGATATGCCATTGCTGAAGAACTTGAAAAATTGTACGAGCTTTGGAAAGAAAACAAGCTGGAATATGGTTGTAATGAGAAGGAGATAGCGAAATATAGCCGAGAAAAACTTGCCTTAAAATATGCTGATCTTCTAAATAAACAGTTAAAATAAAAATATAAAGAAAAAGAAAAATTGGACTAATTAATTATTTAGTTTAATTGGTTCAATGTAACCTAATTCTTCGAGTTTGTCAAGTACTTTTTGAACACTTTCTTCAATAGATTCTTTATCAGTTTCGCAAACTACTTCAGGAGCTTGAGGCTCTTCATAAGGGTCATCTACACCAGTAAAGCCTTTAATTATACCTGCGCGCGCTTTAGCATAGAGTCCCTTTAGATCTCGCTTCTCACAGACTTCAACAGGACATTTAACATAGACTACCATGAAGTTGCCTATTCTTTGACGAATTTCGTCTCGAACAGAGATATAAGGAGCGATGTTAGCCATCATAGCAATCACGCCGTTTCTAGAAAGCAAATGTGTTACGAAACCTACTCTACGAATGTTCTCATCACGATCTTCTTTACTAAACCCTAATCCTTTACTAAGATTCTGTCTAATAAGATCTGCATCTAAACGCTCAACGAGATAGTTTCGTTTTCTTAATTCAGCTTCTACAACTTTGGAAATAGTTGTTTTCCCTGAACCACTCAAACCAGTGAAGAGAACAGAAACACCTTTTTGTTCAGGTTTTTGACGATTGTTTTTGACACCATCCATCAGTATCATCGCTACTTCTGGTCTAGTGAATTCTCTAGGGAGCATTTCACCATTTTGAAGCATTTCCCGAACTTTTGTTCCACTAATAAAAACATGTGCGGATTTATCGTGAGGACAAGTTCTCTTTGTAACCATTTGTTGACATAATTTACAGTAGAAGGCATGTTCAAATTTCATTGGTTCAACCGCTAGTTCTTCTTTTGAGAATTGATCAAAAATTTCTTGTGCATCATATGTCCCATAGTATTTACCAACACCAGCATGATCTCTACCAACAATGAAATGACTACAACCGTAATTTTGTCTGCTTATTGCATGTAATATAGCCTCTCTTGGGCCTGCATAGTGCATATTTGCTGGGTATACTCCTAGGAAAGTTCTATCTTTTGGATAATAATTATTCAAGATAACATTGTATGTTTCCATTCTTGTATTGGCTGGAATGTCATCTTTCTTTGTAAAACCAATAAGAGGGTTTACAAATAGTCCATCAACGTATTCCAAAGCGACCTTTTGAAGATATTCATGGGAACGGTGAATTGGATTTCGTGTTTGAAATGCAACAACTTTTGACCAACCTTTCTCTGTAAATGTTTCTCTGGTTTGTTGGGGAGTTAAACGATATTCATTGAGATTCTTATGAGGTATCTCTTCAATTAGTTTTACATCTCCTCCAAGATAAACATTACCTGATTGATATAATGCAGCAACACCTGGATGAGCTGTATCATCTGTTTTGTAAATGTGAATTGCTTCTTCTTTTTTATCAGGTCTATAGATATCGGAGACTTTCAAAATGCCTATGTGTATCTCTTCCCAGAGAAGTGCTATTTCATCTCCAACTTTAATCTGTGATGCAAAATCTTCATCGACGGTTAATGTAATAGGGATTGGCCAAATAGTACCATCTGCTAATCTCATATTCTTGACTATACTGTTATAATCTTCTTCACCTGTAAAACCAGTTAAAGGAGAATAAACTCCGGTACTCAAGCATTCTAAATCAGCTAATCCTCTCTCGTCAAGTTTCAATTTAGGTATAATCTTAGCTTTTTCTACAAGATCAAATCTTTCTTTCTCATCTGTTTCTATTAGGTTGATGAGCTTTCCACCGTGTGGCGATATAAGTTTATTTTCGTCACTCATTTTTGTTCCTCTCTTTTCGTATCAAATCAAATATTTGCTCTGAAGCAATCTCTGATGTTCCAATTATTGAGTCTACCAGAGTATCTTTTTGATTGAATATAAAATCTTGACTAAACGTATCTGAAGTTTTACCACCAGCTTCTTCAACAATTAAGCATCCAGCAGCGATATCCCATTCGTTCTTAGGATATAAACTGAAAGTAGCATCAGCTCTACCTGCAGCAACTAAAGCTAATTTGTAAGCAATTGAACCAGTAGGGATAATTTCTGCGAAATTCTTGAAAAATTCGAATTCCCCGCGTAGGAATTCTGATCGACTCGCAAAAATCGTTGGTTTGTCTGAGAGCTTATCCTTAACATGGATTGGTTTTCCATTAAGCTTTGCTCCCTTACCTTGTATTGCTGTAAAAAGCTCGTCTTTCAAAGGATTCAAGATGAGGCCAAGAACAGGTTTACCACTTTGGACTAAAGCAACTGAAATGGCATATTCAGGGATTCCAGAAACGAATTCTTTTGTACCATCGATAGGATCGACTATCCAGACTAATTCTTTTGTAAGGCGATCAGGATTATCTCTAGTCTCTTCAGATAACCAACCAATTTCAGGAAAATGTTCTGTGAACTCCTCTTGAAGGATGTTATTTACTGCATAATCTCCCGTTGTTACTGGATCATCATTGCTCTTAAAAGATTTATCAAAACCATGTTCAACTATTTCTAACAATTTCTTAGAAGCTTTTTTGGCTGAATCTATCAGAACCATGAACTCTTTTTCTAAATCCTTGGTATCTGAATCTATCATAAGTATTCAAAATTCTGCCTAACTATATTCTATTTAAGTTATATGTTGTCGTAAAACCTGTTAAAAATCAAAAATCCTATTGATTGAATTTTTAACGATAACTTAATAATATCTTATTCAGTGTGAAAGATGTCCAAATGACAGTGTCCGAACTCTCTCTAAAATTACTATATGAGCAATTTATCCAATTCGAAGAGGATAACAAACTTTTTTCCAAAAAGATTGCAGGTGTTTTCTACTGGGAAAGAGTAAGATTTCCTGTGTTTATACATATAATGCAGCAAAGAATGGATGCTTCAGAACCTGAAAAAAAGATAAAAAAGGAAAAGAACTTCAAAATTAGCAACTATTTTCTCAAATTTCGCAACTATCTACTAGCCATTTTTAGAACATATAGGAATCCTTTGCTTGCAAAGAAACATGATATAATCTTTTATAGCAATTCTAGAAGAAAAAAACAGGAGGATGGTTACTGGTGGGACATCTACGTAGATCATCTAGAAAAACAACTTGGTCATTCAACCATTTTATTTGAGAAAGATATTTTTCTTAAATATCGGAAACCAGCTAAAACAGAGAAAATGGTTTATCTAACCTACATAGATCTTTTAGTTGATTTAAAAAAATATCTTCGAAAATCTAGAGTTAAATTCAGTGATGAAGAAATAGATTATCTGCGTGAGTTATCAATAAAAATGAAGGATTTATTTGGATATTCCCTTGATTTGACTTCTTATGCACATCACAAATTGACTAGAAGAAAAAGAATTTTACCATATTATCAAAAATTACTTACAAAAATAAAACCCAAGGCTGTAATTCTAGTTTGTAATTATGGTAAGGAAGATTTCACAGAAGCTTGTAAACTAAATAATATCCCTGTAATTGAGCTACAACATGGAGTTATAACAAAATATCATGTAGGTTATTCTTATGAAAAAGATTCTGCTAAAAAGAATAATTTTCCTGATTTTCTTTTCACATTTGGAAAATATTGGGGAGAATCTGTCAACTATCCAATACCTAAGGAAAAAATAGTTCCTGTTGGATTTCCAGAGTTAGAGACAAGAAAACAAAAATGTCAAAATGTGAAGAAAAAGAAACAAATACTCTTCATTTCTCAAAGAACTATAGGATCGAAACTCTCAAGATTTGCAGTAGAGCTTAGCCAAATAAAGAATTTAGATTATAGAATAATTTACAAGCTTCACCCATTTGAGGTTAAATCCTGGAAAAACAACTTTCCTTGGTTAGCACAAAGTGATATTGAAGTAGTAGATCATCAAGGAAGGAATCTTTATCAGTTATTTGCTGAATCAGAAGTTCAAGTTGGTGTCTACTCCACTGCTCTTTTTGAGGGATTAAGCTATCACTTGAAAACATTCCTTGTTGATATAACTGGGATAGATTATATGGAGAATCTCATCCAAACTGGAATTGCTATAAAAATAAATACACCAGAAGAACTAGTGAGTGTACTTTCAGATAAAAGAGCTGAACGATTTGATACAGAATTATTTTTCAAGACCAATTCAATAAGCAATATCAGGGAAGAACTTAATAAAATTATAAGTAAAATTTGAAATCACTTTTCTATTATGAAATTTGATTATTTCATTATAGTCACTTCTAATGGAATTTTTTCTTTTTCACTAGATAAATAAACAAATTAAACCAACAAATTTAGAAGAAATGAATTGGCAAAAGGTTCAAGATAAAACGAAAACCTAAAATAATAACATCCACTCTGAAAACTTGTGTATAAAGATAACAAGATTCTAGCAATAATTCCTGCTCGTGGTGGTTCCAAAGGGATTCCTAAAAAAAACATCCGATTTATGAATGGAAATCCTCTAATTGCATATATTGTTAAAACATCCATTTCGTCACGTTATATAGACAAAACAATCGTTACTACAGATGACGAAGAAATAAGCAATCTTTCTTATCTGTATGGGGTTGATTCAGTTATTTCAAGACCTTCAAAACTCTCGGATGACAATATTACACTAGATCCAGTGATTTATCATGCTTACAAAAAATATCTAGAACAAGAGAATGAGAATTTTGATGTCATTATAACACTTCAACCCACCAGCCCTTTACTAAGCACACAATCGCTAGATAATGCTATTGAAAAAATGATTGATAACAATAGTTCAACGATGATTTCAGCTGTGCCCGTTAGACATTTGTTCTGGGAGAAAAAGGGTAATAAATTGGAACCTTATCACGCTAAAAGATTGAATAGACAACAACTTAATCCTGTCTATTTTGAAGCAGGTAGTTTTGTGATTTCCAAAACGGAAAATATTACGGAAAATACAAGAATTTCAGAACCTATAGATGTTTTTGAATTAAGTGAAATCGAAGGGATAGATATCGATAACTATCTAGACTGGACAATAGCCGAGAAAATTTTATCTAGGAAAAAAATACTAATTCGAGTTGATGGAAACAATGAGATTGGTTTGGGGCACATATATAACACTTTGATTCTAGCGAACAACCTTATGCTTCATGATATAACCTTTGTAATGAATCAAAAATCACAATTGGGAGTACAAAAAATTGCTCAGAACAATTATCTAATAATTGAGATTGAGAAGGATGAGGATTTCTTTAAAATCATTGAGAGAGAAAACCCCGATATAGTTATCTTAGATGTTCTTGATACGGAGGAGGAATTTATGAAGAAAATCAAATCATCCAATTGTTTCATCGTTTCAATAGAAGAACTAGGTGCAGGTCTCAAACATGCAGATGTTGTGTTCAATGCAATTTATGAGTACGAATCTTCAAGATCTAGAGATAATGTTTACAGTGGCTATCCATATGTGTGTTTAAGGGATGAATTCTTCATTTTACCATTTAAAATAATTGACGAAGAAGTAAAAAATATTTTGATCACTTTTGGTGGTGTTGATCAGAATGATTTAACACATCAATGTTTGAATGTTTTTGAGAAAATAAATAAACCAGAAATTAAACTAACAATCATAACAGGATTTGGGTATCAGAACAAAGAAAAATTACTGTTAAAAATAGCTAATATGGAGGAAAAGGGGTTTAAAATTGATTTCTTACAAGATGTAAAATTCATTTCAAGACATATGCATGAAGCTGATATAGTCATAACCTCCAATGGTAGAACAGTATTCGAGATTGCTTCTTTAGGTGTGCCAAGCATTTCTATTTCTCAAAATGAAAGGGAAACCCATCATACTTTTGCACAACAAGCAGAAGGTGTGATTTATCTTGGTTTATCAGATGAAAATACTGAAAATACAATTTACGGTGCTGTAGAGGATTTAATAAGTAATTTTGCTCAGAGAAAAAGAATGAATTTGTCACTCTCAAAATACGATACACTAAATGGAATTAAGAGAGTGATAAGAATTATTTTTGATAAGTATGAAGAGAAATTTTCTTCAAATCTGTTAAATACATAGTAGATATGTGATAAATATGATAGAAATCAAAATAGGTAACATCGTAATCAAAGAGGGAGGAAACCCCTACATTATTGCGGAAGCTGGTGTAAATTACGAGAATGATTTGGATGTCGCTAAGGAAATGGTAAAAGAAGCAGCTTCAGCAGGAGCAGATGCAATAAAGTTCCAAACTTACAAAGCTGAAACATTAGCTGCAAAGGATTCACCCGCGTATTGGGACACAGATCAAACTCAAAGAGATTTCTTTAAACGGTATGATTCATTTGGAGCTGAAGAATACATCGAATTAGCCAAGGAAGCTGAAAAAAGAAATATAGTTTTCATGTCAACACCTTTTGATGATGAAGCAGTAGACTTCCTGGATACTCTAATGCCCGCGTATAAAATAGCTTCAGCAGATATAACGAACGTTCCTTTTTTGAGACATATAGCTGAGAAGAATAAGCCTATTTTACTTTCAACTGGTGCATCAACTATCGAAGAGATTGAGAATGCAATTGCTGAAATCAAGAAAATCGGTGATATACCTATCGTTCCTCTTCACTGTATTCTTAGCTACCCAACTAGTTACGAAGATGCCAATCTGAACATGATTACTCATCTAAAAACTGTTTTCCCCAAGCACCTTATAGGTTATTCAGATCACACCAAACCAGATAGAGGCATGTCTATATTGGTGACTGCTTACTTGCTGGGGGCTACCATTTTAGAAAAGCATTTTACACTTGACAAAACACTTCCTGGTAATGATCACTATCATGCAATGGACCCAGAAGATCTTAAACTGTTGAATGAGAATTTAGACATAATCTCTCGAAGCTTAGGAAGTAAACAAAAACATGTAATTGATGCAGAGAAACCAGCTCGGGCAAATGCTAGACGATCACTAGTAACAGTAAGATCTATGGGAGCAGGGACAATCTTAACTGAAGCTGACATAATCACTAAAAGACCTGGAAAAGGAATAAGTCCTTTGTATTATGATTCAGTTATTGGTATGAAACTTCTGAAAGACATAGATGAGGATGAGATTATTTATTGGGAATATCTGAAGGAAGAATGAACTAGAAAATTTCACGACCCAAAATATCCTTCAATCTGAAAGCAATAAATTTCCCTTTTACAGCTTTTTCTCTCTCCTGTTGGAAATAAAATGTTTCTAGTTTTAATACGTCTTTTTGAGAAATATCTGGAAGAGTTAAAGTCAAAAGAAAATCTATATCTATTTGTGCTAGGGCTCTACCCTTTTCCATGCTTTTGACATGGTAGAGTCTGTTGAAATCTTTAGAATTCAAGATACAGGATAGTGCATAAATGTTGAAAGAATTATCCAGAAGTTTTAGAGAATGAACATTGTTTAAATGATAATAACCATTAGTATCAACACTAGTGATAATTTGAAAACCTGTCTGTCTAATTAGGATTTTGGGATTTTCAATTATTTCCTTGTTAAACCCTCCCGCCCAGAGGTTTGTAGGGTTAAGATTCAGCCAATTATCTTTATAATTTATATGAAAAGGCAGCACTTGACTACTGGAAATAATTCCCCTTTTCCAATCTTTCCCTTTTGATTTATTTGCGATTATATTTTTTTGCCCTATTCTACTCCTGATACCTGTATGGATTGTAGCAATATCATCTATCTTGAAACTGGAAACAGCTTCCCAATTGGAAATGAAATTTTCATCTTCTTCATTAAAATACAAATAAAATCTATTCAAAGGTGTATCATCAAACCGGTTTTGGAAGTTAGGATAACTTATCCAGTTACTGTTCAGGAAATCATCTTTAGAAACAATTTGATTAACTGGAAAAGCATCAGCTGTAACGTTATCTTCACTCTCAGTTGTCTTCCTAAGAAATGAGAGAGTTGGACGTCCAATTGTTACGTGTGAAAAAGGCTCAAAACCTAACATGCTTAATTCTAGGATTTTTGTATTTTTGAGAATGAATGATCTTACTTTGGAATAATACTTACCTAAAAGAAACGAATCAGGTGTAATGATTCCAAGTATTCCTCCATTCTTTAGTAATTTTATTGAACGCTCTATAAAGAGAGGATACATACTTAGCTTATATTCAGCTGAAATAAAATTTTCCCGTAAGAATTTCTTGTAATCGTCATGATAATTTTGTGCATTCCTTAATCCATAAACCATGTAAGGAGGGTTGCTAACGATAATATCGAATTGAGTATTACGAGCTGTTGAACTGGCTAAATACGAAACAGGTTTAGTGAAATATTCCATGTCTGAAGTAAAGCTAAAAGATTCGTTTAGTAAAGAATTACCCAGCAAGAAATTACTTGAAAGGTTAGGTATTGAGACATCTGGATGATGGAGAGAAAGAAAGAAAAAAATTCTTAATTTACAAATAGTAAGAGCAACAGGATCCAAATCAAATCCATATAGATTCGAAGTAATAAATTTCAAGATGTCAGATGGTAGTGATTTTTTCTCATCTAACATTTTTTCTCTGACATAAGCTAAAATTGGAATGACAAGATTCCCTGTTCCACAAGCAATATCTGCGATGACTGTTTGTATAATTGATTTTTCTTTATTTGCTCTTATAAAATGCTGAAAAGATTGTTTAACGATGTAATGGGAAATATATGAAGGAGTGAAATATTGTCCTTTACGTTTGAGAGAATGAGTTGGACTATCAATTGAGGATAGGTGGAAAGGGGTAAGATGAGTTGAAGATAAATACTCATCTAAGGAAAAGTGAACATATTCCGGAATTGATGAATTTTGATTTGAAGCATCAGAGAATAGATCATGTAATGGAGAATTGTGAATGATGGAAAGTATTTCCTCAGGATTATTAGTTAAACTAAGCAAGTTATGAAAAACATATGACCAATGCTTATTTGGATTCTTAAGATTAGTATGTCTCTTAATTACTTTCTTTAATGGAAGAAAGGAAGAATCCTGATTTTTCACATATATTAAATTGCGAGAGAAAATAAAAGTCTTACCCTCAAATCAAATGATAAATGTTGAATAGAAAATATGTGAAAAAGAAATTTGAGGTCATATATATATCCAGATGTTGTACCAAGATACATGTTAACTGAAAGTATTGAAAGTGATTGGAAATGATAGTTAGAGGTGTCTAAAACCTCAATCTGCAGAGGGTATTTTTTCACTTTCAATCAACCGTCTCTGGTAGTATTTATACTAATTCGCGAATTTTGTATTAGAAAGAATATGTCAGAAACATTAGTCATTGAGAATGAAATTGTTTGTGAAGAATGTGGTAAAGCAGCTCTAGTGGAAACAAGATCTGATGTTGTGTGTCGCTATTGTGGTGTTGTAAAGGACAATATCTATGAGGGTACACATTTCCTGGAAAGGTCAAGTGATTCTAGTCGCATGGGATCTCCTGAGAGTAGGAGAGGAAAGTCGACTTATTTTAGATTTCATGATGCTACATTAGGTAAGAACCAGGATTCGTACAGACGTATGTGGAATGCAGAACATTCTGTTTATGATGCAATTCAAGAATCAAAAAGTAGATTATTAGGCATCCTAACACGAATTGGTCTTACTGAGAACCAAAAGAATGAAATTATGTTCGAGTTAAACAAAATTTATGGTGATGCAAGAAGAGCTGATAAGAAAGTTACTAATATTTTTCTTATTGCTTGTGCCCTTACTATCAAATATTTGAAGAACAGAGGACAAGCAACATCTATATCAGACATTGTTAAAATATACAAAGAACACAACTGCAAGCTTTCTGCAAAGGCCGTAAGGGATTACATCCTTGAAAATAACATTAGCTATAGGGCTAGTTCAGCTGAACAATTTGTTCCAAAATATATGGTTAAACTTCGTGAAAATCATGTTTTTAGAAAAAAATTACAAGACATCGACCCAACTGATGATTTCAAGGATGAGAAGGTACTGACTACTATTGAGAAATTAGCTTTAAAGCTTAGTCAGATTAAATCAAATGGACGAAAGCCTTCTACATTCAGCGTATCTTGTATCTTCCTCGCATCAAATTTAGTAGGTCAAAGATTTACTGGGAATGAACTACTCACAAAAGAGGAAATATCTAGAGTATGTCAAATTCCAAGCACTACTCTTAGAGAACATTGTAGATTCTTAAATACTCATCTAAAAATGAATTTGTAAGAATTTTTTCTTCTTCTAATTTTCTGTTTTATTTGGTTTAACACCCTTGAAATAATTCTTGAAAAGATCTGAAATGAAGTTCCAATCTTCCTTTGTTACTAATTTTGTAAGAAATGCCAATCCTACAAAAATTAGTGCGCTTATTGAAAATGAAACGGTTATATTCCACCAACCTAGAAAATCAAATACAAAGAAGTACATTAATGTGCCAACTCCAGCTGAAATGATAAATACAGAAACTATGTGAATGATTTCTTTGATGTTGTAATTTACTTTGAAGTATTTCTGAGATACGAAGAAAAAGCCAATGAGATAAGTCAGCCTTCTTGTTAAATATGCTAAACTTAATCCATACAATCCATTTATTGGAATAGTGAAATAAGCAACTAGTATTGTTATGATCCAGCTTAATGTTCCTACGATTATATTCCAGTAGAGTTTAAAATACAATATATGTCCATATGTCACTAAAGATTGCAAATATTGGATGTAAGCTGCAACTAGAAGTATAGGTATAACACCTATAGCACCTAAATACTCTGATAAAGTGAAAAATTGTATTAACCATGGAGAAAATGCTAGTAATAAAACCGCGATTGGAAAGAAAACCAAACTGAAAATCTTAGTGATGGTTATTGTTAACTCTTCAATTTTTTTGAAATTTTTATTATCAAAATGCTTGTAAACCACTGGTCTGTACACTTTGCTAAATAAAGTACCTGCAATGGTTACTAAATTTACAACAGTTAACGCTCCATAACGATAGAGAGCAATAGTTTGTTGGCCTGTTGTGGGGTCAAAAGCTACTGCTTCAACATAAAGAAGTATTCCCAAATCGAAAGTATACCATAATAGCGCAGTAACATAGATTGGGAGAGAGAATTTGGCCATGTTCTTTAATTCAGACAAAGAATATCTACCTATTCCCACATCTTTTATTATTCTATATCCACTATAAAATGCAACAGTAAATTCAGAAACTGCTAGAGCAGCTATCAAACCGAAGACTCCTAAATCAAGACCTATGACAAACAAAATTCCAAAGGGAACCTGTAGTAATACCCTCATTATGATAATAACTGCATAATATCTACTATTTTGCAAAGATGAAGCGATTGTATAAGCTATTGTGCTAAAGAATTGAGCAATAACGATCACAGCGATTAATAATAGCGTTAATAGAAACTGTTCTACATCGAGAAAACCTGGAGGAACTCCAGTTACAAAATAGTAAATAAGTAATCCAGATATTATCAATACTTCAGCAATGAGGAATGTGATGAAACTTGTGAATATGAAATTTCGGAGCCTTTCAAAATTTTGCTTTGTTTTATACCAAATTGCATATCTGTTTAATGTATTAGGAAATACTAGTGCAGCGTAACCCAAAATAAGAGCGGTTGCAGAGATGATAATTGTATATTGGCCCATCTCTTCCTTTGTAAGAACATTAGTGAATATCTTTGTGAATGTTATCCCTAACATCTTAGCTATTGCAAAGGAAATTAGGAAGGTAAAAAGGAACCTTGTGCTTTTCCCTTGGGTCAACAAAGATTTTTCTGGAGCATCACTCATTTTTCCATCCTCTAATGCAAGAAAGGATGAACTTCGTAATTATATAAAATTATCTGAACTAAAATAAAGACAAATTTCATTTTAGTTTTTCAATGAAAGGTACCATGACTTTGTAATAGTTTTCTCTCATGAAATTAATGTATCCAAAGAAGTCTTCAAATTCATTTTCAAGTGATATCTTGAGGTTTGTTTTCAAATTTTTAATGACTTTTGGTTCATAAGCAGAAACATCTAACTTGTTATTTAGTGTTAGAGACAAACCTTTTCCTCTACCATCTTCATGCAATAGAAATGAAGGTTTTCTGATACTCAGGAAATAAATATGGCTATGAACCCTATATCCAATATGTAAATCAAATTCTCTATAATCTTCCATTCCCTCAGCACCATATGAAACATCATGAACTTTAAATCCTAGAATCTTTGCATAAGTAGCGACGAAACTATATGTATAGATCGGAAGAGCACACGTCTGAACTCCAGTCACGTGA
>BPTK01000104.1 GCA_023705905.1 Candidatus Heimdallarchaeota archaeon
TTTGCCTTTAATCATGCCTACTTTGATTCCTGAAAGAAATTTCAAGTTAGAAGCAGAACATGTTGAAGGTTTCTCACCGGGAGTTTTTTGGGTAACTCATGGTGGAGATAAGGAATTAGAGGAAAGATTAGCCTTACGGCCGACTAGTGAAACAGCTTTGTATCAAATGTATTCTTTATGGATCAGAAGCTACAATGATTTACCTTTCAAACGTTATGTGTCCGGTCAAGTCTTCAGATATGAAGGAGCAGACACTCGAGCTTTTTTCAGAGCTAGAGAATTTCACTGGATAGAATCACATAATGTATTTGCAACAGAGGAAGAAGCTAAGCAGCAAGTTATCGAAGATATGGAAACAACCTATGAGATGCTTGAAGATGAATTTGCTATACCTATTATATTCTTCCAAAGACCTGAATGGGATAAGTTTCCTGGAGCTGTACACACCTATGCAGCAGATGCTCTAATGGATTCAGGTAAAGTCTTACAATTACCCTCCACACATTTACTTGGTCAAAATTTCTCCATCCCCTTCGATGTTAAATTCATAGACGAGAACAATGAAGAGCAATATGGTTACATTACTTGTTATGGTCCAGCAATTAGCCGAATTTACGGTGCTATGATCGCTCTGCTTGGTGATGATAATGGACTAATTCTTCCTTGGGATTTAGCCCCTATTCAAGTAGTTATCATTCCTATCTACAGATCTGACACTAAAGATGAAGTTTTAGTAAAGGCTAGAGAGCTTGAGACATCTTTGAAGAAATATATGAAGGATACAACAATCAAATTAGATGACAGAGATTATGTCAGTCCAGGAGAGAAATTCAATGAGTGGGAACTTAAAGGTGTGCCTTTAAGAATTGAAATTGGTCCTAAAGATATTCAAAATAAACAGGTCGTAGTAGTAAATAGAATCTCAGGTAAGAAAGAAGGAGTTATGCTTTCTGACTTGAAGGATTATGCTTCAAGTTATGCGAGCAATTTCACTAAAGAGCTTAAAGAGAAATACTCAATTCAATTTGAAGCACAAGTGCAATTAGCACATACTATTGATGAAGTAAAGAAAGCCATTGGTGACAATAAAATAGTCTGTAGTGGTTTCTGTTCAATAGATCTCGACGGAGAACCTTGTGCAGAGGCAATAGAAAAAGAGGCTAAAGCTTTCGTCCGAGGGAAACGTGTAGATTCTGAAAAACACAAATTCAAAAAATGCGTTGTTTGTGGTAAACCAGCTAAAGAAACCATATACATTGCAAGAAGTTACTAGACAACTTCTTCTCCTATTTTCTTTTTATCTTCTTTTGTAAAGAATATTTTAACATTATTTTGTGCAAGGTAGAAAATAATTGCTAATGGAAAAACAAAAATTAGCAGAAAAGAAAAGAGAACCATAGTTACATAACGTGCAGCATTTATTTTCAATATTAAACCAATACCACTAAGTATCCCCAGCGAGCCTATTATAATGAGAGATATACCTAGAATTGAAAAAACTATTTCATCGAAATTCAAAGAATCTACAATTAAATCTACTTTTAGGAAACTTAATACGCCTAATGTGAGAACCAATCCAGTTACAACAATAACTATACCTGAAACGATGTAGAATTTCCTGACATTAGGTTTAGACACTTCAGTTTGTTTTTCTATTAATACTTCAGAAGACTGTTTGTTAACGTCATTAAAGACATACATTAGCAACATCAAAGGTGTAAAGATGAATATGAGCGAGAAGAAGACTGTGCCAATGTCATACTCTCCACCTAAAAAACCATCACCGATAGCTAATCCCCCTATTAAGATAATTGAGATCAGAGAAACAAAATAGACTATCACGTCTCTAGGTTTCTGATGGAAGATAAATAAAAGTAGAAAAGTAAGAATAATCATTATCAGATATGCTATTAACTGAACTTCTTTACCTTGAATACCTAGATCTGCTCCCCAGCTTTGAACATCAAAAAGTGTTGGCTCAAAAAATGTTTCAAAAAATTTTATTTTGAGGTTATTGCGAGTCAATGTATCAGTTATTGTATGAATAATTCCTCCTGAAAGAACGAGAAAATAAGCATTTTTCCAATCTAATGTTTTTTTCAAATCATCTTGAATTCTAAAAAATTTTTCACTTCGTACTACTGAGAATCTTGACATATATGAAAAGAAGAAAGCCAGTAAAACACCCCATATAGCAAATGGTAACAGGTAATGAAAATCCCACTCAAATGTTTGAAAATCCCATTTTAAGAAGAAATACGCTTGAGCTGAATCTGGTCCGATCCAATTGCTAATTATGAATATTGCTGCTACTTTATGATTAAATTTCTCTCGATTGAAGAAATATAAAGGAATGATGATAGATAAACCAACTACAAAATGACCAAAAAACGCCATACATATTCATAATTTTGCAATTTCAAAAATCTTTCTAGTTTTATATTGACATATTCTTTGCTGGAGATACGTTCAATACAGTGAAAAAGTCAAATACTATTATAATTTACAAATATCATGGAAGAGAAGCTTATTGCTGAAGTTAAACAATTATTAAGAACAAATTCAATTGACGAAGTAGTAAGTAGAAGAGGGATAACAAGAAAGATTACCTATACAGCTCCAAGTCCGGGAATTTATACTCAACAATGGTTTTGGGATAGTTGTCTTCATAGTTTGGTTTGGTCAGAATTGGGAGAAATAGAAAGAGCACTCCAAGAAATTGAAAGTCTGGTATTCGGAAAAGGTGACAAACCTTTTTTTCCACACATGTTTTTTTGGAAAAGAATCAGAAACATCTATTGGTGGCTCTTTGATACTTTGTATCCTACAGAAAACTATTCTGAGCTTATTCAACCTCCATTAATTGGTTTTTCATTGAAGATGCTGCATGAGAATGGTATTAACATTGAACAAATCAGAGAAATATCTAAAGAGGTTTTGAATCATTATAAATTCATTCTAAATACAAGAGATCCAGATAGTAGTAATTTGATAACAATTATACATCCTTGGGAGAGTGGATTAGATTCATCTCCAAAATTTGATCTAAATCTTACTAATAGAAGATTTATGAGAACCAGACAATGGCTTCGAATGAGAGCTTTGCTCAAAGAATTCAAAAAATATGATTGGGATCAAGAATTGATGGCTAGAAACTCTTCATTTAAGGTTAAATGCGTTTTAACGAACACATTATGTGCATGGGGATTGGAATCCTTTTCTTCTGTTCTAGATGCGCTTCAACTGAAAGAGGAAGCTGTTATTATGAAAGAAAAATCAAAAGGAATATTGAACAGTTTATTGAATCATTGTTGGAATGAAAAAGAAGTGTTGTTTTATGATTTAAATGTTAAGAAACAAGGTTATGAACAGATTCATGTAAAAACCATCACATCTCTAATGCCTTTGATGTTAAACATACCTAAGGACATCAAACAAGATCTCATATCACATCTAATTAATCCAAAAGAGTTCTGGCCAAAATATCCAATTCCAACTGTATCAATGGATGAAAAAACATTCAATCCTAAGTACAATCCACTATTATGGAGAGGTCCTACTTGGATCAATACAAATTTCTTTTTATGGAACGGCTTGAAGAAACAGAACGAAATCAAAATAGCTGATGAGCTAACAGAAAAAACTCTCAATCTTGTTATTAAATCAGGATATCGAGAATTCTATAATCCGTTAACAGGTGATGGAGGAGGAGCAGAGAAATTTGGTTGGTCCACTCTAATTCTCCTAATGCAAAAGTAACAAGCATCTACCACTTTTCTTTGGGTTTCGGTACCCTGCAATTTCTCTTCCCTATTCTTAACAATTTAACATGATTTTTTACTCGACCTTCTATATTAATATAATTATTTTTTTGAAGAATTCCTAAACATTTTAGGATTAATAAATTTGGTAGATAGATAAAATTCAAATAAGAAGTTTCTATGTCCTCAAGTATGAGTAAGAACAAAACTATGCTACTATTACCAATTATCCTTGTTACGCTTATCTTCAGCTCTTATAATCTTAATTTGGTAGATTCTTATTCAGAAAATTCTTTTCTGCTTGATACACATCAAATAATTGAAGCAGCTACAGATTTCACAATTGCAGATGTGAGTACAGGGATTACATATTCATTAAGTAATCTTATTGGTCGAGTTGTAGTTCTCGATTTATTTGCCACTTGGTGCCCTCCTTGTGCTGTATCCCTTCCTTATTTACAAAAATTATATCAAACTTATTCTGAGGACGAGGTACGAATTATTTCTATAGATGTAGATGGTTCTGAGTCTCAATCTCTTGTTTCACAATTCCGTCTTGATAATAATATGGACTGGATAGTGGGTAGAGATGTAGATGGTTCAATTTCTGCTGTTTATGGTTCAGGTTCAATCCCCACTTTTCACATCATCGACCAAAAAGGAAACATTCATTGGAGTGAATCTGGTTTCACTGCAGAAGAAACGTGGCCAATAATGAGTAGCAAAATAGCTACTTTAGTAGAGAATTCAGAAAGCCCAACCGAAAATTTGTCCCCATCATCAAGAGTATTTATTACAATTCTAGAAGTTTTAGGGGGTATTGGAGCAGCTGTAGCAATCATTTATGGAATCTACAAACTTCGAGCTCGATTGATGCGTAAAAAATGCTTAAGTTGTAATAGTGTGGCTAATTCAAAGTGTTCTAAATGCGGAGGTCACATTTGCTCTGATTGTTCATCCAGAGGTTGTCCAAATTGCGGAAATAGAAAGTTCATAAGACTATGAACTTTCATTCAAATCTTATAGATGAATTGCGAACTTACACACTTCATCTCCATGCATAACAGTTTCCAATATTTCTATATCAACTGGTTTTTGAAGTATTGTTTCCCAAATGTCCTGGTAGTATCCACCACCACAATAACAGTAGCTTTTTGGAAGTGTTTTTTCTTTATCTACCAATGCATCTCTTATTCTTGGACAATGACAAAACAATGCACGTTTCTTGGTAGGATCTGTCTCCTCAAACCATTTTTTTATAAACGCGCTTTTAGGTATTTTTGTGGCTATAATCTTATTATCTTCTCTTATACCTGCAAATCCCATTCTTCTATCAATTATCTCTTGAACATATTTATCTTCTAATTTCAGCTCATTTTTGATAAATACCTCAAAATCTTCTTGCATTTTTTGAATAATAAAATCGATATCTTCTTTTTCAACATACAAGTCTCTATACTGTTGTAATGCCTTCTGAGATTGATGACAAGCACAGCTAAGAAGCACTTCTTTTGTGGTTTCATCACTTGTCAGTGATTCAAGTTTTCTTACTACTTTATCTGACCACGCGAATACATCATCTCTAAGAGAGTCCTTAGAAATATCATCACTTCCTTCTAGAACCTCTTTTGCGATTTTATCACCAGCTTCTTCTGAAATTCCTTTTGCAAGTTTTCCTATCCAATATTTATCGAAATCGAAGCTCTCAGACATGTTTTTTCACTGTGTTAATATTGATTGAAATCTTTATATTTCTTTCTTTGACATTTCGTTTCTTTTAACAAGACATGAATATTCAATTGGGAGAAATATTAATATTGATTAACTGCGTATTATTATTTTGAGGACACATGAGTGAAATCTATGTTTGTTTAACTTTTGATTTTGATGCAGAGAGTGCTCAGATTAGGCAAGATGAAGATCCAGTTCGAATATCTAAGGGGCAATTTGCTGTTCAAAGAGGACTTGGTAGAATCCTAGCTCTTCTTGCCAAATATGAAATAAAGTCTACTTTCTTTGTATGTGGGTGGGTTGCTGAAAAATATCCACAACATATTGAACAAATCAGTAGTGCTGATCATGAGATAGCAGCACACGGATATCTACACGAATATCTTGACAAATTAGAATTTAATGAAGAGATAATAGTTCATGAACATACTAACCAAATACTAGAAGAGATGGTAGGGAAGATTAGAGGTTTTAGAGCTCCTTATTGGAAACTATCTCAGCACACCTTAACTATAATTTCAGAGATGGGATTTATCTATGACTCTTCTTTAATGGATGAAGATCGACCTTATGTTTATTCAGTTCCTGAATCACCTAGAAACCTCGTGGAATTCCCTGTTGAATGGTTTCTTGATGATTGGGTATTATTTGAGCAGCACCAGAAAACTCCAAATGAAGTCTTTGAAATTTGGAAAGCGCAATTTGATGCTCTACTAGAAATGGAGGATCTCGTAGAAAATAGGAAGGTTCTAACACTTACATGTCATCCATGCTGTATAGGTCACGCTTACAGAATAAAAGTTTTAGATCGTCTTATTAAGTATATGAAATCTAAACAAGCTGTTTTTTTTAAAATGGCTGATTTGGCATCAGATTACCTTCTGTAGAGTTTTCTGCATTTACACAATCCTGTTGGAAATTACTGTGACAGCTTTAAGATATCATACTAGAAAATTCTCACAGGATCATGACTTTTTCGATTGGTTTTCTAATTACTTTCTTAAAAATATGTGGGAGAGATTTAAAGCGAGTTTGTCAGATAACAATTAATACGTGTTCTCTCATCTTGTTTGTATGGAAGAAGAGGAAATCTCAAGATTAATAGATTTTCTTCCTCAAAATTATACTGAATATTTTGATTATCAAGAACTTATATCTAGAATGGATGAAAGATCAATTTTTGAGAAAATACACATTGGGAACTCTTCTCAAAAAACAGAAATATATGCTTATAAAATGGGAGAAGGACCCATCAAAGTCCTCATCTATGGTCTTCCTCATTCTGATGAACCAATTGGTACAATAACAATTGATGCTTTAGGAGAATTAATATCCGCAAATAAGAAGTTAGAGAATGACTTCACGTTCCTTTTAATCCCCTGTATTGATCCAGATGGCCTTTACCAGAATAGAGGGTGGTTGAAAGGTTCGTTTAATCGAAAGAAATTCTTCTTGAACCGTTATCACAGATCGGATGTAGAGGATATTGACTGGTCATTCCCAATAAATACAAAAAACTATTCTTTTACAACAACAATGATTGAAACAAATATCCTTCGAGAAATAATTGATTCTTACAAACCTGAACTCTTTGTAACATTACATAGCATTCAGTTTTCAGGGATTCATTTCTACTCCAGTAATAATTACGTTACACTTTTTGATAAAATTGAGAGTTTTGTGGATAAATCACCTATTCCCTTGCAAAAAGGGACACCGTTTTTCATTGAAGAAGGATGGACATATCGACCTGGATTTTATAGAATTTATACTACAAAAGAAATGCTTAGTGATTATATTAGAGAGGGTATTGACATTAGTACTTTGAGAAGAGGAGAATTCTCAGCGGGTTACTATTTGGAGCATAATCCCAAGGGCATAGCTTTAGTCCCAGAAGTGCCCCTCTATTATGATTTGGAACTGAATAATCTAGAAAAGGGTGAAAAAACTAAGAAAGAAACTTTTCTAGAAAGCAATAAAATAATGCTTGAAACACTTGATTACATAGAACCTCTCTGGAATAAGTTTAAAGACAAATTGAACAACAAAAACCCACAGTTTTTGAGGATTACAGAGATAATCAAGAATTGGCGAAAAGAAATCAAAGAAGAAATGAGAATTACTAGGAAGGAGGGGTCAGATGAACTTGCAACAAAAAGTGAAATCTATAGTAATGAAAAGGTAGTAAAATATAATAGTTGTAATACTTTAGGGGCATTACATCAACTATTGAAAGATTCAAAAACAATAAGTAAAAATGAAAGAAACGCTGCTCTACTTCAGATAGAGAATAAAATTGAAACTATCAGTCATGATGTTGAATCTGAGACAAATATCCAGAATTCAAATATTAATGAAATGATAAAAATTCAGGCTTTTTCAGTTTTAGTAGCCATGAACTTTCTATTAAAAAGAAAGAAGATTAGCTGAAGAAAAATTCTAGAAAAGTTCTCCAAAGGTTGGAAAAATATCAATGTATTCAGCTAAGGTACTGTATAATCCAATTAATGTACTAATTACTCCATAAATAAGCAAAGCATATTTGTGCCATTTTGATAGATTGAAACCAAAAAGAGCTTCAAATTGGCGTTTATAGATTTTCATTGGTAAATCTATAGTTCTAATTATTTTGTAATTTTGCTCAAATTCTACTCTTAGAATACTTATGGGATCAGGTATCCATCTTTTAGGTGCAAGATAAAATTCCACAACAAGCTCTTCATCTTCAGGATTGAAGTAAACAGTTCTTTGCAAAGGTGCTATTGTAACAACATTACTAGTAGATAATGGTCGTACTATTAGGTTCCCTTGTTCTATTCCCTCTATCTTGGTGGTAGCTTCAAGGACCTCTTTGCCTAGTTTTTTAGCAGTGAGAGAGAAATATTCTGCTTCCTTCTTTGATAATTCTAGTTGTTTTATTGAAACATGTTTTGAGAATTCATCTGATTTTATCAAAGTTATTCGTAATCTGAATACTTCATCTAAACACATGTTCTTTGGAAGTTGTATAGATAAATCTCTTGTGTGTAGGGTCTGCTTTTTTTCTAATATTTCTATGGTTCCCTCATCTAGTAATTCTTCTGTTTCAATAAATGATTTCTTTGCAAATATGCCACGTGAAGCTTTAGGAGCTGGAGCTACATAATGACGAGATTCAATATTATCTGACTTTATCTCATCGTCTACCTCCGCTTCAAAATCCTCCGGTAAACCATCTGACTCAATATCAGTAGGAGCCAATTTATCTTCTTCTTTCATTTTTGCTAATTCACCTCTCTCTTCATGTGAAGGTCCTGCTAAAGCATCTGCTACAGATGGAGCAAAAGAGGACGCAGGTGAAGGAGGGGGAGGGGGAGAGGCTCTTTTTGCCTTTGACTTTTTAGCTTTACGTTCACTCCCACCAAGAGTCATCTGCGATCTAACGGGCTTATCCCTCAATATTCTTGATCCGAAGTCTATTTTACTAGCGGATATCGATACAGCTAGAGTAAATACAGCTGTTACTAATAATGCAATTCCAAAAATTAACCATCCAACCATAAACCATAGTCAGCTTACTTTCAAATAAACATTTTGCAGAGTAAGAAAAATAAAGAAAGAAAAAAGGGATTAGAGATTATGACCGCAGTTTCCGCAGAATTTAGCACTTGTTTCATTCTTGGATCCACAATTGGTGCAAAACTTCATTTTGCCGCTCTTTTCATCGTCTGTGGGATCACCACAGTGAGCACAGAATTTAGCTGCTGGAGAAACTTTGTTCTTACATTGATTACAAGTAATAAATGCTGATTCAACGTCACCTTTCTTCTCTATCTTTTCAGCTTGTCTCACTTCACTTCTAGAGAATAGGTTATTCACCATAACAGCACCAGTTAATCCACTACCACCTTCAGGGAGTTTTTCAACTACTTTTGCCATACCAGCATATTTCTGAACATCTCCCGCTGCAACGCCGGATCTCATCCAGAATAAGCGATCTCTGTATTCAGGTGTAGTATCGATTCCTCCGAATTTTAGGTTCTTGAGTTTTACACCCATTTCTGATAATTCGCCCTTAACTTCATCTTCTACAAAATTGGATGTTTTACCAAGATTTGACATTACATCTACAATGCCTTTCTCTGAAAGCTTACTCATAACTGATTCAACAATGAATGTTCTAAAGAATTCATTAAAATCTGCAGTTGAGTATATATTTCTGTTTCCAGATATTTCAAAAGCAAATTTCTGTGGATCATTTATCTTGTAAAAGTAGTCTCCAAAGAACTGTAATGGAGCTAATTCTTGAGTTTGTGATCGTCCTCCAAATTTACCTTGAAAATCACTCATTGACAAAAATATAACTTGACAATTAAATGGTGATTTGTCAAAACCTACTATTCTTGAAAGAAAAGTTGTAAGAAGAGGAATGTTCTTTGTTTTCATAAAGTGTCTTCCAGACTTTAAAACATCATAAACAACAGAATCCTTAATGAATACTGCTACCTGATTAGGCATCACATTTACCTGATCTCCCCAATTCAAAGTATCTCGGGGATGACGGTATAAAATCTCGTCTCCGCGCCCTGTGGCCCATTCAATAACTTCTACCATATTTATACCTCAATTTATTTGATAACCTTAACGGTTCTGAATTAAAATATCGTAATTCTTACTTTTAAAGGTATACAAAGTGGGAATGAGAAAATATCAATTTGGATTAGAAATTTTGCGGGGTTAAGTTGCTATATCGTCCTCTTTAGGCTGGAAAACCTCAGTAGTGATAGATTTTATCTCATTATGGCAAACTGGACATTTTGCGTTAAATCTTATCCATGTTTTCAAGTGATCTACATGGTAAACATTTTCACAGTGAGGACAAATGGCTACAATTTCCTCTTTTTCCACTGCATTGTTACAAATCATACATCTTGGAACTTCTTTCTTGCATTGCCAGCATTCTCTACGTAGAAAGGGATTAGGAAAAGAGCAATAAGGGCATCGTATATTTCTTCGATATTTTAGAGCACTTCTTGTCTTCTGTGTTGTCTTGTATAGATATTGCCTAGCTCTACTTATGTTTTCACCGGAAAAATCTCTCCAATCCAGAACTGGTTTTATGATAGCAACTAAACATACGAGTGAAGATATTGTTATGCGTAATGACATGGTGAAGTTTTGGAGTAGAAAGAATAGTGCTATTCCTAGACCAAAGAGCAGTATATAATTTCGCACTATAATATATTTAAAGGCTCTACCCATCAGTTTGAAAAAACTTACTGCTTTCTTATATAACCAAACTACTGCATCCTTCACAATCCTAGGGATTTGTTTTATAGCTCTTCCCCATGCTCGTAAAACAGTTATTATTACTTTGGATATATCTTTAAGAATCTCATAGATTTCTCTTCTCAAGTGTATAATAATATTAATACCTATAAGAGAACCACCAATGATATAGTAGTACAAATTATCCAATAGTGGCATTATATTCAAAGCTGTTAGTATTATCACAGTTATCCCTGCCAAGGTAAAAAGATTCCAAGGTGAGAAAATTAGCTTCCATCTGATTTTCTTCAAAAGATTAACAATAGATGTTTTTAGTCTTCTTAACAAGTCCATCAGTTTTTTGTTGAGTTCATAAGCCTCCATGAGGAAACCGAAAATAACCAACAAAAAACCTACACCCATTGTGATGAAATAGGGATAATCAGGTCCTGGTAATTCAGCAAGGATAGCTATTAGAATAACTGGTAGTGCTAGAAGGAGAAAACCGATATATGCTGTAATTGCACCTGCTACGAAATAATCCAATCCCTTTTTTCTTATTCGTCTCAAAATAAATGCAAATGAAATTATCAGAACTCCAATAACAAAAATACCTAAGGAGATTCTAAAATATATATCCTGTATATCTAGTCCTAGAAACACGGAGAGAATGATTATACCTAAAATACCCAGAAGAGAAACAGCAAAACCAATCCATAGGGTTGTTACAACTGGATTTCTTCCTAATTGTTCAAGATCATCCATTTTCTCTTCTTTCATTTATTCCATACCTCCTTCACTTCCATAAGCCAATTTTTCGATTGGCCTGTTCTGAGTTTCTTTAATTCCCGGCGCAATAGTATAAATGCCCCTATTGCTACAACTACCAATCCCCCACCAACAGATAATCTAGTTATATATGAGTCATCTACAAAAATTGGTAGAAAATTGAAAGAGGTTATAAGAGTTATTCCATAAACTAAAGCAAAAAGCATTGTTAATAGAAGTATTATTCTCAAGAAATTAGTTCCAATATAGACTGAAGTATATTTTATTGTTAGCCATATTGTCTTAAATATTTGCCTTATGGATTGCCAAATGAATCTTAAGACTACTACCCTTGAAAACAATGCACTTACTGGTATGATAATAATTCCAACCCAAACCATAATCGAGCCAATTAAATCTGGTTCTAGTTGATCTCCAAAGTAGATTAGTGCAATGCCACCGCACACAAACAGAATTCTTGTGATTTCTTTGAGTATTGTTCTCCAATGTTTTTTGGTAAATCTACCAATTACAAGAATAATTCTTTTATTAAGATTGTATATTTCCTTAATAAATTTGTAAATTGTGTCTACTGCAATAAATCTAATAACTTTCCAAATACTCTTTGCATGATGAATAATCAGATATATTCCACTAGCAGATAGGATTAGAATATACCACCAATAGAATTGTAGAGCATAAGTGAAATAGATAGTTGTTGCAATAGAACCAATTGCAGCTATATCTAAAATATATAAAATAACTTTAAACCAATTTCTGATTAGAAATAGAAGTCCCGCATAAATTTTTATTCCAATGTACTTGAAAGGACTATAAATCCATTTTAGGAGTTCCCATATAATTATTCCCAGCTTTTTAAAAAATCGTCCAATTGCTTTTAATTCTTTATACAACCTACGAAGAACAACTTTTCGTAGAATTATCTCGAATATTAATATGACTGCAAACCCAACATAAACAAGATACCAATAGGTCTCCTCATCAATGCCAAAATAAATTAGGTAAACTCCTCCTGCTGTTAGAATCAATCTCCCAATTTCTAATAATATTCTAACGTAATGCTCCTTGATAAAATTCCAGGTGTTAAGAGTAATAGTTTTCAAAAGATTGAACAGTCCCTTTACAAAACTCTTAATTGCTTTCCAAAATGAGAGGAATGCTTGTTTTATGAATTTTCCAATCTTTACAATTGCATCCTTTAAAAAAATCAATACTTTCTTTCTGCTAAATATCTCGCTTATGATTATTACACCTATACCTATCCAGATAAAGAAATAGAATTCTTGTAATATGTAGCCGAAGTAAATTAAAACTGCTCCCCCTGCAACTCCTAGAAGTCTAAGGAATTCGAAAAGAATTCGTTTCCAATGTTTTTTGATAAATCTGAAAAAAGTTTGAATTGTTTCCCAAATAAAACTGAATAATTTCTGTAGTTGTCTATATATTCCTCTAAAAGCTTTGAAGAAGATATCAACAGCT
>BPTK01000105.1 GCA_023705905.1 Candidatus Heimdallarchaeota archaeon
AAAGGATTTGGTGCTACAATAGAAGATTTAGATGGAAATGTTTTCATTGATTTCTTTGGTGGAGCAGGAGTTTTAGCTCTTGGTCATTGTAATCCCTATATTCAAGAAAAGGTTTCAGAAGTGCAGAAAAATCTCACTCATACACTTGATTTCCCTTCCGAATTTCGCATCGAACTAGATGAGAAATTACTCAAGGTTTTACCTGGTAAGTTAAGACAAAATGCAAAGATAATCTATGGTGGTCCAACTGGTTCTGATGCTGTTGAAAGTGCCTTGAAACTCTCTAAAACAATCACAAATCGTCATGGAATAATTGCATTTGAAGGAGCATATCATGGGATGACTGCAGGAGCTTTAGCTCTATGTTCAGGCAAATTTTGGAAACAAAATTACCTCCCCTTAATCTCTGAAGTACATTTTGCTCCTTATGCATATCCTTATCGTTGTCTGTTCAATTCAACAACACCTGAAGAAAATGCGTTAGCTTGTTCAAATTATTACGAGCATCTTCTTGAGGATCCTCACTCAGGAGTTGTTGATCCTGCAATGACAATCATTGAACCGATACAAGGGGAAGGAGGATCAGTTATTCCTCATAATAGTTTTGTTAAGAGAATAACAGAAATAAGTAATAAATATGAAATTCCAATAGTCTTTGATGAGATTCAAGCAGGATTCTGCAGAACAGGAAAGTTCTTCTCATCAGAACATTCTGGAGCTTCTCCTGATATAGTGACATTGTCCAAAGCTTTAGGTGGTGGTTTTCCTCTCTCAGCTATTGCTTATAGAGAAGATTTAGATGTCTGGACAAAAGCTGCTCATATAGGAACATTTAGAGGAAATGTTACTGCAATGGCTGCAGGTTCTGTATCTATAGATTTCATGTTAGAGAACAACTTGGCTAATTATGTTGAAGAACTCGGAAATTATTTGTTGAAAAAATTAGAAAAATGTGAAAAGAATTCTGCTATAGTGGGCGAGGTTAGAGGAAAAGGTTTGATGATTGGTGTAGAAATTGTTGAAGACAAAGAAACAAAGAAACCTTCTCCTGAGCTTTGTTCTAGAATTAGAGATGAGATGTTCCAAAAAGGTGTGATTATTGAAATCGGTGGGCATTACAATAATGTGTTGAGATTTCTTCCTCCATTGATCATAACAAAAAAGATTGTTGAGACTGGTATTGACATCTGTATCGATGCTATAGAGAAAATTGAGAATGAGAAGTAAATTCGATTAAGAAGAGTTATATCTTCTTATTTTACTTGTAGAAACACCGTAATCAACTGACGACCAAAATCTTATTCAATCTTGCCATCCGTCGCCTAGCTTAACAAATGGTCACTTCAGGGAGGTGTGTTCACACTATTTTCTACAGGGTTTAAATAGGAAAGTACCGATAACTAGGTAGAACAGGTGATCTTCAGCACGTATTTGGTTCGCAACTGTTTGAAAGAATTGCCAGTGCAATTAGACAATATTGCAGAACAGGTGATCTTCAGCACGTATTTGGTTCGCAACTGCACCGGCGGTTGTCCTTCAGTTAACTCAGCATGAACCAACAAGTCGAGCTAGCTTGGTGCTGCAAAACCACCATCTCCCTTCCCCTCAACGCACGTGAGGGGACCCACTTAAACGACGGTCAAAAGGCCTCTGGCAAGTTTGACTAAGTTTCATAACGTGCGTATTCAATTAATCCTCTCAAGATTATTAGAGCACATATCACGCCATCTAGAACTGGAACACCTAATCGTTTTTCTAGTTTTTTATCCATCCCAGTCATTCCTGCACATCCTAAAACGATAACTTCTGCAAAATCTACTTCAATAGTCTTTTTCGCTATTTCAAAGAATTTTTCTTCGTCATTAGAATATGTTTTATCATTTTCTGAAGCTCTTACTGAAGCTAAACAGTCTTGAAGATGATATTTTTTTATCAGAGCTTCTTTATTTGGTATAGAATGACTTGTCATTGATATCACGGAAAAACTATGACCTAGCATAGAAGCTGTTTTCATGGATGCTTCTCCAATACCCACAACCGGCTTATTTGTTATTTCTTTCATTGTATCTAGATTAGGATCACAATGACAAGCTATGATAAACCCATCATATTCCTTCTCATTTTCTCTAACCAATTTAATCATACCAGGAGCAGCTTCACTTTGATCCTCGTAGGTTTCTATAAATCTAGGAGCTCCTAAATTGGTTACAGTAGTTACTTCAAAATCATTAGCAAAGTTCTCTGCAGTATCTTGAATAGCTTTTGTCATCTCCAAATCACTGTTTGGGTTGATAATCATTATTTTCATCATCATACTCCTTGATCTATAATTTGTTTAGCTTTCTCTTTCACATATTCTATGGATTTCATTAAAGTTTCTACAGTTGTAGGAGCTATTGCTACTAAACGTAAAACACTTCTATCATCTAGTTTAGTTAGAGAAATGGAAAATTTTCCATCTTTATTCACTTCATCATATATTCGCTGTTGATAGCTGTTAAGTTTACTTTGATTCATACTTTCATTTTTCAACCTGAAACATAGTATCCCTGTCTCAGGAATATTGCACAACTCTATTTCTGAATCTTTTTGTAGTTTCTGATATAATTCTGCAACTGCATCTAGTGGCGAACTGAGTCTTTCTATTATCCCATCTAGACCCAGATAAAGTATAGAAGAGACAAGTGGAAGAGCTGAAAAAGGTCTAGTAGAAGGAGGTGATTTCAATCCTGGACTAGGTTTATCTTCTCCTTTCCGATATAGATAACCGCTGTGTAAAGCCATCCGATGAAAGTCCTCTTTGCGACGAACAAACAAAATCGAATTAGGAATTGGTACTCCAAACTGCTTATGTGGATCCCATGTTATTGAATCAGCCAATTCTATTCCTGAAAATCTAGCTTTGTATTTTGGTATAAGTGAATAAGCTAAACCATATGCCCCATCTACATGTAACCATGAATTCGTTTTTTCACAGATTTTTGCTATTGGCAATACTGGATCTATAGAACCTGTCGAAGTTGTACCTGTTGTTGCAACAATACAAAATATATCGTTAGCTGATTGTATATCTTCTACCTGTTTCTGCATTTTTGCGACATCTATCCGTCTATTTTCATCAACAGCTAATTTACGAAGGTTTTCTTCTCCAAGTCCTATCATTCTTACTGCATGCTTAAGTGAAAAGTGTGCATCTTGAGAAATCAATACCAACAGTTTTTCAGGTTTTTCGAATCCTTTGATCCCTTTTTGAGCAAAATCAAACCCTTCTTGTTCAGCTTTCTTATGCAATGCTAGATATAATGCTTCTTGATTTGCGTAAGTTCCTGAGTACATAAAAGTTCCATCTGCTTCTGAACCCAATTCAAACAACTTAATAACTTCTTCAATGCACATCTCTTCTAAAACTGCGCCACCCGGTGAAACATACCAATCAGTTACTCCTTGATTATAGTCAAGAGCCAAATCTGCCCCCAATTTAGCTCCTTTTTCAATAGTAGTATTAAACATGGATAAGAATCCGCTATTATCGTATTTCATTAAATGAGGAATTAATCTCTCCTCAAACATCTGTGAAATAGATTCAATTGACATGCCTTTCTTTTGAAAATCAACAAGTTGCTTTAAATCCTCTCGAACTTGTTTCATAGATGCACCAGAGTATATTTTCTCGAATTCTTTTTTCCTCATACTGAATATTTTTCTTAATGATTTAAAGATATTTTCCAAATTTCTGTGTTTTACTTCTCCAATAACTCTTAAATACAATTTTTAGATATTATTACTATCTTATCCTAATAGAATCATAATAGCTGGAAAGAGTGTCATGGTGGACTTGAATATCATCAACGGAAAAGTATTCATTGAAAATGAATTAGTAGATACAAACTTGAGTATTGATAAGGGGAAGATTGTAAAGATTAGTAGTAAAGCTAAACTTCCACATGCAGAAAAAACGATCAATGCAGAAAACAAACTGATTTTACCTGGAGGAATAGATGTTCACACTCATATACTTGACTTGAATTTTTCCTATAGAGAAGATTTTTTCACAGGAACTCAAGCTGCTGCAGCTGGAGGAATAACAACTTTTTTCGAAATGCCTCTAGGTATTGAAGGTAAATCTGTACTTGAATCCTTTGATATGCAAATGGAAGCAATGAAAAAAAAATGCATTGTCGATTTTGCCTTAATTGGAGCTGCAGGTTATAGCAACATTGATACTATTAAAGAGTTAGCAGCAAGAGGAGTGGTTGCGTTTAAAACTTTCATGCTAGACGCTCCAGAAGAGCTATCTGAACTTAAAGATTTGTCATCAAAAAACGACTACTATCTATTAAAAATATTTTCAGCTATTAGAGATACGGGACTAGTAAGTTGTGTTCATGCTGAAAATGATGCCATAATATCCAACAGAATACAACACTTTATTCAATCAAAACAGACCAACTTTCAAGCTCATACAGATTCTAGACCTCCTATTGCAGAGGATGAAGCATGTATGAGAGCGATGTTGTTAGCAAACAATTCTCAAACTAAACTCAATCTAGTTCATATGAGTTCAAGTAATTCTTTTAGGAATATTCAATTTGCTAAAAAATTGGGTTGGGATGTGACTTGTGAAATTACTCCTCATCACCTATTCTTAACATCAGATGATGGAGCAAAAATTGGTCCATGGGCAAAATCAGATCCTCCCTTAAGGTCCATTAAACATGTCGAAGCGGCATGGGAAGCTTTGAACAATGGAACAATAGATATTGTAGCATCTGATCATTCTCCTTACAGTCATGAAGAAAAGGATGATACAAATAGAGAAAATGGAATCTTTGATGTGGGATCAGGAACACCTGGTCTTGATACTATGTATCCTTTACTGATTGATGCTGTTAATAAGAAAAGACTAACTCTATCTAGATTAATTGAAGTTATTTCAAAAAATCCATCGAAAAAATTTGGTTTGTATCCTAAAAAGGGCAACATTGCTTTGAATAGTGATGCCGATCTAATCGTTGTTGACATGAATAAAGAGTATTCTCTTAAAAACGATGAAATGTTCACAAAACAAAAAATCACGATTTTTGATGGTTGGAAACTCAAAGGAAAAATTATACAAACTATTGTTAGAGGAAATACAGTTTTTGATGAAAATCTATTTACTGTAAAAGGAGGATATGGTCAGTTTATCACTCCTTTAAAGTGAACAAAGCTATAGAATTATCTGAATCTTTACTTCCTCTATAAATCTCTCTTAGAATAGTAATGGACTTTCAAGACTGTAGGTTGGCTATATCTTGCTAAAGGATGGAAACGAAAAACGCATGCGTGGAAAAGAAAAGAATAGTTATCATTACATTTCTTGTTGAAATTTTATGATATCTAGGTGAAAATAGGAAGGAAAAAGATGGAGGAAATCAAGATTTTGCAGTTAGGTTTCTGCTTCAATTTGATTTCTTTTTTCATCGAGTGCAGGGATCATACTCCCTCCTATTAACTCATATAATCTTATTACTAAAGAACTACCATCATCAGTTATCTTGTATAAAGCTTTACTGGGTTTATCTGGATGATAGTAAGTAATGACTAGCTTATATTCTGACAATTTTTGTAATTGTCTATAGGCTGAAGCTATTGGTATCTTTAGAGATTTTTGCATTGCTTTAACAGAAACTACAGATGGTTGCTGCTGAATTAAAAATATCAAACAAAGTAATCCATCGATTCCAATTTTTCTTGTATCTTTTATCAATTCTTCATTTTCTTCAAAGAAATCTCCATTAACTTGATTCCCTGAGAAAATAACTTTAGAAGCTTCATCACTTCTCAACTCAACAGCAGTGTCTAAAAGAATCCTACTTTCTGAAAGTATCTGGGTTAATTGTCTTCGTAATGCATTCCAATCTGTAGTTTTTTTCTCTGATTCATCACCCATTTTTTTCCTTAATAAGAGAGTAACTTTCCTGATGATCAACGCTCCAAACAAAGCTATCCCTAAGAATGAGGCTAGTTCATATGCTTTCAATATAATTTGAGTGATGACAGAAATACAAGCTAAAGAATACAAAATGTAGAGAAGATAGATCCTTTTGATTTGAATCTCTCTAAATTTAGATAAAAAATGTAGAAATTTCATAATTCTCTTCCTCCTCTATGATACTTCAACCCAAGATTTAGCTGATAGCTCCAGTAGCTAATGTCAGGAATTCCCAGAAAAGAGGAAACATTACTGGTGAAAGGAATGAGGAAATCTGTCAACTTTTCAACACCCTCGAAGGTTGAATTTACTACATGCAATCTGTTACTTTGTTCTTGAAGTTTGTATCTTGTCAATGTAAAAAATTCTTGACTATAATCTATCATAGTAAATGTATCTCTGTCTTCTTTCGCAAATTCATAAGGATCAAAGTAAACGTTTCTAGACTGCCAGTTTAGTGCCTCTCTAGAGTTTTTTGTTGAAAACAGTAAAATGTATCTCCAATGAACATATGTGGTTTTTGTAACTCCATCATCAGAACTAAATGTTAATCCTATTCTGAGAAAAGGATCGAGAAACGGTACAGCCGCACTACAACCAAACCTTCCTATTGAGAAATTTTCACTACTCTCAACTAGTCTTACATCAGCAAAAGTCTTATCCTTATTCATTGATGTGATTTGAAAATTGAAATGTAATTTGGAACTTAAATTCCCTTCATATAACTTAATTGTACTTAAAGCTAAAGATAAATTTTCTGGAACATAAGTTAAACCTTCCTCAAAAGTAAATATTGGATTCAAATAAATACCTGCAGTAACATTGAAATTGTTTAGATACGATAAATTATAGTCGAATGAAAACTCATCTATTGTTAATTTTATGATATCTCCTTCCTCATAGTCTAATCTAGGTTGTCTAAATTCTATGCTCCACGGTGTGGAGAAATAAACTATTGGAGTAAGAATTATGCTGATTAGTAAAACAACTTCAGTATAAATCAAGATTTTTCTAATTTTCATCTCAAGAGAATCATTCTCTTTTCTTCTTTTAAATAATTGTTATATTATCAAAATGATAACTTTGTTAAAGGATGGAAGAAAGTAACACATACGAGGAAAAGAAAAGTATAGAATCATTACGTATCTTTTTGATTTTTTTCATATTGAAATTGAAAATAAGTTATAATCCTTTCTTTCTTTTTTTTCTCATCAAACCCTACTTTTTCAATTCTTCACATATGCTTGTTTAACTAAACAAAGTAAATCTATCATACTTCTACTTCAACTCTTGTACTCATATCTTCAAACCTAGGAATTAAACTACCTCCTAGCAATTCATATAATTGTATGATTAAAGAACTTCCTTCATCAGTAATCTTATAGAGAGCTTTACTAGGTTTTTCTGGAGTATAATAGGTCTTTATTAGTTTAAATTCTGATAACTTTTGTAGGTGTCTGTATGCTGAAGCTAAAGGAATCTTCAGAGATTTTTGTATTGCTCTAACAGAAGCAATAGCAGGTTGTTGTTGCATTAAAAATATCAAACATAGTAAGCCATCAATACCTATTTTCCTTGTTGTTTTTATCAATTCTTCATTTTCTTCAAAGAAATTTCCATTGACTTGTTCTTCTGAAAATATGATAGATGAAACCTCGTCACTCTTCAATTCAACTGCAGTGTCTATGAGAATTTTGCTCTCAGAAAGTATTTGGGTTAACTGTTGACGAAGTACTTTCCAATCTGTAGAAATTTTCACATGCTCATCACCCATTCTTTTATTGAGGACGATAATAGTTGTTCTAAGAACAAGAGCCAATCCTAGAACAATTAATAGACTAAAATACATTTCTTCAAACTTAAGAACAATCATAGTAATTACTGTACTACTTGCTAACAGATAAAGAAAATAGATAAAATAACTTTTTTTGATTTGGATTTCCTTTAATCTTGATGAGAACTGCTTAATATTCATATTTCTAATCCTCCTCTAAAATACTTTAATCTTAAATCAAAATTATAGTTCCAGTAACTGCTTGTTGGTAGTCCTGCATATATTGAAATGTTAGAAGAACGAGGTAGGATGGGATTTGAAAAATATTCTCGACCTATAAACATCGATGAAACTTCTTGAAGCTTATTGCTTCCTATTTTGAGTTTATAAGTTGTGTAAGCAAGAAATTTCCCATCATGAAACCAAGATGAACTAAATATGTCTTTGCCTTCTTTGGCATACCTATAGGAGGAAGAAAAGGCGTTTCTGCTATGCCAATTGAGTGCATATCTAGTATGTGTTGTTGAGAAAATGTAAATATCTCTCCAATGAACATAACATATTTTATTGTCTTCATTTTCAGATCTGAAGGTTAATCCAATTGACAAAGAAGGTTCAAAGAAAGGCTCATGTGGTCCTTGATATCCATTAAATAAACCTAGAGCAAATTTTCTGTTGTTACTATCCAATGTAACATTTGCTATTGTTTTCATTTTACTTAGTGATTCGACATGAAAATTATACTGTAAATATAAAGAAGAATTTCCTTCAAACAAAATTATGTTGTTGATATCAAGATTTTCATCAAATGGATCATACTCTTCCCCCTCTTTGAAATTAATTATTGGATTTAAATAAATTCCTGGGGTAACAGTATAGTTTTCAAATTCAGATAAATTATATTCAAACGAAAAATCACTTAATGTTAATTGAACAATATCTCCTTCTCTCAAATCAACTTTTGCCGGTCCAGCTCCTATAATAAAAGCAGTTGAGAAAAAAATAATGGGTGTAACTATTATACCTATAAGTAATAGAAATTCTGAGTATCTCAATAATTTGGTTATTTTCATTCCAATTGAATTATTCTCTTCTGTCTTTTTAAATCATTTTCAGTTTCTCAAATTGATATTATCTATTCTGAAGCAAATCGAAAATAAGTTGTATATTCCTATTTCCTTTCTTTTTTCTTAGAGGTCAAATTTGAATCTTTTTGCTCTTGAATTATCACTTTCTACCAATATCTTTTCTCCTTTATTTCCTTCTGTAAACCGTATTTTTTCACCTATTTTTGCAAATGATGACTCATTAGGACTGGAGAAAGTCAATTTTTCTAGATTTCCTTTGTCATAACCATACTGAAGATTATTGTTGTTTTGAAGAGTATTCTGAACTATTTTTAAAGGAGATGTTCATAAAAAGACTAGAAGAATTGGGAATTGAAATTAGTGAAGAATAAAATTGATCAACCTTATTTATTTTCGATATAATAAAACAATTTCCACTTTTCCTTCTCAGTATATCCTATTTTCTTAGCTAATCCTACAGAAGCTTCGTTTTGTGCATCCCATTCAGGGGAAAAATTGTTTTCCAGACAGAATTCTAGAAGAGCTATACACGCAGCTGTAGCAAATCCTTTTCTTCTGTATTTTGGATCATCTTCTGTATCTATTTCTACTTCCAATTTGGAGTTATAAATCGGGATAAAGGAGGAAGCCATACAAATAGGTTTTTCACCATCAAGTATACAAAAACCCATTCCTTTTTCTAAGAAACTCTCATCAGAACCAAAGAATAGAGGAATATGAGCTCTAAGTGATGGAGGAAGATTTTCTACTATTGATTTTGTTATTTTTTTGAGATGGAATCCTTCAGGCAAAGGTTTTTTCAGTGATTCTAGATATTCCTTAGTGAGAGAATCACTAGAAAATTTTACTCGATCTTGTTGAGCAAATCTAATTCCTTCCTTAGATGAGAAGTAAGTTTCAATAAGTGGATACCAATCTTTATCTTCAGCAATTATTGCTATTAGAGGAGGAAATGTTGCTATTATCTTTTCAGCTTCTTTTTCATCAGCTTTTCCAGTAAAGAACATAAAATTAACAAATGTGAACATTGCATATTCAGGTTCATCAAAATTATCTACTTCTAGTTTTCCGATTTGACTGTCAAAAGCATAATTGAATATTGATACAGACTTATGTTTACCAAAAATCTCTTTATATTTTCCAAAATGCTCTTTCTCAACAGTTTTAAACATGGTAATTAGTAGTCTTTAACCTTTATACATCCTATCTTCATAGAAAGGATGAGTCTATTAACTATTTTTTTTGATAAATTCTTAAGATGCTTATTTTACAATATATACAAGTGCTCATCTACTTTAGTATAACATAAGGATTATTTAGTAACAATTTTATTTGTATGATATCTATTGTTTGTGAGAGATGTAAATGAATAAGTCAGAGAAGTTTTGGGATGGTAGAGCAGATTCTTATGATAAGCAAAGACAAGAACCTAGAACAACACCCATTAAAGCACTTGAGACATCCAAGCCATATCTAAAGAAGAGTGATGTAATTCTAGATTATGGTTGTGCGACTGGAACAAGAACGAATATTCTAGCAGCTGATGTGAAAGAAATATGGGGAATTGATATTTCGTCCAAAATGATAGAAGAAGCTAAGAGAAGAGTAAGTGAGAGTGATGTTGAAAATGTTCATTACATCCATGCAACAATATTTGATGAAAAATTGGAAAAAGAATCATTTGACGCAATTGTAGCTTACAGCATTCTACATTTAGTTGATGATCTAGAGAAGGTTATTCATAGAATTTATGAGTTGTTAAAACCTGGAGGGTTTTTTATCTCTGAAACAGTTGCTCTAGGAGAGAAAAAATCTCTTCTAAGTGGGATCATGCGTCTATTAACAAAAACAAGATTCTTTCCCTCTGTAAACTTCCTAAGCTCCTCCCAACTAGATAGTATGATAACTAAAATTGAATTTCAGATAGTAAAAACAGAGAACATGGAAACCAAACCATTGGTTTATTTTGTTGTAGCGAAGAAAGATTAGTGTCTGAATTATACATTAATTTTTACATTTGAAGTGCTTTTTTGGTATATTTTTCAGATGGTTGATCATTGTTCTTGAAATGTTTGTTTGTACTCACTATACTCCAAATAATTATTGAGGGGTACCCAATAATACTGATAGGTATTCCAATAGCAACATTTTGGAAAACTACTTTGGTTACAATATCGACCGTCGTAACAAATAGAAAAATAAAGAGAATCTTCAAACCTTTCTTCCAGTTACCAACATATAGTAAACCCATTCCAGGGGGGAAGATCGAGAGAGCTATTGCTGTTGCTTTAGATTTTTCCTGAGGAATCTGAACATCTTGAGGTTTTTCATATTGTGCTTTTTGTTTGCTAGGATTTATTTGATGAGTAGAAAAATCATCATAATCTACAATGTTATATTTTGCTTTTTTATTAAATTTCACTCCACATTTTGGGCATTTTCTAGCTTTGTCTCTAATAGTCGCTCCACAAGAGTTACAATATTTCATCTCAAACACCAGCTTTTTGGTTACTTAATCAGCCTCAATTGAGTAAATATAGTTAATTGTTTTACAAAACTTTAGATTTGAATAATCATGAGTATTGCTGTAGACTCTGCTAACGAAGATACTGTTGGATTACATAAAAACTATAATTTTGTTAAAGGATGGAAAAAATAACTAATGTTTGGAAGAATGAATAGAATAAGAGATAAGGAAGAGGAAATTCCTTCTATTAATTCTATTTTTTTAGTAATTTAGTGTTGTTTGTTTACTTTCTAGAAGCAGATTTTCATCTGCAAATTCTTCTTCAAATGTCTATATAAACTATGCAAAAAATCTTTAATAGTACTTTCACTTATTTTTAATTTGGTGTACATAAATGAACCTAAAGAAGAAATTAAAAGTACCAAAACTTTTAACTTTGATTGAAATAATTCTTATTACAACAATACTTTTCTTTACTTTCAATATTACTGACGCACAAGCAACAATCCACAATAAGAATGGCGAATTACTGAATCTGGATTATATACTACATGATCCTATTACAATTATTAATGATGGCAACTTTAGTGACTATGGTTTCACAGGTTTAGGACTACCTGGTGACCCATACATTATAGAGAATTACAATATTACCAACACTGTATCTGGTTATGCTGCTATATACATAAATAACACGTCTGTCTATTTTGAAATTCGTGACTGTTACATATTTTCGCGCATAGCTGGTATAAAACTAGAAAATGTACTTGACGGAACAGCCAAAATCTTCAACAATACCTGTAGAGCATATCAAGGAGCTAGTATCTACATAATAAATGCAGACAATACACAGATAATCAACAATACCTGTCATTTATCTTTTAATGGAATTGTTGTTGATAGTTCTATTAGCGTAGATGTCTATGGAAACAATTGTACTGGTACTGGTGAGGGTATAGATGTAATAGATTCTCCTTCAGCTAATATTATCAACAACCTATGCATAGGAAATGGACCAGCGGGTGAATATGATGATGGTATAGAAATACGATCTTCATCATTCTCAATACTTGAAAATAATACTTGTGAAAATTATGGAAGATCAGGGGTATACATCTCTAATTCTGATACATTAACAATCAGTAATAACACTTTTTCATATAACAAAGATGGAATATATAGTAATACAGGTGGAAGTGAATTTACTTCTAACAACTTCTTCTACAATGGAAATGGTATGTATTTTGCAGGAACAAATATGGTTGTTCAAGATAATCTCTGTATAGGTAATTACATTGGTATAAATCACATGGGAGGCCATTTTGGTCTGATAGAAAACAATACTTGCTCCAACAATACAATTGGAATAAGAATTAGTGGCGGTCATTATGGATCTACTCAAGATAATATCTGTAATGGAAACCTCGAATATGGAATCTGGATACAAAACTCCCTTCCCCCTTTTATAGGTAGGAACACCTGTAATGAAAATGGTGAGAGTGGGATATGGATAAACAACATTAGCGGAACTACTGGCGGTACAATTTCTGAAAACATCTGTGCTAACAACGGATATCTTGGCATATCTGTCCATCATAGTGAGGAATCAGAAATTACTGACAACGTCTGTACTAATGATGGAATAGGCATCTTTGATGG
>BPTK01000106.1 GCA_023705905.1 Candidatus Heimdallarchaeota archaeon
CGACCACCGAGATCTACACTCTTTCCCTACACGACGCTCTTCCGATCTAATTAGGCGTTGAAGCAGAACTTATACGTTATCCTGAGGAAGGACATGAATTGAGCAGATTTGGAAAACCCAAGCATATGCAAGACAGATTAGAAAAAATAATCGAATGGTTCAATATTCATAAAGAATAATTGGCCAATTTCACTTCTTTTTTTCTTCATTTAAAGAGTTATTTTCAACTTCCACTTCTACATTACTTTTTTTTCTATTCTTAAAATTTAGTGGAATTTTGAATCTTTCCTTCATACCTTCGATATACTTTTTCTCCCTTTCAATCATTACAAAATCTCGTTTTAGTCCCTTAGCAACATATCCAGTTGTCCCTGTTCCCGACATAGGATCAAGTATTAAATCTCCTTCATTTGAGGTTGTCAAAATAATCCTTTTTAGAAGTTCGATAGGTTTTTGGGTCGAATGAAGTTTTTCCCCGTCTTCTTTCTTTAAACGTTCTTTTCCCGTACAGAGAGGAATTACCCAGACATTTGCTCCCACTTTTCCTACTCCATATTCTTTTGCTAGTTCTTTTTTGAAAGTATATTTCTTTGATTTTTTATCCTTCACTGCCCAGATTATCGTTTCTGTAGCATTTGTGAACCTTACTCCCAACCAATTAGGCATGGGGTTATTTTTCAACCAAATTATATCAGAGAGTAACCAATAATCTAGGTCTTGCATTATTTTTCCTATACGATGTACACTATGATAAGTAGATATAATCCATAATGTTGCATTTTCTTTCATAACTCGGCTAGTCTCTTGAAGTATCTTTTGAATGAATGAATCATATTCTTCGAAAGATTCAAATTTATCCCATTCATCTTCTACTCCCTCTACTTTTGTTTTAGCATTCCAACGAACAAGTTTCTTTTTTGGAAGTTGCAAAAAATAGGGTGGGTCTATGAAAACAAGATCGACAGATTCATCAGGTATTTTTTTCAGTACTTCTAGAGCATCACCATGAATTATCTTATTTCTAATTGCATCTAGAGAAAGCTGATTTACATTACTAGAATCTTCTAAAACTATTTTATCAATATTCAAATGATGAACCAACTAATAAAGTTGAAATGTTGTAATTTTAATAGGTTTCTGTTTAGATATTCATTTCTTTTAATTCATAACCATTTTCGATATATTCCTTAAGTTCTGCAGTAAATCTTGCAGCCGGAGCCCCATCAAGATTATCATGATCGAATGTTAGAGTGACATTTAAACATTCTCTGATTTCTATCTTATCTTTGATAACTTTAGGTTTCTTTTCTATCCCACCTATAGTTATTACTAGTGGGTGTCCAGCATATGGTATCCCCCATCCTCCATTAAGTGCAGTTATACCTACAGATGTGATTAACACAGAACCTGCATAGTGTTTTTGGACTTTTGGATTTTTTAGCACCCTATTTCTATAAAATAGTCTTAATAGTCGAGGTAATTTCAAGTAGAAATTTACCATGTTCTGATAATCATCTATAATCTCTTGCGCAACTTGAGCTTTACGAATCTCATTATGGATCTCTTTTAATGGTCTTTTATCAACGGATCTGATAATGTGCGGTATGGGATAAGATTCACCATCAATCTTTCTTTCAACAACAGTAGCAATATCTACTTCATTAAAAACAACTAATTTTCTGCTGGTTTTTCTTAACGCATGAACTCTTTTATTATCTGAAACTGCTTTACCTACACAGTTAATTATGAAAGCTGAAAATGATAGTTTCTCACCTGTTTTTTTAAAATATTGTTTCATCATTTTACGTGTTTCCGTAATATCAAAATCGATTAATGCATGTATATTATGTTTACCCTCTATTGTGGTATAAACCTCAGAAGCAGCCTTTCTGAATTTTGAAACCTTCAAGATTTCACAATTATCTCTATCCATTTGTCCCATTTTTCTCCGCTTTCCAGAACATATTTAGTTTTATGTGCTTTTAATTGTATCTAATATTTTATCTTTTTGGTGTAAATTTGAACTTAGAAAAATCTCTCCATATTTTGAGTTAATTTGAAATATAACTACATTTTAAAATCTGATATGAAACAAGTTTATGTTGGAATGGCCGCTCTTATTGAAAAGGATGGAAAATATCTTATCATGAAGAGATCAGCTGAGAGGGATTTTGAACCCAATACTTGGGAAACTGTCACCGGTAGATTAGAAGCTGACGAATCTCCAAATGTAGGAATTGTGCGAGAAGTTAAAGAAGAAACAGGTTTAGATGTGGAGGTTATAATGCCTGTTGATACTGGTTTCTTCTATCGAGGTGGAAAAGAGTTTCCTATGGTTTTCATTTCTTACTATTGCAAGCACATTAAGGGAGAGGTTAAACTTGACTGGGAACATACAGAGTTTGATTGGATAACAATAGATGAAGCATTAGAAAATCAAGACCTAAAGCATTTTACAAAGATGTTCATAAACTTGAAAAACTTGAAAAAATATTTACCCGAGAATTTTCGATTTCAGTTTTCTAGTGTACAACCTTCAGGAAAAAAGCAGAATAATTGATTTATTCCATTTTTTCAACTGCATCCAAGATCCATTTAGCGATCTGTAGTTTGGTTCCTTCTTTCTTCTGTAATTCTCCATCGAAGGGGATTATCAATACTTTATTTAGATCACTTTCAAAGCCATACTGCTTCTTTGAAACATCGTTAGCAACTATCAAATCTGCATTAGCGTTTTGCATTCGCTTTGTTGCTATTTCTTTTAACTCTTCATCTGATTTCTTGTATTCTGCTTTGAAAAGTATTAGCTGCGAAATGGGTGATGTTTCTTTGACTGCATCTGCTAATTTTATAGTCGGTTTTAGTTTAATCTCTAGATCTGATGCAGAAGATATTTTCTCATTACGTACTTCTTCCGGTTCAAAGTCATTCATTGCAGCTGCTAAAATAACATAATCATACTGGTCTTCTTTAAGTGCTTTCATCACTTGATCATACATCTCAGAAGCTGACTCTACTTTTACACCATTTCCAATAGCCTTCGGTGGGTGTAATAGTGTGGATCCATAGATTAACTTTACCTCAGCTCCTCTCCACCAAGATTCTAAAGCTAAAGCATACCCCATTTTACCAGAAGAAGGATTTGAAATAAACCTTATACCATCGATATATGCTCTAGTCGGTCCAGCAGTAATGAGAACCTTCTTACCTTTTAGTGAATTACTATAAATCTCTCTGATGCAGAAGTCAACTATTTCATCGTTTTCGGGGATTTTTGCTTTTTCTTCTTCTACTCTAGGATGCACAAAGACAACACCCATCTTATTCAGTTTGTCAATATTTTCTTCAATTACTGGATTATGCATCATAACTTCATGCATAGTAGGAACCATGATAACGGGAATTTTGTTCCCTAAAGCTGTTCCTGTCATTAAAGTGACAGTTGTATCCATTATACCGTTTGCTATTTTGGAAATAGAATTTGCTGTAATTGGAGCAATGAGAATTAGATCAGCTCCCCCTTCTTTCAGTCCAGCATATTTAACATGTTCAACTTTCCCCTTAATCTCAAGTATAGGTACTTCTCCTGTTGCCCATTCAAATATCATGGGATCTACAAACTTTGCAGCTTCTGGGGATAAAACTGGAATAACTTTTGCCCCATGTCTCATCAATTTCCTCGATATTTGTGGTGCGAGAAAACAAGAAATTGAACTTGTTATACAATGAATAATTACCTTATCCTTGAGTTCATCTCCTTCTGTTCCAATAATAGTATTTGATGGATGTGACATGTATAATCAGTTATTTACGATTTAAATAAATTTATGGCTAGCAACTATTTTCTTTCATTTTTGTAGTGTGCAATAAACTTGCACAATGTCACGGTTTAAATACTCACTTACCAATAAATCTCAGAATAAAAGTTAGGTTTTAACTATGGCAAATATCAGCGAAAAAATGAATGAAGCTCTTAATAAACAGATTGGAGAAGAGCTAGAATCAGCATATATCTACTTAGGGATGGCAAATTGGTTTGAAGAAAGAACTCTTGTTAAGCTAGCAGATTGGTTTGATAATCAAGCTAAAGAGGAATTTGCTCACGCAATGAAATTCAAATCTCATATACTTGAAAGAGGAGGAAAAGTACATTACCCCGTATTGAGAGAACAAAAACAAGATTGGACTAATATTATGGAAATATTAGAAGCGACCTTGGAGCATGAACAATTCATTACAAGTAAGATAAATGAATTATATGAACTTGCACAAGAAATCAAAGAATACTCTACTCTCCCCTTATTACTATGGTTCATTGAAGAACAAGTTGAAGAAGAAGACAACGCTATGGCTCTAATTGATAGATACAAAGGCTACAAGAACGATTTCAATTTTGATCATCATGTTGTTAGAGAACAACCACAAGAATAGATTTTCTCTTCTTATTCTTTTTATTTTTCTTATATTGCAATTTACAATAATTATTAGCCTAATTTCTCCAAATATTAGCGAATACTAAAAAACCTTATATTTAGCTGACAATTAGTCTATTCCGTGAGCAAGAAAAACACTATTCTTATTGCTGGATTAGGTGCAGTTGGTTCTACCCTTTTTTCTCGTTTAGAGCGACAGAACAAGAAACTAATATGTTTGACTTCAGATAGGGGAACCAAAGAAATTAGCGAAAAGGGACTACTTGTTCAATTGATCTCAGATGATGCGCCTAAATTATATACACCAGAAGTGTATGAGTTTCTTCCTGAAAAATACAAGTTCAAGCGGTGCATAGTTGCAACAAAAGCATATAATAATCAAGTTTTAGCAGATTATCTAGTCGATTATTTGGATGATGATTCATCTATTTTACTATTTCAAAACGGTATTGGTATCGAGAAACCTTTTACTGAAAAAGAAAAAGATTGGAAGATAACACGTGCAATATCGTCTATAGGTGCTTTTAGAGAAGGAAATTGTGTTACTGAGATAGCTACTGGAGAAACTAAACTTGGTGCAATTAATAACACTGATGTTGAAGAAATAGAGCAATGGAAAAAATTGTTATTATCTATAGGTTTGGAAACATTGATTCCTGAAGAGTTGAGTAAGAATTTTGCATATCACTATTATCTTAAAGCTATTGTAAATTCAACAATTAATCCTATAGGTTCTATTACAAAACTGAAAAACGGAGATATCATCAAAGACAAACAACTTCTAGACCTCATTGAACATATTGTTGACGAAATAATAGCAATTCTTGCAAGTATGATGACAATTCCAAAATCAGAAGTACTAGAAACCATTTCTGAAATCGCTCAAAATACTTCAGATAATAAATGTTCTATGCTCCAAGATCTCGAAAAAGGCTTTAATACTGAAATTGATTACCTGAATGGGAAATTTCTAGAAATTAGCAAACGTGAAAATGTAGACGCACCTATTAATTCGAAGCTTGTTTCTATAATAAAATCACTTTCTGACAAAAGTATGCCTGAAGAATTAGCTATTTTGGAATTCAAATCATTATTATGAGTGATAAAATGACAAAGTATTGGGTAGCTTCTCATATCTCTGGACTTTTTGCAATCTATGATGAGGAAAACAATCCGTTAAAAAGAGGTTCTAGAGGAGCTGGATTTTCAATATCACGAGGAACAACCACTACAGTTGAATTTTCAAGAGATAATGAGAACCATGTATTTTTCAATGAAAAAGAAGTAGAAATTGATCATGCGAATATATCATACTTCGTTCTCAATCATTATTTGAAATTAGCTCAATCTGATAATTTGAGTAATCTAAGCATTTCCATTCACCATGAATTTGAGATACCTTTGTCTGCTGGATACGGAGCAAGTGCATCTGGAGCTCTCGGTTGCTCTTTTGCACTTAATGATCTATTAAAACTTAAGCTGACTGAACAAGAAATATATCAGATTGCACATACAGCTGAAATTATGGAAAGTGGGGGTTTGGGCGATGTTTTAGCATTATTTAAAGGCGGTTGGGAATATCGTACTTTAGAAGGAGCTCCGTATATTGGTAAAGCAGAAAGCATACTCAAAAATCAATTCAAAGTAGCTACTATATCTTTTGGAGAAATAAGTACAAAATCAATTATCAAGAATATTAAATGGAAAGAAAAAATCAATAGTGTGGGTAATTTGTTTCTCCAAGAAATCATTAATGAACCTACAATCAGGAATTTTGGAATAGCCTCTAAACAATTTGCTGTTTCCTCTATGCTAGCTACTCCAAATGTTATAGATTTCATGAATAGATATGATAATGAAAATCTCATAACTGGGCAGATAATGTTAGGTGATGGAATATTTATCCTATACAAAAATCCTGATGATTTACCTGATCATCCAAACCTTGTGAAAGAAACTATCTGTTACTCAACAGTTAAGAAACTCTAACTAACCGTATCTATACTCTTCTGAAGGATATTTTCCTTCTTTAACTTCATTGATAAAATCCTTTACAGCTTTTTTTACAATATCTTGGATATTTGCATATTTTTTAACAAACTTTGGCTTTTCGATGAAGGATAAACCAAGCAAGTCATCAATAACAAGAACTTGGCCATCACAGTATTCGCCTGCTCCTATACCAATAGTGGGTATTGTTAGTTCTTCTGTTATCTGCTTAGCTAATTTCCATGGAATAGATTCTATTACAATAGAGAAGACACCTGCATCTTCCAACTTAATAGCATCTTCTAGAAGTTTTGATTCTGCTGCTTCTGATTTACCTTGAACCTTAAATCCTCCAAATTTGTTTACATACGTTGGAGTTAACCCTATGTGTCCCATTACTGGAACTCCGATTTCCAATAATGCTTGAATCTCTTCTGTTCTCTCTTCTCCGCCTTCAAGTTTCACTGCTTGGCAATTTCCCTCTTTGATTAACATTCCTGCATGTTTAATGGTCTCTTCTTTGCTCAATCCATATGAAAGAAAGGGTAAATCCCCTATCACAAGAGCTCGTTCTGCTCCTCTAGAAACAGCTTGAGTATGACGAATCATGTCATCTAACGTAACTTTAAGTGTATCCTCAAAACCAAGAATAGTCATACCTAATGAATCTCCAACTAAAATAGTGTCTATACCCATCTGATCTATTATCTTAGACATAGGATAGGTATATGCTGAAATCATAGTGATTTTTTCTCCTTCCTCCTTCATTTTTTGAAGATTTTTTATAGTGACTTTTTTAATCATTATTTACATCTCATAAGTTATTTGTGGGGTCTTCCAATTTTCCTTCAGCTAACTCTCTTAATCTTGAAGACATAAAACTAAGAGTTTTTTGAAGTGATATATAATTGTCAAAGTCATTTATTAATTCTTTTAATTCATTAGAATTTTTGCTTTTAAGTTTAGAAGCTACTTCAATCATCTCTGGTACAGCTCTGATAACATTATTAACAATCGATATATTAGACCATAGAGAAGTTCTAGAAAGAGGATTCAGGTCAATCGTTATCACTTTTTTGCCAGCTCTTCTAAGTGCCATCGTTCTATCTCCATCCTCAAGTGGAACAAGAACTACATCAGCAGAATATATACCTCTGACATCAACTATTCTTCTTAAATGTGATATCTCTTCTATTGTTTCATAATGTTCAGGATCATCGCCAAGAATTGTTTTTGCTCCCGCTTCTTCCAAAACTTTAGTAATTGCTTCAACTCTCTCCTCGCTTCTATAGAATAAATTTATTTCAAGTGCTGCTCCAGTAGTTTCAGCTAGCTGAACTATTTCTTCTGGACAGAGAGCTGCTATGTTTCCATTAACGCTAATTACAGGTTTTTTTGCATCTAATAACATAGCAACTGCAACCTCTTGCTGCTTTTGGGCGTAGCTCGGTGTTTTTTCTCCCAATAAATAATCGTAAGCCTCCCCTCGACCATGTGCTATTAATCCTGCTTCAGCAACAATTTTTTCATGCATTCCCTCAATAATTTTTTCGCGTACTCTCAATGATTCCGCTCTTGGATGATTGTCTGGAATTGACATCTTAATTTACATGAAATTGGTTCCTTATAACTTTGGTCAATTTTGTAAGAATTTTACTTTTGTCATATATGTGTCAAGATTTAAATAACAATTCTTTTGTAATCACTTTATGATTCGAAGAACATTCTGGAGTAGAGTGAATCACTTTGTAGGTTTTATATTATATTGTTTCATTTCTGCATATTTTATATGGTCTCTGGTTAACATAATTGGCGATTTTAATAATGAATTAAATGTTGTAGGACAAATACTCAATATACTTGCCTTATTTGTTGAGATTTTTGGTTTTGTATTCGCTCTTTATTTTGCAATACAATTGATTGATGGAGTTCTCAAAGTTGGAGAAATTCCATATGATATTGAAAAAATCACTGGTGAAACAAAAGTTAGTGTCATTGTTCCAATCCATAATGTTCAAGCTAGTGTTTTAGAGGAAACAATTAAGGGATTTAACCTTCAAACATATCCAAATTTCGATCTTTGGGTAGCTGATGATAGTCCAAATGAAGCACTAAGATTAGCTTGTGAGAAAGTTTGCAAAAAACATGATGTAAAATATTATTTTGAAAATAATAAACGTTTCAAATCTGGTATGCTAAATATTGTTATTCCAAAAACCAAAGGTAGCTTAATTGCTTTTTTCGATGTTGATCATATACCAACTACAGGAATTCTTGATAAATTTGTGGCGATTATGGAACAGTATCCTCAATATTCTTTTATTCAAGCAAAATTCGGTTTCAGAAATGTAGAAAATCGTTTGCATATTTGGGAAGCTATGGGGTTGATGCAAGCATTTTGCTCTGAGAACGCTCGCAGGAAAATTGATACAGTTCTCTATAATGGTACTACAGCAATTTTCCGAAGAGAAGATTGCTTTCCAATTCCTGAAGAAAAAATGACAGAGGATTATGATTTATCCTTGAATTTAATCTTCACTAATAAGAAAGGATATTTCTTAGATGAAATAGGATCTATGTCTTTGGTTCCTGATACTATGGCTCACCAAATCTCACAATCGTTTAGATGGTTTACTGGTCAATCTGGAGCTATGTTTGATTATGCAGGTAAGTTGGTTAAACTTGTTTTTCAGAGAAAAATAAAATTGAGACAAGCCATTGATATTGCTTTTTCTTCATTTCTTGTGGTTGGAGCAACTTCATTTTACACATTAAGTGTTCTGTACAGTATCATCTACTTTGCGAAAATTTCATTGGTTAGAGCATGGTCTTTAGGTCATATTTGGTTAATAATTATTACTGCATTAACAGCAATAATTTATCTAGCTACAATTACAGCAACTACAATATATTCAATGAACTCAGCATCTTTTCCGCTGAAATATTGGCACATTCCATTTTTCCTATCTTTTGGTAGTATGATCTCACCTTTTTACATAATTCCAGCATTTAGAGGCTTAATAGGTCAAAACAAACTTATTCCAGGTAAAACAATGTGGAATAAAAAGATACCAATTTTCCGAATAGCATCTATATATACAGTCTTTGGATTATTCTTCTTGTATCTAACAGTCGATTCTATTTTTCAACAATTATGTTACTATTATACTCTAGGTTTTTGTTATTATGCAGATCCTTATCGAAACTTCTTCTTTTTGTTGTTCGCTCTGGTTGGTTTTACTCTAACATTTTGTTTGCCTTTCATGGTAATAACAAAAAAATATTTCAAAACTAAAATATATGAGGACAAGCATATTTACCATTAACTATTCTTTGTTAGGATTAGTTGATTAGAATTTAGAATTCAAGTCTGAATACTTAAATATCCTTTTGTACTAACCATGTTTATGCGTAGACGGTTAATCTGGAGTCGAATTAATCATATTTTTGGTTTTATATTATATGGTTTCATTGCTGCGTATTTTGTTTGGTCACTCATCAATATCATTGGTGATTTTAACAATGAACTCAGTGTAGGAGGTCAAATTCTCAACATTCTAGCTCTTTTAGTAGAAGTTGCTAGTTTCTTCATAGCTCTTTATTTCGCGATTCAACTGATTGATGGAGTTTTACGCGTTGGGGAAGTTCCTTATGATTTGAAAGCACTAACTGGAAAAACCAAAATTAGTGTTATAGTCCCTATCCACAACGTTCAACCAACTGTACTACAAGAAACATTAATTGGTTTTACAGAACAAACTTATTCCAATTACGATGTTTGGGTTGCTGATGATAGTCCAGATGAAAATTTAAGAGAACAGTGTAAACAAATAAGTAAGAAATATAATGCAATTTACTATTACGAAGAAAATGATAGGTTCAAAGCTCACATGCTAAATCTTGTCATACCAAAAACTAATGGAGATATTATCGCATTTTTCGATGTAGATCATATTCCAAAACCAGATGTTTTAATAAAATTCGTAGCTATAATGGAACAATATCTAGAATTTACTTTTATTCAAGCAAAGTTTGGATTTAGAAATGTTACAAACTTCTTACATGTTTGGGAAGCTATGAGCTTAACTCAACAATTTTGTTCTGAAAATGCTCGAAGGAAAATTGGAACTGTCCTTTACAGTGGCTCTACAGCTTGTTTCAGAAGAGATTACGCATATCCAATTCCTGAAGGAAAAATGACAGAGGATTTTGATCATTCTGTTAATTTAATTATGGAAGGAAAGAAAGGGTATTTCCTTGATGAAATAGGATCTATGTCTCTGGTTCCAGAAACAATGGCACACCAGATCAGTCAACTCTTTAGATGGTTCACAGGCCAATCAGGGATAATGTATGATTATACTGGTAAATTAATCAAACATACTCTCAAAAGAAAACTGAAATTTAGACAATCTCTTGATATTGTGCTTTCTTCTCTTTTGGTTGTAGCTGCAACTTCATTTTATTTCCTTGGAATATTCTACGCAATAATATACATGCTAAAAATTCCATTGGTTAGGGCTTATATGTTAGGGCAATGGTGGTTAGTTATCATCCTTTCTTTGACTTTCATTATCTACTTTGCAACAATTTCAGCTACTACAATGTATACAATGAAATCTGCTACATTCCCCCTCAAAATATGGTATGTACCTTTCTTCTTACTGTTCGGAAGTTTTACAGCACCTTTCTTCTTGATCCCTGCTTTCAAAGGCTTAATTGGAAAGCACAATATGATACCTGGAAAAACTCAATGGAATAAGAAAATACCTATTTATAGATATGGAGTAATATTTAATGTCATAGGCATATTCTTCCTGTATCTAACGGTTGATTCAATTCTGCAACAACTTTGTTCAACCATCTTACTAGATAGTTGTACTCTTTATGGTGACCCCTATATGAACTTCTTTTTCACCCTATTCGCAGTAATCGGTTTAACCTTAGGTTTTATCCTACCTTTTTTAGCAATCTCCATGAAGGTTTTTAAACCGAAAATTTACGATGAGGAACATATTTATCACTGATTGTATGAGATATATTTTCTCTCTCTCTCTCTTTATTTTTATACAAAAGAAAAATATTATAAGTAACAGCTAGACAAATGAATTTATTATCTAGGCAAGTGTTTGAAATGGGCTTCATCTTTGACACACTCTATATCTTAATAGTTAGTGTTTGCTTCATCTATTTAGCCAATATTATAAAAAATAGCCGAAATGGTTGGCAATATCTCAATCTAGCTGATTTTGAATTGCCTTTTGTTAGTATTATAGTTCCTACTTTAGAAGAGGAAAATAATATTCGTAAATGTTTGAGAAGTTTAATAGCACTAGATTATCCAGATTATGAAATAATTGTAGTTGACGGAGGTTCAAAAGATAGAACTGCCGAGATTGCAAAAGGGTTTTATGCTAATGTAATTATTGATCAGAATTTACCTACAGGCTGGGTAGGAAAATCTTACGGCTGTCATATCGGTTACCAAGCCTCGCAAGGTGACGTACTTCTTTTTACAGATGCAGATACTGAACATACTCCAGAGTCACTTAGAATTACTGTTGAGCATCTCCTTTCTACAGATTCTACACTTCTATCCTTATTTCCTTATCAAAAAGCTGAGAAATGGTTTGAATACCTAGTTGGCTTTATGTATTTCCTCAGTTTCCTAGGAGGAGGACCAAGAAATAATATTAACAATCCATATGACAAATCTGCATTTATGGCAAGTGGGCAATATATGATGTTTAGTAGAAATGGGTATGAGAAATTGGGTGGTCACATGGCAATAAGTTCTTCACTTGTTGAAGATGTTGCATTAGCTAAGCTTTGTAAGGAAAAAGAATTAAAATTATACTTCGTCGATCATACAAAAATTGTCTCTACCCGAATGTATCCAGGAAAATTCATGGATTTCTTTAGAGCTTTCAAAAGAGCAATTTGGGGTGGAATTAATACGCTCCCATTTTGGAGAGTTCTATTAATTATCTGCTGGCTACTCTATTGTTTAATATCCTCTTATTTTCTTGCAAATTCTATTATCAACCCAACTAACTGGATGGTCTGGGATTTTTCTATCGGAATTATAGTTAATAGTGTCTTATATCTGACCTGGGGAGTAGCATATTATATCTACTGGAGACAAAGGGGAAAGAACAATGCTCTATTCATCCTTTTTTACCCTCTAGCTATGGTAGTGGTCATTACAATAATTATCATTTCACTGTTGAATGGAGCTCTTGGGAATAAAGTTTCTTGGAAAAATAGATATTATTCTACTAAAAAAAGCGTGAAAGAAACTCCATCTGAAATACGTGACAAAACTCTAAAAAAATCCAAGAGACGGAGAAGTTCTTCAAGTAAATTCAACTAGATTTAGATATTTTTTCATAACCAAAGAAATCCAATTCTTCTCCAATTAAATCTGCAACAACATAATCAAAATCATGTGTAAGATGCATTGTATTAGTTTTGATGATTTTAACTTTCTTGTTCTTATACATCATTTTGGTTA
>BPTK01000107.1 GCA_023705905.1 Candidatus Heimdallarchaeota archaeon
AGATTGTAGAAGCTCTAGAATTGTCAGCAAATACAATTGAAGATGCAGTGGATGTAATGAAAATTATAGGTCTGAAATATCAAATTAGTCCATTAATAGTTTAAAGGAAAGAATAATTTGGTAACCTGGAATTAGACAGCTGATGCATTCACCTGATAAACCGTAACGTAATTGAGCTCACTATTCCACGCCTCAAGAAACGTACTATTAATACCTAATTCAAACCATTGCGGTACTTCCATTCCTCCAATATTATGAATCAGTACATACTCAATTTCGCTATCATTATGGATTTCTTGGAATTCACTATAGGTTTCAGGTATTCTCACATATTCTCCTAAATCTGTATAATAACCCACTATAAGGGTATTCGTAAGTATAATACCATCTGATTGACCTCTGATGTATGCTGTTCCATCTCTAATACTCCCAAAATAGAGTGAAGTATACATTGTTTGTGTATAATATAGATTTATAGGGAGCAGAAGAACTAAAATTGCAAGCAAAGATATTTTTCTTAGATCATATTTTTCTTTCCGTTTTAAATTATAATCAATTAGCTTATACACTAATAAAGCAGCTATTACCCAGAAAATAGTGAATTTTCCTATAAAAGACAAAGGAGTTTTGAAATATTCGTATATACCTTTCAAATAGAATTCAACGCCAAAAAGTATGAGGTATAGAATTATTAGACCTATATTGATAATCATTCCTCTTTTCTGAAATTTATCCATAGGATTTACAACAAGTGATGATTTCTCCTCCCAAGAAATTGCTGTAATAATGAAAAGAGCTGGAAAACCAGAGAAGATTAATCTAGCTATATGACCACCATAATGTTCTCCAAAATCTACGCAATTTGATCTCAAAAATGTTACAATCAAGTAATGGGAAACAAACCAGACAATATAGAGTCTTGATCGCTTATTCAGCAAACCTCTAATTCCATGCAAGACGAAAATTCCTGTGATTGCTAGATAGATATATGGAGTCTGAACAAACCATAATAACCAATCAAATGTTAGAAAATTAAAGGGTACCATCCCATTTCTAAGGTTTGAAATAATTGGACCAATTATTGATCCCGTTTTAATTTCCCATATCCAGAACCATGGAATAAAAATAGTAACAGCTAAGATAACTGCACCTAGAACATGATACCAATATTTCTTGAATTGTATCCACGTTTCTTTGCCTATTTGAAATGGTAAAATCACTAAAGCGATAACATAGAAAAACGTCGTAAAACGAGAAAAAAGTGCAATACTGAAGAAAATACTAGCTGCGTATATTTCCAGAGTTTTTCCTTTCAAGAATCTTACATAAAAATATAATCCTGCATTAGTTGTTAACCATAGGAGAGACTCACTCATTACAGATGCAGATCCAAAGTAAATCATAACGGGAGAAGCAAATCCAATAGCTATCGAACGTCTTGCAATATTTTCTCCTTCTACCTCCTTTACAAATCGATAGAAGAAGTAGAACCCGACTAGATAAAGTATCCAGTTCAGAACATGTGTCATCTGAAAGCTTCCACCAAAAATCTTAGACCAAACAAAAACAATCATAGGATAGCCTGGGGGTCTATGACTCTGCCAACTTAGATCGATATAATTACCAAAATGTCTTCCAAGTAACATATAAACAGCTTCATCCCAATTTAGATTATTTGAGTAACTAATGATTATTCGAGAAATTAACCAGAGTAGACTCATTATTATAATGAAGTATCCAAGTTTACCTTCTGACCATTTTCCTTTTGTTATTTCATTGTATTTATTCTTGAAATAATATTTTGTTTTCTCAAATATCTGTGACATTAGGAGTATCTCCTAAATCACTTCACATTAATGTATACTTTATAAAGATATTTGCAAAAAAGAAGTGCTGACCAATCCAATCAAATGTAAAACTTCTCTTTTTTCTATCATGGTCTCAGAATTAGAGTTGTTCGAAGAATTATACGCGAAAAAGCAAAGATCTGTTAATTGAACCTAATAACTTACCTGATATTTATCAAAATTCAACAAATACAATTGAAGATGCAGTAGATGTCATGAAAATTGTTGGTTTGAAATACCAAGTTTGTTGTTAAAAATTTGAGTAGATTGGGGATTGTTAATGAGTTAAATTAAAATATGCTTTCTGCATGTTTACAGTATGCAAAAGAAGCTGATTTCCTTCACCATCTTTTTACTCTTTGTCTCATCCTTCACAATTGTTGGAGAAACAAGTCTTACTCAAGATAAAATTGTTTATACTTCAAGTTTACCTGACAATTTTGACACTAATTTAACAGTTTATATTAGGTTTCTAGGTTTTGATCAAGATATTATTGACGAAGAAGCAATTGAAGATAAGCTTCCGAGTTATCTTACTAAATCTGATGTCAATTATGGAACAACTCAACTTAATTTCAATTATGATTTTGAGCACTTAGATGATCTCTATGTTAATGGTTTGAAAAATTATATTCTAACAACAGGCATTAATGGATCAGGAGTAGGTTTCTCTCTAAATACTACAAAACTCAATGAGGATATTATATCAGGAGAGAGAACAGATGTTTTTCTTCCAGAAGATGGATTAGTTGCAGATGCTGAAGATGTCGAGAAATATATTTCTACTTTCATTCATACTCCTGTATTAGAAACGAGTGGTTATACCCTCTATTTCCTTAATTTTTCTTCCTTTGATACTCCTGATCACTCTCTGGAACATTGGTACAATGTTGATAAGATTTCATTTGATACAAATGAAACAGTTACTCACTGGTTTGGTGGCTATGATGAGATTCCTTCCAGACCAACTTTAGGCTGGGGAGGAGAACACCATTTTTGTTACATTGATTTATCTTCTCGTTCCTGGTATTTTGATTGGTTGTTAACAGCTTGGACAGCTTTTTATCCAGGAGCCTTCAGTTATTATGATTATCCTGATATTGACACGCTTATTCAAATACATGATCCATACACTCCAGCTGGTCAAGAAATTTTGACAACCTATATTGCAGATTGGCTATATTCATATCTAGGAAACGTATTTTCAGCATATTTTTCAGATGATCAGATTGGAGAATCCTATTCTCTTCAAGTAAAAGTATTCGATAATCTTACCAATAACGGGTTTACAGCTGAAGAAATTGAGTGGGTCATTTCAGAAAGTAGAATGTTTAGTCAATTAGAGATGGACCTTCCTTGGATTAATTGGGAAGTAAGTGTGGATTACGTCCAATTAACTGATTATCCAGAACTTTACGATGAAATTGCTTCGTATATTCACGAAGATGTTAATGGTTTGTACGTTGAAGTGATGGAGGGTTTATTTTATTATTTGAGCAATAATCTAGTTTATCATTTTGATTTTGATGCAGCTGATACTGTTCTCCCTAGTTATTTCTTCCTAACTGATGAAATAAGTTTCAAGTATAATGGCGTTTCTTTTGCAGGACTCGGAGGAATGGGGTGGGAGATTCTCCTTGGAACTCAGAATAGTATTTTCAAGGATGCTGATCCTTCTCAACCAAGAAGAGGTTATTCAGCTGTTATGATTCATGAATTGGGTCATAGTCTAGGTTTACCTCATCCTCACTCTAGTACCTATGGCTGGGGCTCTTCCTTTTTTAAAGATGTGATGAATTACTTCTCGTTCAGTGAAGAGAGTTTTAGTACTTTCAACCAAGATGGTTTAGCAAGAGCACATTTCAAATATTTCTTCAAGCAAACCAAACAAGAATTCGAAGATGCTTATCAATATTTTATAGATAATGGTTCTCCAACGGAAGTTATAGGATTCATTACAGAAATAAATAGCAATATCGAGAATTCAGTCGTGGAATATGGTAACATGGAATACATAGATGCAATCAACTCAACAAAAACAGCTCTTGTCGACATAGAAGATTTACTTTACTATATTTTACACCCTGAAGAGTATACAGAAGAACCCATTCCTACTAACGAAACCGAAATCTATTTCCTATTAACTATACTAGTATTGGTACCTGTAACAATGTGGAGGAAGAAGAAGAAAGGAAAATAGTTTTTTCATTCTAATGTAAAAGGAGAATCAGAGAAAACACTGTGTACAATGGGTTGAAACTCTTCTTGATTTATTACTTTTATCGATATATTCTCTTTAATTTTTGTTATTGCTTCTTTCAAGAATTTCCTTACCTGTAGCCTACCTTCAAATGTCTCATTATCTGCTACAAGGACTGCCATGATATTTTCTTGCTGTTCAATTATAACAGCTCTTCCTTCATGGTTTATGCTTCGAAGTGTATCAATTCCTTTACCAAGCACTTCAGATGAGAAATTTATTATTGCAGTGATTAAACCTGAAACTAGAAGATCATCCATGTCTTTCGTCTCTGAGAAATTATAGGAATACAAGGGTAATCCTCCTTCATCAATAACAAGTAGAAGATAAAGTATTATGGGTATTTTCTTGTGAGCTCCAAAAGAGAATTTTCTAATTCTATTGAAAAGACTCTTTGATCCTTTAAGTTCTTGAAGTAGAGAAGGTTTGTCTCTTAACCTTATTTTCAATTCTTCTATTTTCTCTTCCAGTTCATGTTGTTCTGAAAAAGTCAACGCGATCTGCAGCTTCTCTTTTGCTCTTTTATCTAGCCCTCTATATTGGAAATAACATGCTTTAATAATCATTGCATCCACATAGAGAGGATGTTCAAGCTCTTCAGTAACATTCAGAAGATTATCTATATAGTATAGGAATTTCTCTGCAAATTCATTATTTTCTGTAATTCTATACATCTCAAAGTAGCTTTCAGCAAGTTCTCCATATGAATACACAATTCCCTCTAAGATAACTTGATTCTCGAAAAATTCTAAAGCTCGTTCGAATTGTTTTACAGCGTTAGAGAGATTAACTTTTTTCTTGGAATATAGTCCTTTGTAGAAATAGAAATATGACATAGCGTTGAAATCAAACTGATCTTCTGCTAGCTGCATACCGAATTTTAATGCTTCACCTTCATCTTTTTTGTTTAGCAGTTTTAAGTACCCATAAGTAATTTCTAGAAGAGCGTAAATGAAACCATTTTCTTTATTTAGATTGTGAGCGGTTTCATAATATTCTTCTGCTCTCTTGGGATCTTCGTTTAGAAAGTATATCTCACCTATCTTTTCTAAAACTTGAATATTTGTTGGTTTGAGTAAGTTTTTAATTTTCAGTATATTATTATATATTGCTAATGCTGCTGTGAGTTTTCCGTTCATCTTTTCCTTAGTAGCGATATTCAACTGCATAATAACAAGCAGACGATCGGATTTCAGCTTTTTCGCGAGATTAATACCTTTTTCTATATACTCAACAGTTTTTTTCATGTCGTACTCTTTCATTGAAATGTTTGCAAGTAAGTCATAGAGGGAGCAGAGCATGCCTTCATTGTTGAAATTTTCTGCTCTTTTAACTGCACTTTCAATCCACAGGTCTTTCAGATTATCATCTGCTATAACATAAGCAAAGTTAACTAAATCGCTCAACAAAGCATCGAGAATGAACGGGAATTTCTCAGAAAGATCATCCATATCTAACAAATAACGTAGGATTTCATTGAGAGCTTTGTATCCAAATTCAGGTCGTTTTTCTATCTTTGCTGAAAATTCCTTTATCGATAAAATCAGAAACTCTTTTTCTCTTGAATCTACGAGTCCATTTACTACTTGCTCCACTTCGATTTTAAACTTTTTAAATTTATCAAAGCTAAACATATTTCTTAGCGAAAGTGCGTAGAGTACTATAAGGGATAAGTTTTGCATGTCTATTGTATTTGTGAATTTACTGAAATAATCAATAACAGAATCATATTCCTTGCACCAATAACTAAGTAAGAAATAGGTTAATATTAGCATTTGATCTGTTTGATCTTCTAAAGTATTTTTTTTGGAAAAATAATGTTCCAAAGAATTTCTAATTATCTCCTCTTCTTTGTTTGAACTTATGATTTTAGAGATTCTTTCATAGAATTCACTTTTATCGTCACCAATATGTATTTCAACCTCATTTACAATAAAAGCTGGTAAATTTATTCCCATTTGATAACCTCCTAAATTTACTGTTCTTTAAAGTTTGTTTGAATAGTGTCGCTATATACCAATTTTGAACCAAATAACGATTCTACTTCTTTGTCAATATAAGTGCTAAGTTGTGTAGATAAATCCCCATAATATTGTTTAGGAATTTCAGTTTTAGATAGTTTATCAGTTAATTGATGGATTTTCCTTCTGAGTGAAAATGAGTCATGGGCTGAAATGGCTACAGAACTAAAACCTTTGGGATGAGCTTCAATGATAATTTTATAATTGCCATAAGTTATCACTAATACTTGACTCTTCTGTCCTTCGAATAATTCTGATAGCATGTCCCTGATAGCTACAATGAATCCACCAAATAATAATTGGTCTTTAACTGTACGTTTTGATATAACGAAAGATCGTAATGGTATCCCAGACCTATGTAAGAGGATAAGGGCTAAGGGTGCTATTTCAATTTGAACATGAGATTTCTGCATATAGCGTAGACCAATGTCTTCTAAGCTATAAACATCTGATCTGAATGGTTCGTTGACCCATTCAAAACTTGAAAGCTCCTCGTAGTGTTCTAGATTGTTTATATCTTCTAGATACTTGTTGACCATCTGCAGCAATTGTTTGTTTTTGTGCTGCTGAAGTAAATCACGTGCTTTTTGGAAACTATTAAATGAGCGAGATTTATCTAGTTTAATTGCATAAATTTTTCCTTCTAGTATTCGCAATGCCACTTGTTCTTTAGTTAACTTACTTTCCATGAAATAAGGCAATATGTGATTGATATTTTGAATAGCAGAATCCAGTTCCTCGATATTCTTTTCCACATCATATTTATTGATGTTTAGTAAAATTGTATTCATCAATATTTTTGCAGATAACTCACCTCTTCCTTGGCGATCAGCAATAATTAATGCTTTTGAGAAAAATTCACTTGCTTTCCCGTAATTGAGTCTTTTTACGTCCCTTAAACCTTGCAGAAATAATATGTACGCTTCAATTATTGATGAAGGAGACCCTCTAATTTCTTCTTCCAGATTTGTTATTAGAATCTCAAAATCACTTAATCTTCCTGTTTGAAGGTATAGCTCTGCTAGGATACAATATTGATAGGTTTCCTTCAGATTTAATTTTTCTATTATGTTTAAAGCTTCTTGGTATCTTTCAATGGCTTCTTCATAATTTCCTCTCTCAATAGCTATGTTCCCTAAATTCTTAATGGAGAGAGAAATAAAACGGTTTTCTTCTAAATTTCTGAAAGTTTCTAATATCTCATGGTAAATGGATTCTGCTTCATCCAAATTACCTTGGATAACATATATTGTTCCAAGATTTCCTTTAGCTGCAGATAGTAAACTCTCATTTCCTGTTTCTTTGAAAAGAGCAATAGCTTGATTCGAATATTTAATTGAATCTTCAATTTTTCCACAGTCTCGTTGCAGAAGAGCCATTAAATAATAGAATGAACCTATATGATTTCTTTCGCCTAAATCTGTAGCGATTTGCAATGCAACATTTATTTTATTTTCTAGTTTAATCTTCTCTTCTGAAAAACGATTAAGAATGAAATTATCTTTATGTGCTTCAAGAAGAATATCATTAATGATTGGTTTATCCTCTGCAGACAGTTTCGGAGAGGTTAGAGAATCTTCAAATAACTCGCTAAGATAAATTTTACATTGTTCATAATTTCCAAGATTGAGATATCCATTTGCAATTGATCTTAAGCTATGCAATTTAAAACAGAGATCGTTCTCTTCTTTTTTGAATATCACAGAAGCTTTCTTGATAGCTTCTTCACTTAATCCCCTTCTAAGCAATAATCTAATTTTCCATAAAGCAAACCCTTGATACGAAAATTCTTCATCAAGAGCATTAAGAGTGTCGTAATCGGAATTAAAAAATAGAATTTTACCGAGAGCAAAAACTAGAAAATCAGAGGGTTTAGGAAGATTCGGGAATAAGTCTATTATATAATCACGCACTTTAACTAGTGAATCATCAATTTGGAAGTTTTTCTCCTGTTCTTTGAGAATCTTTTGTTCTTCCGGAGACATTTTTGGAATAAATATTGCAAACTCCTTTGGAAAACCCATTTTGCTCTTCTTGTCTTTCATCTCTTTCAAGTAGATTATACAGTATTAAATAATAAATTTATCTTCTTTCCGAATATATAAATATAAAATTTAGGTGGGATTTTGACTCCTAATACCAAATAAGTTTCTTACCAAAGAATCTATCTCAAAAGCCAATGTTTCTGCTAAATCTCCTCTGTATTTGTCTTTAAAAATTCCCTTAATTGATAAATGTTCCACCAATCTATGCATTTTTCGTCTTAACATATAACTGTCTCTCAAAGCAATGACTACTACCGAGAAGACATTTGAATAAAACTCGATTAAAAGTTTGTATTGACCATGATCTATAGAGAGAACTCCATGTTTTTGATCCATAAATAACTCGTTCATCAAGTGTCTGATTGCGGATACAAAACCTCCAAAAAGAAGATCATCAGTAACACGAACTTCTTCTGAAAGATATGTTCGTATTGGAATCCCACTAGAATGGAATAATAAGACGGCAATTGGTTTTTCTCCCTTCGGAGCTGCCAATTTCTTTGATTCTTTACGAAGTATTGTAGTAATAGAGTCAATATCTTCAATGAACTCTACTAAACCTGTGTCGATAATTGTATCAACATCGCTTTCAATAGCATTTTTCACTAGATTAATTTTTTCTTTATAATTTTCAACTAAGAGTGGTGTATATGTTCTCGCTAGTTTCTCTCCACTTTTTAACAAAAATAGGGCTGTTTCAAAATCTAAGACGATTATTTTGATTTTTGATCTTATATAATATATCAAAGAAAGAGATTCATATTTTGCTTTCTCTTCCAGATAGGTTATAATATCTTCAAGACATTTATCAGCTTCGATTAGCTCTTCCAAGTTAAGCGTCAGTGTATATTTCTTGAGGAAGACGACTGATAACAAAACTAGCGTTTTAGAACTTAATATTTCATTTCCTAATTCGTCTGATAGAAGCATAGCATTTTGTAGGAAATCTTGAGCATTACCATAATTGTTTTTCTTATATTCTAGAAAACCTAGGAGGAATAAGAAATATGCTTTTTGTGTGGGTGATAGTTGCTTCTTCCACTCTTTTTCAATTTGCTCTAAAATAGTTTCTACTAATGAAGCATCATCTAAGTAGAGTAGAATTTCAGCATATTTCATTTGCATAAATAGGTCCTTAAATTGTCCTTCATCTATAATCTGCAGAACCTTCTCCATTTCAGACTTAGCTTTATCAAACTCTTCCTTAGCAAAGTAAATGTCAGCAAAACTAGCATGAAGAACATAAAGTGATCTATAATCATTTTTCCATTCTTTTATGGTAGAATAACTCTTATTATACCAGAACAAGGCTTCATCTAGATGGCCCATTTGTAGATAGATTTCACCAATACTTCCTGCTACATGACCAAGTAATCTATCCATCTTGATCTCTTTTGCAATAGCTTCGCTTTTTAGGAATATTTGATGAGCGATTTGGAAATTTCCCCTCTCTAACTCGATTATGCCAATTGTGTTGTTAATTTGTGCTTGAAAAATTCTATCATTCAAAGCCTGATTCAGGTTCAAACATTCTTTTGTTTTATCTCTCGCTAATGAGAGAATGTAAGTGGAACGAAGGTAGTATGCGTCCATCTCCAACATATAGATTTGAATAAGTTTGTATAAATCACTACTATATTCCATATCTTGTGGATATCTAACAAGGAAAAAATTGAAACAATTTTTTCTGTTCTCAAGATATTTTGAGAAATTTTGCGAAAGTAAACCTTGAATTGCCTCAACGTAAAAAATAAATGAAAGTAAAATTGAATTTTTTAATTCCTCTGATATTTTTAGAATTAGAGAATTATATTGTTCTAATTTTCCTTCATATATAAGTACTAGACCGTACCACAAACCCATCCCAGCCATTTGATCTTTATTGTAAATATTAACAATTTCATTGAAGTTTGCTCTGTGGTAAAGTATTCTTCCCAAAAGAAAACAAAATGAGTCTGAAGTTTCTTTTATCTCCCCTCGTATATTTCTTAATACATTTTCAATAATTTCAAGATTAGAATTAGTTGTTAACTTGTCAGATTTTAGTATCCTCTCCTTTTCATCATCCGATAAAGTGTGAAATACTGAGAGTATTTCTGGAGGGAGGTTACTTTTCATTAATATCCAATATCAATATTACGTTAAAAATTTGCCGAATATACGAACAAATTGCTCATTCATTAAGCTTGCAATTAATTACCAATAAACAGAAGATATTTTATAGCAGAAAAAGGAATTGTGATTGAGTTTTGATGGCACCTAATTCATTAAATAACCAACTTCAGGGTATTCTTAATAAAATCAATAAGTTGGGTATTTCCAAAAATGAATCAAAATCATTGCTACTGAAACTCTTTATCCTTAAAAAATATGGACTTATTTCAGAAAAAAGTAAAGAAAATGAGTTTGTGTCCCTTGAACAGCTTATTCGAGAATGGGACTCCTCTATTTTCAATTTCTATCAAAAAATTGAGAGGTTTTTCATTTCTGAAGTTTTGATACCTTGGGAGATTATCGAATTAATATTGAATCTCGATACTATTTTATCAAATCATGATTTCTTTTCTTCCTTACAAGCAGATACAAAACAAAAAGAAATTGGACAATACTTTACTTCTGAGAAGACGATAAATGAAGTTAACAACAAGATATTTTCTACTAAACTAACATCGAACAAGATACATTCTGTAATTGATTTTTCTGCTGGTCTAGGAGATTTTATAATTCCATTATTAAGAAAGACAGAACTTACTATCTACGGCTTGGAATTGGATAAACTTTCATTTGAATATTGTATCTGTAGTTTAATCTTTAATCCAAAATTATCAAAACAGAGAAAATATTCTCTCCTATTGACAATCAAGAATGGAGATGCAATTTCTGGTTTTGATGAGATCGTTTTTTCAGATTTGTGTAAAAACAATGAAGCAAGAAAGCTAATGCAAGACTATCTGACTTTAAGGCTTAATTTGATTAATAAAACAAATATACCTTTGGAAGAAGATATTATCAGAGTTTTTTCTATTAGAAAACAAATTGGAGATATAGATAAGAGGTTTAAGGAATTTAATTGGTTTATTGATTATCCTGAAAGATTTTTAGATTATGATTTGAATTTTATTGAGGAAAATTATTTTGATTTTACTGTAGGGAACCCTCCTTGGATAATTTATGGACCTTCAATAAAGAAGAAGTATCGTTCAGTATTGTCTTCACCACCATTCTCGAAGTATTTGTATGGAAAGTATAACTTCGTCCTTCCATTTTTGATTCTGGCTTTACAATTAACAAAAAAGAAAGGTGCTTTAGTCCTACCCCAAGGGATTGTTGCTGAATCTTATGGAAAGAAGGTAAGGGAGAAATTAATAGAAGAGAGATTACTGACAAAAATCGAATTGTGTGAATCTAAACTATTCGAGAAAGTTGTAAATGATTATTGTATAATCTATTGGGATAAAGAGAGTAAAAACGATACTTTTCAAATACAAGATAACAAAATTCAGAAGACTATTCATGTCGCTTTTGCTTCTATAATGAATTCTCATTACAAGATACCACTATTACCGAAATACCATTCTTCCTTTATCGAAAAGATAGCATCTAGATCAATTTTGCTTAAGGAGATCATTTTTGTACGAAGGGGGTTAACTTTAGCTAAGAAGTATCAACAATTCTATTCCGAAGCTGATCCTGAAAACAACAAAATTGAACATAAAAAACTCATAAAGCATAATGCCTTCAAATCACAAAAGAAAGAGGGAGTAATGAATTTTCAAGTATTCTATGATGGGGACAAATTTGTTTATGATCGAGAATTATTGGGGGCACCTGGAGATTTCTCTCTTTTTGAAAGAGAGAAGATTATTCGAAGGAATCGTGGCAGAAAGTGGTATATAGGGTTAGATTTGTCAAAGGAAATCTATGTTAACGATATTTTTGACATAATATACTCGATAGACGAGAAGGTCTCCTTAAAAGCTCTATTTGGATACCTATCTTCATCCTTAACTCAATACTTAGCAGAGTATTTTATTCAACGAGATATTACTTCAAATGTTGTTAGAGAATTACCTTATCCAGACTTCAGTTCGAATAATCTATTAGTGATGGAACAGCTTGTGGACCAGTGGTTAAATTCAGCTAAGGGGGAAGAAGAGTTTCAGAGATTGAGAAGTGAAATTGATAAAATAGTATACAAAATTTTTGATTTTAATAAGGAAGAATCGGATTTTGTTAATTCAAACTCAAGATATAATTGGAAACATGAACAAGAGCATTAATTGCTTTTTATATTCATTTATGCAATATATTAATGATAATGACTTACTGCTACTCATAACTACAATCTCACCTGTATAAAGTCATCTGTATAAAGAGGATGAAGTTGATACTATGGAGCATTTATAATAGATAAGAAAAAAAAAGAAGAGTGTTCATTCTCTATTTTCTTCTTTTTCTATAGAGTAGATTTGTAAAAAACAAAGGAACAGGGAGAACTAACAAAATGTATAAGCAAGGTGATTGATATTCCTTAATGATTGGCAATAAAGACTCTTCTAATGGGTAAAGATCTTCCGAACTTGCAGAACCATCAATTGAATAATCTCCAATACCGGACCAATCATCCCAGAAATTACCTTCTAGTGATATAGG
>BPTK01000108.1 GCA_023705905.1 Candidatus Heimdallarchaeota archaeon
TGGGTGTTCCAAAAACAGTAATTGACGAAGGTACAATTCAATTCGAGGGAGCATTCCCTGAAGACAATTTCATTGAGAAAGTATTAGAAGCACATAAAAAAGCATAAAGAAAACTATTCTTCATTTTCTTCATTTTTTTCGTCTTTTTCTTCTGGAAGTTCAGATAACTCTTTCTTCTCTTCTGGAGGTTCAGATAACTCCTTCTTCTCTTCTGGAGGTTCAGATAACTCCTTCTTCTCTTCTGGAAGTTCAGGTAACTCCTTCTTCTCTTCTGGAGGTTCAGGTAGTTCCTTCTTCTCTTCTGGAGGTTCAGATAACTCCTTCTTCTCTTCTGGAGGTTCAGGTAGTTCCTTCTTCTTCTTCTTAGACTCACCCTTAATGTATTCCTCTTGTTGTTCATCTTTCTCGAAAATACCTTTTTCCTTCTTTAGCTTTTTAGCTTTCTGTCCTATGATGTCAGTGACTGTTGCTTTTTGCATATCAATTTCTTTAATTTTACTTCTAATTTCCTTCTCCTTCAAAAAAGATTTATTCTCTTTAGTTTCCTCTATACCAAGAGAGACAATGTAATCTCTTATCATGTTTAGTCGCATATTGACTGTTTTGTATGATTCGCTATCATTTATTGAACTTATTGTGGGATCGAAAGCTTGCAATTCTAACAAGTATTGCTGCAATTGTACCATACTATTGTCCAATACTTTCATTATTTCAGATGTTTTTTGTCTGTGCTCTTCATCTTCCTTAGCTTCAAATTCTGCTTGAACTTCAGCTTTCATTTCCTTTGACCCTCTAAATATCAAAATATGCACTTTCCCATATAAGAACAATAGAAAAGGTGTAGCAATAACCATGATGAAAACAGGAATGAAGTTTATGAGTGGAATAGCTAAAATTGGATCTAAGCCTTGGATTGATTCAAATAATGGTTGAAGCGCAATGTCTAAGCTTGATATGGTGTTATGAAGAATCAAAATTATTGCACTGTAGAATATGACAATAGGTATTGAAATTAGTAAAGATTTAAACAATGATTTAAGCATATTAAACGTTGTTTGGATAGAAACTTCATCTTTATACGAATAGACACATTCTGTTACAACATATAATTCAACTAAAATTGCTAGTGGTATTTCAAAAATAGCTAGAATTAGCGCATTCGTGCTAAATAGGAGTATTATGAGCCAACTAAACATAGTTCCAACTAAAATTGCAAAAATACTTTGATTAAGATTACGAGCCATTCTCTCATGGGGCATAATTATATTTATGCTTCGGTCTCAAAAAAAGGTTTTGCATCGAGGAAATCAAATACACTTTTCTTTCTCGAAATTCAGAAATATTTTTCAACAAAGACTTTTTTATATTAAATATGAAGTCAAACTCTATCATCACTGGACTATTTTGTGTTTTATTCATCTCCACTGTAATGTTATTCAATGGATACTCCAGTGAGATTGTTGCTGAAACTCAATACGAATCCCCCTTGATTAAGTTGGAAGAAGAAATCTATAATGCAACTTCCTCAGAAGAATTCTTTAATGAAACCTCATTTCCACGTTATCATTTAGTTGCTCGACCCTTTGGGATGATACGATATCCAAATAAAGCCAATCCAAAAATTGCTCTCTTTGGAGAACAGATTAATATTATCGTAAAAACCTTAGAAGATGCAACTGGTTGGAATTTTACTTTAGTGAATGATAGCACAGAGATTTCTTTGGATATAATAAATCTAGAATATATCAATGAAACATGGCTATTCAAGACTCTACCCTCTAGTCAAATAGAGGGACTGTATGATCTTCAATTGCACTGCAGTAAGGGTGATGATTATCAAACTCATGCCGTAAAACTTGTTGAGAATAAACAGTATCCCTTCAATTTTATTCATATATCAGATTTACATTTTCCTGCAGAATTAAGCGAAACTAACACAACTGATATCAATCTTCAAGAAATGGAAAAAATTAAGAAATTAAACCCTGATTTTATTATTTGTACAGGGGATTTAATTCAAGGACCAACAACGGTTTTTGTCGATCCTGAGACTGGGGATCCTCTACGATCAGAAATACAATTAAGACTAGGTTTATGGGCTCTTGATACTCTTAATGTGCCAGTATATTATATTCACGGAAATCATGAATTTTCTCAATCTCACATTGTACCCGACAATTTAGAATATAACTGGTATAATTATCTAGGACCAATTCGATATCAAAACTTCTCTTATCTAGATTGGGATTTTATTGGATTTGGATCTTCCTTTGAGGGGCTAAATTCAGTGGAAATAATACAAATAAGAAACATATTGAGTGAAAATAGTGGAACAGCAAATGTGCTTTATTATCACTATGATTTTAATGGTAATGCTGGGAATTTTATCAAATCATATCCAATAGAATTTGCAGCTTTTGGACATGTACATTCATATGATTTCACTAAGGAAGGTTACACGGTCTATCACAGACAAGCTCCACTATTTTATAGAAGTTTTTCTACAATGACTATTACTAACGCAACTTGTATTGAAGTGCATTCAGAAGCTTCAAATGTAACTGTGCATTCAGAAACATATAATTTCGATTTAACTTATAGACCAGGAGATACGAACAAAACAGATACACACACTTTTTTGATTGTAGTCCCTACTTTGCTTATCATAGCTATCATTATAAGGAAAAAGAAGATTTTTTCCTAATTTTTCTTTTCTTTTTTGTTTTTATTGGTCAAACTTATATTAGCATACACTATTTGTAGTTTGTTAGGATGAGGGTACACTATGCTTGAAATAAGTAGATATGAAACATCAATGAAGAATGTGTTTTCAGAACAAAAAAAGTTTGAACTTCAACTCCTTGTTGAGAAAGAATTGGCATATGCAAATTATAAAACTGGCAAAATACCGGAAATCGCTTTTAATGTAATCAAAGAGAAATGTTCAATTAACACCGTAAAACTTGAACGAGTTAAAGAAATAGAAAAAGAAATTCATCACGATTTAATGAGTGTAGTACTTGCAATATCAGAGCAATGTGGAACTGCTGGAGGGTATGTTCATTTGGGTGCTACTTCATATGATATACAGGATACAGTCAGAGGATTACAACTAGTTGAAGCAAAGAATTTGATTCTTGAATCAATTACAGAAACGATGCAAACTACAACTAAGTTGGCTTTGAAACACAAAGATTTAGCTTGTATAGGTAGAACACACGGCATTCATGCTGTTCCTACCACTTATGGTATGAAATTCACTAACTTCTTAAATGAATTGAGTTTGGCAAAAAAAACTTTGGAGAATGCTGATATAAGCTTTGGAAAGATGTCAGGAGCTGTAGGTACTTATGCTTCATTCAAAACCACGGAAATTGAAAAAATAGTTTTAGAAAGATTGGGATTAAACCATTTACCCATCACTACACAAGTTGTTACTAGAGTTGTATACTCAAATTATATCTACTCATTGGGACTTATCTCAACTGTTCTAGATCATTTTGCAAGAGAAATCAGAAATTTGCAAAGAACCGAAATTGATGAGGTTAGAGAATCATTCATTAAAACTCAAGTAGGATCTTCAACAATGCCACAAAAAAGAAACCCTGAAAAAAGTGAAAGAATTTGTGGATTAGCACGTGTTATTCGGGGTAATATTCAAACAGGTCTTGACAATATTTGTTTAGAGCATGAAAGAGATCTCACTAACTCTAGTTCAGAGAGAGTTATTTTGGCAGAAACATCCATCTTAACACACTATATTCTTCTTCAAATGAACAGCGTTCTAAAGTCTTTACATCTAAATTTAGATAAAATAAAAGCAAACCTCTATCTACGTAAAGGTGCTCAATGCGCAGAGAACCTTATGATAGAATTAGCTGATAAACTAGGTAGACAACAAGCTCATCAGCTGTTGAAACAATTATCAAATGAAGAAAACTTTGTTGAAGCTGTAAAAAACAATGCGGTTATAATGGAATTTTTCAGAGAAGAAGAAATAGATAGGATTCTTGATCCAATTAACTATATTGGTTTATCTTCTCAGATCATTGAAAAGGCTCTTGAAAGTTTGAAATAAGAGTCTATTCTATTTTGAAGATTCTTCTTTCACTATACTTTCCAAAAGAATCTTCTCTGTTTCTAGTAGTTTTTCAATTAACATTGCTCTTGTTGAATCTTCCAAATATTCTAAAAATGCTTCTTCTTTAGAGGCATATTTTTTTGTTATTCCAAGTATCTCTTTTAATCTTAAATCCTCTTGATTTTCCCATATTCCAATATTGTATTGGAGCATCAAAAGATTACTTCCAAATTTTTCAATTCCGGTACTTGCATAGTATTCAGAAGCTTGTACCAATATTTCATTGTAACTTTTATCTCCGTCTTCTATAACTCTCCACAATAATTCAACAAGATAGCCTAAACCTTTCAAATAAAAGTAATTGAATTCCTGTGTAATGCTACTGATGAATCCAAAGTAATTATTGATTTCTTCAATAATATAAGATTCTGTTAGATTTTCACTATTTAGTTTGACTATCACAAAAATCAAATTAAACAACACACTTACAGATATTAGTTGATCGTTTTGGAAAGTTTTCTGTAGCACTTCTATTAGATGTGTATATGCTTCGTTGAATTGTTCCAACTGAATATACTTAATAGCAGTGAGGAACTTTTCTGTTACTTCAATTTCATCTTTATCCTCAAATTGCTCTTTTATCTGTTTGAGGGTCTCTTCAAATAATTCAAAATCACCACTATAAATATAGAGTAAGCTCTTTTCAACAAGAACAACATTGAGAACATCTTTAATATTTTGTTCAATTAAGAAGCTCTCAGCAATTTTGTAAGATTCCAAAGCCTCTGTGAATTTTTCTTCAAACAAGTAAATCCTAGCTTTATTTAGGTTGATAATTACTTTTTCAATAAGGTTCTCAGTCTCTCCTATCATCCCTTCAACTTTCTTATATCTACTGATACTCTCTCGGAAGTCTCCCTTAATTGCTAGAATGTCTGCAACTTTTCTTAAACATCTGACTCTTCTATTTCGATCAAATATGTCTGAATAATGACTATAAGCAGAACGGAGCTTAACAAGAGCTTCATCAAATCTACCTTCTTCTAAATCAAAAGAGGATTGCAGTTCTTTAATTTCTGCAATTTTCAAGCTTTCAGATATTTTCAGATAGAAATTCTTTGCATTCTCTAAATGTGTTGCAGCTTCATTTATATTACCCAATCGAGTACTTGCTTCAGCTATTAAGATGTCACAATTTGCATTGCTTTCCTCGTCACCAACTTCCAGATATAGAATTTGACAGGCTTTGAGAATGAAAATTTGTTTTTTAATATCTTCATTTAAACTTATAGAAATTTGAGCTCTTAATCTCAGAGCATCTGTTTTACCTTTTTGATACAGAATTTCTTCAGAAAGAGTTTCAATTTGGTTAACTCTTGTTATTGCACTTTGAATGTTTCCTTGACGAAAGTCACCAACAGCAATTTGCACCAAAGCCTTAGCAAACTGTCTTTTGTTAGCAATATTGACAATTTGGTTGTAAGCTTTGTCGTATAATTCTTGAGCTTTTTCTCTTTCATTTATTGAAATATAATTATCAGCAGTTGCAATTAGAGATAGAAAAGCTCTGTTGTAATCTCGATATTGTTTTGCTAAAGAATATGAAATATTAAAATTATTTCTAGCCATTTGGTGGTGACCTAATTTTGCTAAGATTCTACCTTTAGCAAAATGAGCTTTTCCAAGGTAGTATTGTGACATGCCTTGTAACCTATCAATAGTCTGTGCAGATAAGATGTTTCCAGCTTTGAGTTCCCCTTTAAGATAATGGACATGGATTAAACCTACTTCAGCTGCACTAGCAAGAGAAATATTAGAAAGATTATTTCCAAGTATTTTTGATCTTGAATAGATTTTTTCAGAGGAAATATAGTCTGACGAATCTAAAGTTTGTTCTCCAAGTGTAAGAAGGGCCAATAATTGCCAATACTGATCAGATACTATCTCTCTTGAATCTAGAAAGTCTTCAATACTCTTCAAACCTGAAATGTTATTGGCAGACTGCAGTTCAATGATTCCTTCAGTAAAATCTTTAATTTGATGAAGGTGTTGAGGTAAGAGTCTAATATTCCTTTCAGTAAAAATTTCATTCAACCTATTTTTGTAAGATTCTAGATTTTCAGTATCTCCTATTTGATATTTCAAGTATACGATCCAAAAAATCGCTTCTATCAGAGGTAAAAAGTCAGTGCCCTCATTTTCAATCACATCTTGTAAATTACTGAATGCTTCATCTATCTCACCAATCTCAAAAAGTGCAACACTGCCCCACACTTTCGTACCAACTATAGAGTCAGTTATACACTTTATAGCTAAATCGTATTGACCAACAATCACACCAATCTTGCTAGCAAGATATCTTAATTCTTCATCACCCTCATAAACAGGATCGTCAACAATGTGCCAAAGTGTCCTCCCAAGTTGTACAGATGCCTCAGGGGTAAACATTCCTTGTAGAGTTTCAATGAAAAATTCAAGTATTTCTGGACTGATTCTGTTTTGGTGAGCTAAAATTTCTGCAGGTAGTGTGTTTGGCATTTACATTGTCCCCTGATGATAACTATAAAAGTAACAATAATTGAATAAAAAAACTTTATGTAAGTCTTCTTAGGCTTGCATCGATTCTAGGTTGACATTTAAAACTTCTTTGACACCGGGAACACGCTCTTTTAGAACTTTTTCGACATAACCTGTAAGTGTTAGTTGACTATAAGGACAACCTCTACATGCACCTTGAAGCTCGACACGAACTGTTCCTGTTTCCTCATTAACATCTTTAAGCTCAATATCTCCACCATCTTGTTGGAGAGCCACTCGGATTTCGTTTAAAGTTGCTTGTACTTTGTCTTTCATGATATCACTTATCTATATTTGTTTGAGTATCTGAATTAACATTTATAAAATGTGCTTTTTATACAAAGTTTTATTTTTCTGTGTTTATGCGTTAGTTGAAATCTCAATCCTTCTAAACGTTTCATTTACAAATGGAACTAAAGCTAGTATAATGTCTCGTTTAAAGACATCTTTTCTCATTATTCTATTATCAGTAAATATTGCTGTACTTCCACCCTTCTGTTTTATATTTTCTTCTCCAATTAGTTCATCCATAATTTCCCCAAGCTCTCGTTCAGGATTGTTAAGGAGAGTATCATAAATAATTGATGGTACTGCCATTCTACCTCCTCCTGAAATAGATTCCTTCCCTATTTTATTACTAACTCCAACGTACCAAGTGAGAAAGGACCCATAAATGTCTCTAGTTAATCCTCCCTCAAGGCTCACGTAATAATCCGCTTTTTCTAACTTTCTAGCAATTTTTAGTCTTCTTAATGCTGATTTTAGTGTTTCTTCAGATGACATCGGCTGGCTTGAAACACCCTCGTATTGACTCAAATCCAAAGTTTTGTACTCGATTTCTGTAAAATAAGATGCAAAAGCTTCTTTGACAGCTTGAATTTTCACTGGATTTTTTGAACAAATTGTTATTTTTAGCATAATTATATGTCTTCAAAAGATTATCTTTTTTAAGGATAACCTACTTTCTATCTTAAGAAAGGTGAATTGTATGGTAGAATGTCATTACTGTAGAAACCCCGTTCAATCTCAATGGAATTTTTGCAGAAAATGTGGAGCAAGATTGCTTCATAAGGAAGATCCAGAGGAGTTTATTGTAAAGGATGAAGTCGTAGAAATAGCTACTGAAGATCCTGAATCACCGACTGGAATGCTCTATGAGCCTTTAGAAGTTGAAGAAATCAAAGTTGAAGAGGAAGAAGAGAAGAGAGAATTAACAGATGATGAGCTAGTAGAACGCATTGCTGATGTCATCGTTAAAAGAGAGGATTATAATGCTCTTCTTAAAAAGAAAGCCGATTTAGATGATGAAATCAACAAACTTCTTGATCGAGTTAAAAACAAACTTATTCCTAGAAATGAAGCATTACCCAGAATAAAAGTATTGAAAGAAGAGGTTGAAAGTGCTACAGCCCTAGAAGATAATTTTGAGAACTTTTCAGCTATTTTGCCAATAGAAGAAATAATTGAAGATAGAAACAATGAAAAGAAGAAACTCAAGAAACTAGGTGGTCTTAAGGGAGATAAAGCAGTAAGTAGAGCTACACTAGAGGAAATGGAAACTAAATTCAAGAAAAACATCAAAAATCTAGAACTTAAATTGAATGTTGAATTAGCAAAGATGAGAAAGACCTTTGACGCTTTGGAGAAAAAAATGAAAACTTTGCAAAGAGATTTAGAAATTCTTTATGTCAACTCACAAACAGGGGAGATCTCGGAAAGAGAATATGAGAATAATAAGCAAGAGAAATCTTTAGAAATTGACAGAATGAAGAAAGTAAGTAAAACAGTTGCCAATATCCTCGCAGAAGCAAGATAAAAGGTGTTTATGATGATAAGAGACCCTATACACGATATCAATGAAAGCCTAACAGTAGTTGAAGGACCGTCAGGAGATGGTGGAGAGAAAAACAGAGGATATATAGTTGGAAAGGATTCTTTTGCAATTATAAATACTGGAAAACGCGGAACAATTGAAACTGATTTCCAAGAAGCTATCTTTAACAAAGGTAAGGATGTAAAAGATGTTAAGTACATCTTTTTGACACATGCTTATCCAGATATTATGGGTGGTGTTTACAAATTAAAGAAACTCTTTCCAAATGCTCAAGTTGCTATTCATGAAAAACTGAAAGGTGTAATGGAAGATCCTAAAGGAGAATTGCGCGCAATTAATTTTAAGTTTTCAAGAAAGGAACGTCTTTATTTTGCAGTGAAAAAAGATCCTTTTGATGATTTGGATAAATTTAAACCTGACATATATTTCAAAGACGGAGATAAATTCGATATAGGAGATACCAAAATCATGGTTGTGAATTTTGATGGGACCAGCTCTGGACACAGCATGTTTTTCTCTACAGCTGAACGCACTATGTTCACTGGGGATGCTCTGAATATTTATCCAGCCCTTCCAAGTAGTTACATCATAGATTACACTGGAAATTATAAAAGATGGTTCAAGAATATTGAATTCCTTGAAAAGGCAAAAATTTCCGTTTTATGTCCTGCCCATGATGGTTATCAAGAAGCTAGACATGTTTCTCCATACATCCGCGATGTTAAAGAATCATTTATGCAGTTTGAGAGTCAGCTCTTAATGGCTATGACCGAGCAAAAATTCCTTACTCGAGACGAATTAATTGAAAGAGTACATGCTTCGCAAGGAATAGTTTGGTACCATCCCTATATGATGATGGCTCCAAAAGTGAATATGGAAGCACATCTCAATAAACTAATTGATGAAAAGAAGGTTCAGAAAAACGAGAAATCAGATCCGTTTACTTATACCTATATAGGACCAAAAGACGAAATTTAATAATTGAACATTGTCAGAACCTCTTTAACTAACTCAAGAGGATCTTCAATATTTTTTACATTAACTTGTGCAAATCCTTTGTTTCCTCCTCCCTTAGAACCTGTTTTCTCAATTATTTTGTCATTGATTTCTTTTGCGCTTAACTTCTCGTTTGTTGATATGAAGTAGAGAATAGCATTTCTACCTAAAACTACTATAAAAAATTCTTTCTCCAATTCTCTTGCAGCTGCTTGTAGTGTTTGTCTGTCAATCTCAGGCAAGTTTAGAAAGACCATCTTTTTGCCATTTATTTCTTGACTCCTAGAAGCTATCTCACTGAAAATCATTTTTAAAAGTCTAAGATTTCCTTCATGCAAGATTTTGCTTTCATTTAATTTGTTTACTAACATCTCGACAAGTTTTTCTCCCCTTTTTGCTGTAACATCTTCGAGATTTATCATTAGAATCCTTTGTTTGTTCAATGAATCGATTCCGTGTTTGTTTATGAAGAATTTTAGTGAAATTCCTTTGAAAGAATCAAGAAAAACGCCTTTAATTTCTGAAAGATTTTTAATATGAACTCCTCCGCAGCAAGTTAAATCATATCCTTCCCCCTCTCCTAGTTGTATTAACCTTACTTTGTTTTCGTTTGAGATTTTTCCTCTAGCAACATCTCTATATTTTCTTTTGTATTCCTCTTTATCCACAATGATAGAGATAACCTCTGCCCCCTCGTTTATTAATCTATTAGATTCTTGTAATACTTCTAAAATTTCTGCTTCAGATAAGTTTCTTGAAATTTCAATATCTATTTTTTCATCATCAAAATTGGCTTTTAGTGTTTCAACATCAAATAATCGTTTCAAGACATGTGAAATAAGATGCTGAGATGAATGTGATTTCATGAAAGAATATCTTCTATCCCAATCTAGTTTAAGTAAAACTTCTATACCCTCTTCTAAAATTGAATTTCCAACAGGATCGATCTGTAGCCAATTTCCATCCTCTCTTTTCTCTATACCTACTACTTTTACCTCCTGCTGTTGATATACAATTATTCCAAGATCTGATAATTGCCCTCCTCCACTAGGATAAAACAGTGCTTTATCCACCTGTACTTCGTTATTATTTATTCCAATAATCTTCGCTACCACTTCTCTTTGATAAGGTGCACTCCAATAGATGGGAGAAAAGTTGTTCATGTCCATGAGTAGAAATAAAGAAAGAACGATAAAAAAATTATGCTTTAAACATTTTCGCATTTTTAAAATAAAATAGAAAAGAAATAATGGTAGTGTTTACAATTTTGCACCACAATTTATACAGAATTTATCTCCACTGGGATTACTGGCATTACATTGTTTACATACTGAAGCCGCTGGTCCTTGCGGTTTCGCAGGAGCAACTGGTTGATACGCATCTTGCGAAGGTACATAAGTTGTCCCTGGTTCACTCACGTAATTTTTTTTTGGACTGTCCTTTTTATCCTTCCAAACGGCCTCACCTATTGCTGAACCAATTGCAGTAAAGCCAATGAAAATGCCTCCTATAATGATACTTCCAACAATCATTATTATACCTAATATAATTATTACTATACCTACAATAGGCCCAATAATTGCTGTTATGAGGTCTTGCGCAAATGCTTCAATAAACCCTCCAGCTCCAACGATCATTAGTACCCCCACTATTATACTGCCAAGTACTATCAAACCTATCATAATTGCAGCAATTTTAATTCCATCGTTCTTATAGCAAAAGAATCCTAAAAGTAATGCTCCACCTAGTAGGCCAACCACGCTGAATATTATTGCTGTTTGGTCTCCTTGACCACTTGATAAGTATCCCATTAATCCTGTAAGTCCTAATCCTACGACTACACCTATTAAATCGAATAGAAATCTATTTCTAGCCATGATTCAGTATGTAACATCTAGTTATTTAATTGTTTGGAAACCAGAAAGATGGTCTTGAGGGCATTTATTGAGCATTATTGCAAATATTTTTATTACTTTCCACACAATGACCAATGATAATAATGACTGCAAGGCTTGAAAATTTCTTTAATGTAAAATCCTTCTGTGTTGTGGGAGCATCCACAACTCCCAACAAACCGGGAAATGTAGTAGCATATAACTTCGTTAATTCTTTTCCTGGAAAAACCTATCTTGTTAATCCTCGAGGAGGAGAGTTGTATGGAAATAAATTATATCCATCTGTTCTAGACGTTGAGGATGATATTGATGCAGCTTGCATAATAGTACCTGCAAAATACGTTCCACAAGCATTAGAGCAATGTGGAGAAAAAGGCATCAAAAATATCATTGTTACAACTGGTGGCTTTAGTGAAATTGGAGAAGAAGGAATTATTTTACAGAATCAGATGTATGAAATAATGAAGAAATATAATCTCAATGTGATTGGTCCTAATTGTCTTGGTATTTATTCTCCTGCCCTTGGAATCGATACAATGTTCTTACCTGATTCAAAATTAAAGCGGCCAAAAAGTGGCCCCGTTTCTATATTTACCCAAAGTGGTGCATTTGGCGCAGCCTTCATTGATCAACTCTCAGGATTGGGGACTGGTCAGTGGGTTTCCAAGTTCGTATCATATGGAAATGCAAGTGATATCAATGAAACGGATTCTTTAGAATATATTGGTGAAGATTCTGACACAAAAATGATTATCATTTATTTGGAAGATTTCAAGGATGGTAGGAAATTCATGGAAATAGCAAGAAAAGTTTCTTTGAAAAAACCAATTATGGGAATTAAAGCAAATCGAACTGAAACCGGAGCTAAGGCGGGAGCTTCTCATACAGCTGCTTTATCGTCAAACGATGCCATAGTTGATGATCTTTTAGATGAAGCAGGAATCATTCGTGTAATTACTTGGGATGAATTAGCAGATTGTGTTTTGGCTTTTGGTACCCAACCACTTCCACTAGGTGATAGAGTTGCAATCATCACAGATGGTGGAGGTGCAGGTGTTATGGCATCCGATATGGTTTCAGATTGTAATTTGAATTTAGCAGAATTCTCACCTGATGTTCAGAAGAAACTTGATGAAATCTTTCCGATTTTCTATTCTACAGGTAATCCTATTGATCTTACTGGGAGTGCAACTGCTGAAGATTATCGGGATGCATTTGAAGCAGTTTACAATGATCCAA
>BPTK01000109.1 GCA_023705905.1 Candidatus Heimdallarchaeota archaeon
TAATCTTTGAAAACGTGCCTGTGATTGACCACCCATTTTGTGTTTTCCAGGGACATATGAATCTTCGTCTCTGATGATATCAAGTCGGGGACCTTGAATTATAGCTAAAGTAGCTCCACCCCTGGCAATTAAAGCCAAACCATATCTTGTCTTGCTTTCCAACATTTCTTTGATATGCTTAACATGGAAAACATTATCACAAAGATACAATTTTATCGATACTGGATCTGGTGGCTCAATCATAAAGAACTCCACTTTATTGCCTTGTGTTATTCCACAGAAAATAGCTAAACCGTTCTCCCCAGCCTTCTGCATATTCTTTATTCTTGACAAAATAGATGAAAGAGCAGCTTGTACAGCTTTTCCTGTACTCTTATCTTTGATATTTGTGGCTGTCCCGTATTCATCCCTGAGCTGTGATGAGATGTCTGAAAGCCTTGTTTTGGGTGGAACATAAATAGTAACAAGGCTTGTTGACATGTTAAAACTACGTTTTGCTTCGAGTTTCTCAATTTCATGTTTGAGCATGTAACGTTCAACTGAAGATCTTTTACCTTCTTGATTGTTCTGTTGTGACATGTTATTTTCCCCGGTAAAGGCTTTGGTTAAGTTCTTATTATACTCTAAATAAGTTCCTTGATTTAATACTTAAAATAAAGGAAGAGGTTTTATTATTATTGCTTTTTGTTCATTACTATTTTTTTCAGAAATATTTTAGAAAGATAGAGAAATACATTAAATGAGTAATATGTTAGAAAAAACTAAAGTAATTGTTGATGTTTTGGATATTTTTGTGTCTTTAAAAAGAGGATTGCATATAACTGATATTAATTTTCAACTGAACAACATCTATGAAGCTAAAGGAGAGAAAGTTGATCAACAAATGTTAATTGAAATTATTAATGAACTTACAACCGATGGTTATCTAAAAACATTCAAAGTAGGAGCCTTAGACAGTTGGAAAATTACTGAAGAGGGAGAAGATCACTTCTATGATCTGTGATACTTGATTAGAAGAGACGAGAACAATGGACTTACGGGATGTTTTGGGATTACCGATTGAGAGTAATGAGACAGCTATAACATATACTGATTCAGAGGTAGTTTCAACGTCACTTTATGTTCAAAATTTAACAGAATATAAACGAATTTTAAAAATAGATAACGATGAAAATGGAGCAGATTTAGAGGTTTATCGAACATATGAGGGGATCAGAAAGATTCAAGACAAAGAAATATGGGATGACATCAAATATTCTATAGTTATTCTACAATCAGGTCAAATAAATGGGAGGTATTTCAATACAATTGGTTACTATAGATCAGTAGCTGAAAATGGTTATTGCTATCCTGAGATATTTCAACTAGCTCAAGGTTATGCTGAGTTATTACTTCAACAACCTAGAGAAAATCATGAACAAGTTAAGGAAGCTGTTATGATAAGAATGCAGAAACATGACATTTTAGTTGTTCCTCCTTCTTATGGGATAACGATAATCAATCCAAGTGATAAGATAGCGATTATCTCTAGAATACGCGCTTCTGATGCTGAGGAAATTAAGGAACCTTTTCACAATACTAAAGGAAGCTGCTATTATAGACTTGCAGAAGGGAAATGGGATTATAATCCTGAGTATGAAGAGATTCCCAGTCTTAGGCTTGGTGAACCACACAATAAATGGAAATCTCTGAAAAGAGGAGTTCCCATCTACGCTTCATATACCTACAATCCTCGCTACTTTAAATCACTAATCGAGCCTGATCCAAGTATATTTGTCCTGTAAACTGCTGAATTTATCACCAAGAAAGCATTTTTTTCTTAATTCTCGCATCCGGTAATCCGCTCAAAATGTTACCATCTATGATATATTTCGAACCATCATTAAGTTGTATTTTGAATACGCTCCCTTTCTTCTGGATAGAGAAATCTTTCTTCAAAGTTCGAACTTTTATCATATTTGCAGTTTCATTAATAATTGTCCCTTTTATTCCCTCTAATTCTTCTGAAGAACTCTTTAAAATTTCAATAGGGAGTCCTTCAACACTAGTTGCTAGGTTTCCCCAAACTTTGAGAATCTTACTCATTTTACCTGTATTAGGTTTCATTAAATCTCATCTAATTCTGTCATAATAGAGAGAATTTTTGCAATAGCTTTTTTATACTCTTGAATCTGACTTGGATTCTGTATTGACCCACCTGAAGCAAGTTCTGATTTAACGTTGAAGAGTTTTTGTTTGAATTCTTCTAACTTTCGTATTCGTTGTTCTTTATTCATTTTTCTGATTTCACTAGGACGTATTAGAACCATAATTATCACTCCTCTTTCTTCTTCTTAGTTTTTTTGTCTTTTGCTTTCTTATCGCCTTCGTCTTTGGTTTTGGCTTTGTCTTTTTTATCATCTTCGTCTTTTACTTTGGCTTTGGTTTTTGGCTTTGCTTTCTTATCGTCTTCGTCTTTTGCCTTGGCTTTGGTTTTTGGCTTAGCTTTCTTATCGTCTTCGTCTTTTGCCTTGGCTTTGGTTTTTGGCTTAGCTTTCTTATCGACTTCGTCAAGTTCTCCAAATTCATCAGATTTGATTTTCTCTTCTTTTTTAATCTCAGCTATGATTTTTTCTTCTATTTCAGGATATTCATCAAGCTCTTCAATTGCCTCTTCGCTGATTTCTTCAATTATCTCTGGTTCAACTCCTGATCCAGTATCAACTATCATTGAGGTTGAAGTTGGTTCTGCAGCAATTGCAATATCATCCGGTAAGATGGCATCTCCTCTCATTATGTTGATTCGAACACCTATTAAACCTCTGCGAATTAGGGCGGTGGCTTTCCCTACATCTACAAATGTCATTGCAGGATCACCAGCTTTTGCTACGAAACCAGCTCTAAACGATTCAACTCTTGCTCTTTGGCTTGTAACCTTTCCACTAACCTTTATTTCAACACCTTTTGCTCCACTAGCCAAAATTCTTCGAATTATGCCATGAGCACTGCGGCGAAAATGTCTTCCTCTTTCTAAAGATGAAGCGAGTCTGAATGCCATAATTCTTGCATCCAATTCAGGATTATCTACTTCAGTTACTTCCACCTGAGGATTATCAAGATTAAATTTCTCTCTAAGCACATCTGTGATACGATGAATGTTCCTTCCGCGACCACCAATGGCTAAACCCACTCTCCCTACTCGTAAAATTACGCGATCTCCCAAGGGAGTTCTACGAACTTCAACCCCTCCATATTCTGCATTCTTCAATTCATTTGCTAAAAACTCATCAATTGCGTTTTTTTGATATTTTTTTAATAGGTAATCTTTTGTTGTAGGCATTATTTTAAACCTCAGCTACTTCAGCTACTAATTCAATATGCATATTTTGCCTGGTTTTTGGAGAAGATCTCCCGTGTGCACGGTAGAATATTGCTCGTTGTCTTGACCCTTGTAATGAGACAGCATGAACAATTACACATCTGTCTAACTGGAGTTGATTATTTTCAGCGTTATTTTCTAGATTTTTTACGACCTTCAAAATCTCTTTGGCAGCTTTAACGGGGTACCTACCGGCAGCCCAACCGACTAAATCACTTTTGTGACCAACGTTTCTCTTGTGTTTTCTATACGGAACAGAAGATTTTTTCTCCATGACTGCTTCAAGATAATCAATGGTCTTGTGAATTGTCATGCCTTTAATTGCATGGCAAATTTCCTTTGCTGCTTTTTTACTAACATCAATATCTCTTGCTGAAGCTTTTGCTGATCTATCAGGATCTGTTTGAATAGAATATTTGTAAGTTGGCAATCTTAATTCTCCTTTCAGCTATCTTGTACATACTCTTGATTAATTAGCGGGTAAGAGCATAATTTTTAAGGTTTGTTTTTTCACACATATTGTATTAACAAACGCTTATGGTCCCGCAATTCGACGGATATATTTTTGTATAAAACAATTTGCTTTGATGAGTGGGTTTTAAAAAACGGGGAGAAATAGAGAAAAGCAGAGTTAGAGAGAAATAATTAACTCTTCCCCATTTGACAAAGAGAACTTTTTGACCTCTGAACCTAGTTGACTTTCTTCAGAACTAGTTAATTCAACTATATGCATTGTTTTTAGATCTAAAACAAAAGCTTCAAGACTCTTGGGCAGCATGATTCTTTTGATTGGTGTGTTAAGAGGCAATTTCATATCCTTCTTAAATTTCCAAATTAGAGAATTTGATTCAAGTAGTATCTCTGTTAACTCTGTAAATTTCGTCTCTTTGATTATATTCTCGGGTTTTGGAAATTCTTCAGTATGAACTGTTTTATCATTTAATCCTCTATAAATGAAATCTGTAACAAAGGGAACGAGAGGTGCAAAAGCCTTTATCACTGTATTCAAGACTTTATGCAAAGTATAATGAGCAGCATTCTGCTCTCCTTCATTGAAGGATTCATTTCTGTTATATGCCCTTCCTTTCACCATCTCAATGTATTGAGAAGCAAAAAGGTCAATTGTAAATTTCCTCAACGCTTTTGCTGGAACATGAAAATCATAAACATCGTAACCCTGAATAGATTCAGAGATTGTTTGTGCTAATTCTGAGAGAATCCATTCATCTGCTGGTTGTAATTCAATTTCACTATTATCAGTTAAAGGAAACGAGCTTACAAATCTAGCAATGTTATATAATTTGTTTATGAATTTAGAAATACCTTGTAATCGTTGTTGGTTGAATCTAATGTCAGATCCATGACTAGCTTCTAATGCACCGTATAGTCTAACAGAATCTCCCCCATATTTTTCAATCATTTCTTCAGGATAAATTGCAGTACCCTTGCTTTTAGACATTTTTTCTCCTTTTCTGTTTACAACATGTCCAGAAATCCAAGCATGGTTAAAAGCGGGTTTATCGTAAAGTTGATGACCTCTTAACATTGTATAATGAAGCCAAGTTCTTACAATATCCTTGCCTTGTGGTCGAATGTCACAAATGTAATCTCTAGAATTTAGCTGATTGAATAAATCATCGTCTCTTTTATTGTGAGGATGAAGACTAATGTAAATTTCACTTATTGATGAATCCATCCACGTATCAAAAGTTCGTTTGTCGCCCTCAAAACCCTCTAAGGAACCACATTTTTGACATTTGTCAAATGGTGGATCATCTTTCCAAGGCTGATAATAAGGTCCAGGTTCAGGAAGATTTGGGTGACTACACTTTTTACAATACCAAATTGGTACTTCTGTTCCATAATATCTTCTTCTACTTATTGGCCAGTCTATTGATACAGTATTTAGCCAATCCAACCATACTTTCTTCATAAAGTCTGGGAAAAACTTCATTGTGTCAGCATATTCTTTTAGCTTAGGCAAGTATTCTACTTGTTTTAAGTAATATTCAGGCATAGCTAGAAATTCAACATCCTTTCCACATCTTGAGCATGTTGGAAAATTATGAGCTGTATCTACTTTCTCAAGGATAAATCCTTGTTCCTCCAATTGTTTAGCTATTTCTTTTTGAGACTCTTTGACCTTTAATCCCTCAAATTCAGGAACGGCATCTGTAATTTTCCCATCTGTATTTATGATTGGTCTTGGTTTAAGTTTAAGTTCTCTGAATATCTGTACATCTCCGGAATCTCCATATGCACAAACCATCAAAATTCCAGTTCCAAATTCCATCTTTGCATAATGATGTGGTAGAATTGGTACTTCATCCTCAAAAATTGGAGTAACTGCAGTTTTACCTTCTAGGTGTTTGTAGCGATCATCCTTTGGGTTATAAATTACAACTCCAATAGCTGGAATAAGTTCAGGACGAGACGTTGAAATAATCAATTCTTCTCCTGTTTCCTTTACTTTGAACTTTATGTCATACAGAATATGGGAACCAGATCTATAATCAATTTCATTATCTGCTATGGTAGTTTTACATCTAGTGCAGTAATTATTTGGTCTATTGTCTTCATAGATTTGATTGTCTTCAAACAATTTGATGAAAGTAGACTGTGTGAGTGCCCTATATTGTTCTTGATCGGTTTTATACACATCATCCCATTCAAATGAGTTATTACTGAAACCAAGTATCCTACAAATGTTCAAAATCATGTCACCTACTCTATCCAAAATTTGTTTGCACATACTTAGAAACTCTTCACGTGGAATATCGTGCATGGAAACTTTGAATTCTTTTTCAGCTTGAACTTCGATTGGTAAGCCATTTCTATCTAAACACATTGGAAACAAAACTTCATGACCTTTCATTCTCTTGTATCGGGCAATCATATCTATTCCACTATAATGGATCGCTCCTCCCATGTGCCATGGGGCATTTGCATAAGGGGGGGGAGTATCTATACTATATATTGGCTTACCTGATCCTTTATTGAAATGGAATAATTTTTCTTCTTGCCACGACTTAAACAAATTAATATCTTGTTTCTGTGGATCATAGATTCGTTCAGGTAATTTAGGGTCACGTTTACTCAAGTAATTCACCTTGATGTAATGGACGATTATTTTTAATTTAAAAGTTAAATGGTAAATAACTCAAATTATCTTTCGTCTTCTTGTCACAATAGTAATTATCAATATTAAGAGATTCGTTAAATATATTTAACTGGAACAAATAAATCTGAACACTACACTAGATCAATGTGTTGAGATTGAATTGTTGTTTCCTCCGTTCTGTCTTCAGGGCCTCTGAAGTAAGAAAGAAATGCTCCTATTGCTGTAATTACTGCGAAAATTGCAAAGACCCATTGCAATCCCATTGCATAATTACTTGAGGAAAGGGCATCCAATCCATTTGAATTTGAAAGGTAGGACGTCACAAATGTAAGTATTGCAGTAGACACGGCGATTCCTAAATTGATTCCTATACTTGTAGTCAGACCTAAAAGACCACTTGATATTCCAAGTTTTTCTTTAGGCGTTGCTGACATAATAGAATTGGCATTGGGAGATTGGAATAAACCAATACAAATTCCAATTATTGTTGAGATTACTGCATACAACCATGTAGGTGCATTTGCTGAAACAAAGACCGCTAATATTCCGAGACAGACAGCAACAATCGACATAGCGATGGTACATAGATATTTCGCATCAACAGTGTTTGATAATTTACCTGAAATTACAGCAAATATAGCCATACCCACAGGCAATCCTGCAATGATTAAACCAGCTCCTATTTCATCTTCAACGATTTTTAATGTTAATAGAAAGAGATTGACTTGATAAATGATGACGATGTATCCTTGATGCTTTGTTATGGCAGTAAATAGACCAATAGAAATTTTCCTGTTCTTAATCAGCTTGAAATCAATTAATGGATTCGGTGCTCTTTTCTCCCAAAGAAGAAAAATGGGAACAAGCAGAATACTTATGCCTAGACAAACAACTGACAAGATAATTGCGTTTAATGATTCTATACCTTCATAATAATCCGCAAAATATTCTGCAAAAAAACTGGTACTCAAAATTAAGGATGATAGAAAAGCAGCAAGTAGTATAGAACCTAGATAATCTGCTTTCTTGCCTTTTTCCATTGGTTCTGTTTTGGGTAGATTAAAATGTACCATTACAAAACCCACAATCCCTAGTGGGACATTGATAAGAAAAACTCCTCCTACTTCCCAATATTCTCCAATGACTGCTCCAAGCACGGGTCCTAATATTACCGAGATTGATATGAGTAAATTGTTAAACCCAACAGCTGTTCCTCGATTCTTTTTGGTAGTGAATGTAGTTACCAAAGCCATGCCATTACTTATCATGCCTGTTGCTCCAAAAGCTTGGATAATTCTAGCTAGAATCAACCAAAGAATTGAATTCACAAGAAATTTCAAAGCAAGGTAACAGAACAATGATCCCAAAGCAAAAATGACCATACCGACTTGAAAAACCAATTTATTGCCATATTTGTCTCCTAAATCACCTGCAATTACAGTAAAAGCCATCATCACCAACAGATAAGCTAATACTATCCATTGAACGACGTTTGGAGCTACGCCATAGAAATCTTTTATTCGATTGGTGATAATAAAAACAATCGAAGCATCTAGTGTTGCCATGAAAGTTCCTATCCCTATGGAACTAACAAGTAAAATAATCGGAATCTTAGGAGATTTGTCGGTTGAAGGCAAAGAATTGGCATTTGTATTCAATTTCAAGTAATCATTTTATTCTCATTAGTGAGTGCTTAATAAGAATTGTCCATAATTATCATTAAAATGACTAAATTATAAAGAAAGATTAGAATTTAAATAGTAAAAAGAACATCATAGTACGCTAATAGTAATAGTGGTTTCCAATGGAACAAGCAGAATACATTAACCATCCTCTAATTAAACCTAACAAAATTGAAGCAAGATTATATCAACAAACACTCTTTGCTTCATGTGTAAAAGAAAATTCTTTAGTTGTTTTACCTACAGGTTTGGGTAAGACTATTCTATTTCTCATGATTACTGCTCACCGTCTTCAAAAATTCCCTGAAGGAAAAGTCGTGTTCTGTGCTCCCACTAAACCATTGCTTGAACAGCATGAACAAACAACAAGGGCCTCTTTGAACATTGATCAAGATAAAATCATACAAGTCTCAGGTCAAACCGATCCTAGTAAAAGAAAACAAATCTGGGAAGATGGACAGGTTTTCATTTGTACCCCTCAAACTATTCAAAACGATATAATTCAACGCAGAGTTAAACTCGAAGATATCGTTTTCTTGTGTCTGGATGAAGTCCACAAAACTGTTGGTGATCATAGTTACGTCTTCATCGCTGACCAATATAATTCTAAAGCAATTAATCCCTTGTTGTTAGGGATCACAGCGAGTCCAGGGGCCAACATCGAAAAGATTGAAGAAGTACAAGAAAACCTGAAAGCTTTCAATGTAGAGATGAGGGACGAAAGTTCAGACGACGTTAGACAGTATATACATGAGATTCAAGAAAATTGGGAAATCATCCCGCTGTCAGATGAGTTTAGTGTGATTATATCTACTCTTAATGACTTTTTTAAGGTTATATTGGAGGGATTAAAGGACTTTGGAATAATAAACTCTGCAGTTCCAAGAAATAATCCTAGACGGGAACTTCTGAAATTACGGGGTAAGGTAAACGAGAAGTTTTCTAATTCTCCTGATGAAGATAGAACGGATTTTTTTGCTGCAATGTCTCTCGTTGGAAACTCGATTCGGATATCTCATGCAATTGAATTAATAGAGACTCAAGGCGTTCCTTCTCTCAATAAATATCTAGAAAATCAAATTAATGAAATTAAATTTGGAAGAGGAAGTCGAGCTTTGAAAAACATGATGTTTTCTGAAGAAATGAGAAAAGTTGTTGAAGCTGTTCACAAATTATACGAAGAAAATGTAATTCATCCAAAACTAGAGCGATTGAAAGAGATAGTCCGAGAAGAAATAAAAAATAATGCTAATAACAGAATACTCATTTTCTCTCATTTTAGGGTCAGTGCCAAGATAATCAGTGAAGAAATAAATAAAATTAAAGAAATAAATGCTCATTGGTTTGTAGGTCAATCATCGATGAAAGGTGAGAAAGGACTATCCCAGAAAAAGCAGATTGAAATCATGCAAGCATTCCGTGACGGGACATATAATGTTCTTGTTTCAACAAGTGTTGCAGAAGAAGGATTAGACATTGGTGAATGTGAGCTCGTTATTTTCTATGATGCTGTCCCTAGTGCTATACGATTAATTCAGAGAAAAGGTCGTACAGGTAGAAGAAAGGAGGGTAAAGTAGTTATGTTGATTGCTGAAGGAACTAGGGATGAAGCTTACATGTGGGCCTCTAAGAGACAGGCTCAGAAAATGAAGAAAATTGTTAAACAATTAGAGAGATCACCTTCGATGAAAACTGTAAAGAAAAAGGATCAACAAAAAGGCATTCTCGATTTTCTGAAAGAAGCAGAAAACGAATCGTCTAAAAAACCAGAAATTGAAGAAAAAGAAGAAAAAGAATCACCAGCTATAGAAGACGAGACCGTAGACGAAAGAGAAGTATTAGGTGATGAAGGTGCAATAAAGATAATTTGCGATAGTAGGGAAAGGAACTCTACAGTCATTAAAGAATTAATGAAAAAGGAAGTAGTTCTTGGTTTCGAAAGATTAGACATGGGTGATTATGTCTGTTCAGACCAAGTTATCGTAGAGAGAAAAACGCAAGATGATTTCGTTAATTCTATTATGGATAAACGCTTATTTTCTCAAACAAAAGTACTTGTAGAAAATTGTGCTAAACCAGTTATATTAATTGAAGGTGAATTTAATCTTCATGGTTCAACTTTGCATCCTCATGCTTTATCTGGAGCACTAACATCTCTGATTACAGACTTTCGAATTCCAATAATTCATACAAAGAATCAAAGAGAAACAGCTGAAATATTGTATGCTTTTGCAAAAAGAGAACAAGTTGAAAGAAAAAGAAGAGTATCTATAGGCAAAAGGAAAGGGTTGGGATTACAAATCCAACTAGAAGAGGCCGTTTCTGCATTACCTCATGTTGATCATAAAATATCTCAACGATTATTGAAACACTTTGGGACGTTTAGAGAGATTATAACTGCAAACAGAGAAGATTTCTTTGAGATAAAAGGTGTAGGAGAAAAAATTGCTTCTGATATTATTGATTTCATCTATGCTAATTATAATGAACTAGTTACAGATAAAGAACTAAGTGGAATAAAAGAAGAATTGGATGGTCTAAGGCCTGAATCTCAACGTGAGTCTAAGGAGTCTAAGAAGTCAGAGAACGAAGAGAATCAACAAGAGATCGAATAGAATTAGAAATATCTGTAATTTCTTTAGGATCTGTTGTTTCCTTTAATTGAACATTGAGGTTTTCTATTTTTTCAAGTAAGATTTTTGCTGTATCAACTAATGCTGGTGGAAGGGATGAAAAGTCAAATGAAGAAAGATTGGATTGAGGTGAAGAATTATTTGAGGATGCTGAGGATATCGTCTCTTGAATTTTTTTCCCTTGTTGTTTTGGTATTTCTGAAGGTGAATCAACTAAAATATAATCTTGCTTACATTTCACACAAACTACTCTGTCCTTTTTTTGGTAAAGTGGTTGATAACAGGTAGGACATGCACGATTAAGCATTATCCACCCCTTCAATAACAAATCTGCACCAAGTTTAACCTGTTCGTCAGAATCATCGGAAGGAGACATGAGTAAAAAGGGAAAGACAATTATAATAAATTTTTGTCCTTTACTGCATTTCAAATTAAATATCCAAGTAATACAATGAATCAAAAGAGAAACAAGTTCTACTAGTACAGATAGGTTTGTGAGAATATGGTAGATGAAACAGAAAGAGCAATAGATTCAATACCAAAAATAGCACTAAAACAAGCGCCAAAACAAGGTAAAGGAATAATAATATTGAATCTTCAAGATTTAATTACAGAAAAACCCAGAGCCAGTGTAAAAGAAATTGATGGTACAAATAGACTAATCAAGATGCTTGACAGTAAAAAAAGATACACATACAAATCAAAAAGAAGCTTTAGCAAATAATCCGTTACTTGTTTTTTCATTCTTATTAATACTAAGTACATATTAAAGAAATGTAGTAGTTGTACTAGTAATTCAAAAGATGGTGGGCCATCGCGGATTCGAACCGCGGACCTCACGGTTTTTGAGTTACACGCCTGCTAGCGGTTAAACTATCAGCCGTGCGCTCTAACCAAACTGAGCTAATGGCCCTCATTAGCATTTGTTCTGTTGCATCATTATTTTAAAAGTTTTTTCTTATCATTCTGTTTATTCTTTATTTTCTGGTTTTCATGTGAATTTCTCTTACCAATGAAAAGTATTAAAAAGATTATATCGGGGAAAGGATTGCTAACATCACAATATTAACTGATAAATCAGTTATAGGTGATTGACGTCTTACTCCTTTACTAAGGGGCCGAAATTGTTTCCTATCCTTTCTAAACGATGGGAGACATGGGTAAAAGACGCATTACCGAGGTGAAAGAACAAATGAGTAAAGTACGTAATATAGGTATACCAGGAGTCGAACCTCCAACTACCGAATGCGATGACCCAAGATGTCCATTTCATGGCCAACTTCCAACAAGGGGTCGTATTTTTACAGGAAAAGTTATTTCTGATAAGATGAGACGCACTGTGGTAATTAGGCGAGATTTCCTGAAGTATGTGAAAAAGTTTCGTAGATATGAACGTGCTCATGGAAAGATTTCTGCACACAACCCCCCTTGCCTTAATGTTAAAGAAGGTGATTTGGTTTTAGCCGCAGAATGCAGACCACTTGCAAAAACAGTAAGTTTTGTAGTGGTGCAAAAACTAAATTAGGGTGTTATCATGGCAAAAAGAAAATCCGTAGGACGAACACAAGTTCATATTACCAAGGGCTTAATTGTTGGAACAAGACTTCGTAGCGCCGATAATTCTGGTGCTAGAATAGTTCAAATAATTGCAGTAAAGAATTATAGAGGAAGACTAAACAGAGTACCAAAAGCTTCTGTTTCTGACATGG
>BPTK01000110.1 GCA_023705905.1 Candidatus Heimdallarchaeota archaeon
CGATGCTAATGGAAGAATAAGAACATACGTTCTTACAAAGAGATGGGGAGCATTACTTAGGTAGAACCTCAATCTTTCTCAAATTTAGCTTTTTCTTCTAAAGGATACTTTTTCCAGTTTTTTACTATCTTCTGTGGTATTGCATCTGCTAAGTTAATACCAAATTCATGAGCTAGTAAGAAAAGATAAATCGCAATATCTGCTATCTCATCTTGAAGTTGTGGTTTTAATCTATTGATATCAGAAAGAATCTCATGATCTTCTTTCCATTGCATAATCTCGAAAAGCTCTCCTGTCTCAATTACTAATGAAAGAGCTAGGTTTTTTGGTGTGTGGAATTTTTCCCATTTTCTAGCATCTCTAAACTCAAGTATCTTTGTGGTTAATGTATCTATAGAACTCATTAAAAAGTAAGAAAAGGGGAGAATTAAGAACTTTTTCCTTAATTCAGTGTACTTTATACATCCAATTGAATCTATCTGGAATTTTACCAAATTGAATGCCTACTAATTCATCATATAGATGTTTTGTGATTTTCCCCACTTCACAATCATTAACCTTGTAGGTTTCTTCTTTGAAGTATATTTCACCTATAGGGGTTATGGAGGCAGCTGTTCCCACACAGAATATTTAATTACAAGAACCATCCTCTATTTTATTAATTAGATCAGTTATAGTGATAGGTTTTTCATGTGCAACATATCCCAAATCTTTTGCTAATTCGAGTACTGATGCTCTTGTAATTCCACGGAGAATAGTACCGTCTAGTGGAGGAGTATAAATCTCTCCATCAATAACGAACATAATATTCATAGCTCCCGCTTCTTCGATGTATTTTCTTTCTATGGCATCTAACCACAATACTTGTGGATAACCACGTGATTTTGCTTTTTGTTGTGACCATAGAGTAGGAGAGTAGTTTCCACCAGTTTTAGCTTCTCCAGTTCCGCCTGGTGCAGCTCTAATATGTGTACTTGCAACATAAACTTTTGTAGGTTTAAATCCTGTTTTAAAATAGGGTCCTACTGGTGATAAAATTACGTAGAAAAGATATTTATCACTAGGATGAACTCCCAATGCTACTTCAGTTGCAATCATTGTTGGTCTAACGTATAATGTCATTCCAGGCGAACTTGGAACCCATTCATTTTCTAATCTAACCAATTCAGTTATAGCTTTTACGAATAAATCTTTATTTATTATTGGCATGCTCATTCGCTCTGCAGATCTGTTAAACCTCTCTGCATTTTTATATGGTCTGAAAAGATGAACTGAGCCATCTGGATGACGGAAAGCTTTCATTCCTTCAAAAATTTCTTGTGCATAGTGGAAGACAGTAGTTGCAGGATCTAGAGTAAAAGGATGATAAGGAACAATTTTAGGTGTCCCCCAATTTTCGTTTTCGTATTCTACTTCAAACATATGATCTGTAAAAATCTTACCAAAAACCAATTCTGAATCTGCAGGTTTTTGTTTCTTCTGTTTTTCAGTTGCTAATTGTATTTCTATGTCCATGTATTCACTCATGATTGCGAGAAAGAAAAAAGTATAGCATAAAAGTTTTATCGTATCCATTTTTTTGCTATTCTACTTACTAAGTTCCAGAAGTTTCTTGAAATGTTCACGCATAACTTTTCGCGAAGGTAAGAGACGTAGAGTTCTTGCAATGAAATATCTACCACCATGCAGATGGATAACATCTGGTTTGAGTATCTTAGCCCAGAAATAAGCTACTTGAAATGATACTGCGGCTTTTAGAGATTGTTTGAATTTAGGTAGGGTGGTCTTTCCACCTCGTTTCTTGAATTCAGCATGATATATTTTTAGTAATTCATCAAATGTAAATGGATTTACTCTAATACCTACTTTAATACCGTCTATTAGAAGAGGGATAAGGTCATAGAAGTAGAGGAGTTCCCATGCGGGAGGACCAAAGAAACATTCTTGCCAATCTAGAAGACAAGAACAATTAGGAGCATTCATGAAATTGTAAATCCACACATCGCCATGTAATAAAGACGTTCCACCTGCGAGCAAATCATCAAGATAATCTTTTGACTTTAGTTTCTTCTTTACATAATCGAATTCAGATTTTAGTATGGGGTACTTTCCCTCATAATTTACGGCTATTTTTGAAGCACGTTTGAGGTTTTCAAGTAGTCTTTTTTTAGTAGTATCCCACTCTTTTGTTGTTTTCTTCCGAAAACCATCAAATATTTTCTCGCTTTCTTGATTATGAAATTGAGCATGGAAACCTGCAAGCTCTTTGATAGCTTTCTCAATGTGCTCCTTGGTCCATTTTCTAGGATGAATACCTCGAGGAATCTTTTCGAGTAAAATCCAAGGCATATCACTGGATTCAGAAAATGTTATTGGTGCAGGAGCTGGTACATCAAACTCTGAAGCTATTTTGGAATAGAATAACCACTCTACTTTTGTTGTGTTTTGTTTTAAAATCCCAACCTTCTTCTTCTTCCCCCAAGTTATCTCTGATACATTTGCTGTTGATGTGCCTGTTAAATTCTTTCTGAATTTGATGTCCTCTACGGAACATTTTAGTTTTTTTGCTATCTCTTCTATAATAGGGGATTTATTCAAATACTCACCTAATTTAATGAACAATCATCTATTCTCTTTTTAACTATTTCTGATGTCTATATAGGTAGACAAATAGAGGGAATTTCCAAATAATAGGATTGATTAAAGAAAATGTTTTTAGTTTAATCTAGCTCTTCTTCATCATCAAACTTAATAGAATATTTCCAGATTTTATCAATTATTTTCTCTTGATCTACAGACATATCTTCACTGAAACTTTGCAGATCTTTGAGAGTAAGTTCATGTCTCTGAATATCTCCTAAGACAGTTGTAAGAACCTTTTTAGTTTTATCATCGGTTACTCGATCAAGAACATTTCTTGTTTGATTTTTAATATTCCATTCTAATTCTAAAACCTTATTAACTGTGGATAGAATTGCTATTTTCCTATCTTCTTCAATTGCAAAGTTTATACCTTGAGCTCTATCTAATAAACCTCTAAATATTTGTGCATGTTTCTGTGCATCTAGGGCCATTCCTTGAAAAAGTGCTTCCAGTAGAGAATTATCTGGACAACAATTTACATCCATTAATAGCTCACTGATCTTTTCTTTTATTTCGATCATTTGCCGTAATTGCATAATAAAGGCATCTTTATCCATATTATGACATCAAAAATTGGCAAATATAAGATTTCTGTTCGGTAGGTGATGTAACCATTTTTAGACTTATTTTAGAGGGTTCCACGTAATGTTTTATAAATAAGCACATTTTCTATTAAGATGGTAGTAAATCAATATGACTAAGCACGTTATATCAATATCTTTGGGTTCTGATGCAAGAGATTACAAACGAGAATATCAATTGGGAAATGAGACAATTATCGCTGAAAGAATAGGTACTAATGGTGATATGAAAAAATATAATGAACTTATGCTCCAGTATGATGGAAAAGTAGATGCTTTTGGTGTTGGTGGAGCAGATATGTATCTTCGCAGGGAAGATAAACGCTATGAGATACGAGATGTCTTCAAAAAACTCATAAAAGGCGTTCATAAATCACCTATTGTTGATGGAGGAGGTATGAAAAGCACACTTGAAGGGAGAATCATGCAATATATAGAGGACAAATTGCCTGAAGAAGTAGAAGAAGATCGTTCACTTCTCAACATGTGCGCTGTAGATAGGTGGCATATGGCTGAAAGTGCTTGGAAATTTGTTAGAAAGGACAAGAAACTCATCACATTTGGTGATTTACTTTGGGGATTCCAATTAGGCATTTCACTACATAAGATGAGTTCAGTGAAGTCTTTAGCAAAAATACTCCTACCAATAGTTTGCAAACTACCTTTTAGTTGGATATATCCAACTGGCGAAAAACAAGACGTGCATAAACCAACTCAAACAAAATACTTCAAAAGAGCAAAATGGATAGCTGGAGACTTCTTATTCATCAATAGAAACATGCCTCATGAAGATATGGAAGGAAAAATTATTGTCACTAATACAACAAGAGAAAAAGATGTTGATTTACTTAAGAAAATAGGTATCAAATACATTATTACTTCCACCCCGAGAGTGGATGGTGTCTCATTTGGTACAAATGTTCTTGAAGCAAGCATAGTAGCCCTTAGTGGAGAAAAGGGAGAATTACAAAAAGAAGTCTATGAGGACTACTTGAAAAAACTAAAAATAGAACCAACTATCCAGAAATTACAGAAATAGGTAGATTATAATGATAAAGATGAATGCTGTTATATTTGCAGGATATTCAAATAAAGATGATATTATTTGTGATCTTGAAAACGTTCCAAAAAAAGGTTTGATTAAATTAGGATCAAAAATGTTTATAGAGCGTCAAGTAGAGGAATTTCTCAAATGTGACTTCATTGAGAAAGTTTACCTTGCAGGTATGACTGAAGACGAGTGGGAAACCGATCACCCAGTTGTTTTTGTTGAAGAAGAAGGAACAATTTTTGATAAAGCCGCTAACGTTTATAAAAATCACATAATTAAAGATGAAGGACATTCTGAATTTATGCTCCTTCTATCTTCTGATGTTCCATTAATTAAAAGTGACATGATGCTAAGATTTGTTGAAAAATGCAAAGAAGATTCAGGTGGAGAGATGGATGGGATATTCTATTATCCGATTGTCAATAAGGAAATCATGAAAGAGAAGTTTCCTGATGTTGAGAGAAGTTGGGTTAAATTAATGAACCTAAATTTCTGCGGTGGAGATTTAATTCTTATACAAACACCAAAACTGTTGAAATATAAAAAACTGATCGATGACCTAGGTTCACAAAGAAAGTCATTTGTTGGGCAATTAGTGGTTTTAGACCCAATTCTCGTAATTAAGTTCTTATTCAAGCGCTTAACACTTGAAAGATTACTCAAATTCTTAAATAGGAAACTCTTAAAGCTTAAGAAGGGCGAGAAGGGAGTTTTAGCTCCGTTAATATTTGATGCTGAATTAGCTATGGATGTCGACAAACCTGAACATCTAGAAGGAGTACGAAAATATTACGAAGAGAATAAAGATTTGTACGAATAGTTGTGAAATGACAGTTAGTTTTTTAAATTAGACCACTTCTTCTCTTGTATGGCTACTGAAGAATCAAGCCTAGATATGTGGGATAAGAGAGTCTCACAAAAAATAGTTGATAAAACAGCTAAACACAAAACGCTGTTTAGTGTACTCGCTTTATCAGGTAATTCGCAGCCATGGATAATCCTCTCTATTGTATTTTTCATTTTTAATATTTTCATGACGAGAGAGTTCAATGTATTTCAACTTCTTGTTTTAATAGTATCTGGGTTAACTACTACCATTATCAAGTTTATTGTAAAAAGAAAAAGACCAAGTGAAGAGATGCTTAAAAAATACGTTGCTAGAGGTGATCACTATAGCTTTCCAAGTGGTCATGCAAGTCGTATGGCAACTTCAGCAATAATAATGATACTAGCCTTTCCAGAAGTTGGTTGGTTGTTTGGGTTATGGGCCATTGGAGTAAATATAGCTAGAATTTCATTAAAACTGCATTATGTATTAGACATATTAGGCGGGACAGTTGTAGGCTTATTAATTGGAACAATATTCTATATATTCTCCGGTTCTATTCTAAATCTATTACAACCTTTAGTCGATTGGATTCCAAACATATTTTGATCTTTCTAATTAATCTGTCAATCAGTAACTATTTTAATATTTCAGAATAATTTCAATTTATGAAAGAAGATTATTTAGATGATTTGTTAACAATCCCTTTTATCTACTCACCCCAAATTTCTCTTGACGGAAAATATCTCGCTTATTCTTGGAGAAATATCAATCCAAACATCGATGTATTCTATGTTTCTACAGATGGTAGCTCGAAACCTGTTGCTTTGTCGAATACTCCAGAAATGACAATGGTTAGGACATTCTACCCTAAGAGTAAGGCTGTTCTAGTAGGAGAAGACAAGAGTAGAAATGAAAGAGTTAGACTGTTTAGAATTAATTTAGATAATCCGTTCGAGATGATTCCATTAACAATGGAAAACCCTCCATTCTTCTTGAGAGGAGGAAGAATCAATCCAAGTGAGAAGTGGTTAGTTTACGGAGCTAATTATTCTTTATCAGAGAAAAAGGAGATAGAGCCTACTTACATTTACAAACACAATCTGGAAACCAATGAAATGGTTTGTTTAGCAAAACCCATTAAACCAACATGGTTAATCCCTGATTTGTCAAAAGATGGACATAACATTCTCTATAGTAGAAAAAGGTATCACCCTAAAGGAGAGCAGAAGTGGGTTGTGGATATAGATGGCACTGAAGATAGAGAGATACTTAATTTTGGCGAGAAAGCAAGAGTTTTTGCATCTTGGTTACCTGATAGTAAAAGAATAGTTTTTCTAACTGATACAAAAGAAAACATAGAACAGAAACATTACTCACTAGGCATATATAATACAGAAACAGAAGAAATTATATGGGTAATCGATGATCCTTCACGAAACATTGAAGATTTTTCAGTACCAAAAATTGGTGATTATCTCCTTATATCAGAATATGAAAAAGCGAAAGAAAAGGTTTCAATTATAAACATGGAGACAATGCAAGAAACACACCTGCCAAGAATAGCAGGAAATTATTACCCAATAGCCCCATTAAATTCTAAAGAATGGATAGGTAAATACTATTCTTCAACTCAGCCAGATGACATAATTAGATTCAATATTGACAACATAAATCCTAAAAATTTCAAGTCAGTTACAGATGTTTGGAAACAGACAAGACTACAGAAAAATCAGCTAACAGCTGCTGAAGATTTTGATTGGAAATCACATGATGGCATTAGCATACATGGCTGGTTATATAAACCTAATAAACTAAATGGAAGAACAATAATATATGTACATGGAGGCCCTACTGCTCATTCTGAAGACGCTGTTAATTCTGAAATCCAGTATTTTAGCAAATTAGGTTTTACTGTCCTTGATCCTAATTATAGAGGTTCAACTGGTTATGGTTTTGCATTTGAGGATTCAATAAGAGATAGAGGGTGGGGAGCTGATGAACAAGAAGATATTCTTTCTGGAATTAAGGAACTAATATCTCAGGGAATAGCTAAGAGTGGAAGGGTTGGGATTACTGGAACAAGCTACGGAGGATATTCAGCTTGGTTCGGGATAACAAAGGTACCAATTGATATCTTAGCAGCTTCGGCACCAATTTGTGGTATGACTGATCTTGTAATTGATTACAACACTACAAGACCTGATTTAAGACCTCTTTCAGCTGAAATGATGGGTGGCACTCCAACAGAAGTACCAGACATTTACTTTGAACGTTCACCTATCAATTTTGTTCAAGATATTCAGGGTAAATTACTCCTAATACAAGGAGGAAGAGATCCTAATGTATCACCAAAAAATGTTGAAGAAGTTAGAAAGAAACTGGAAGAACATAAAATTGAATATGAAGAGTATATTTTCGAAGATGAAGGGCATGGGATCGTAAAAGTTAGGAACCAAAAAACTTTGTTAAAAATGCTAGCAAATTTCTTTGAAAAATCACTCTAATCTCTCTTTTTTCACATTTGTGTTAATCTTTACACATTGCACTTTTAAGCTTTTTAATTGTTAATTGATTAGTTTTATAAACGTTCAATTACTAATTAATAGTTGAGCCATATGCTATCACTAAATAAAACGTCTAAATTGGAAGCAGAGGATTTAGTAATGGTAGACCCATTTTTAGAAAAAAGAGCTAAATTAAGGATTCGCAGAAGTGGTTCATGGTATAATGTCAGTTACATAGATATAAACGAAAATCCAAAATATGATTATACTCTTATTTGCGCACATGGCTGGGGATCAAGCAGTATAATATACAGTTATCTGCTAAAATTATTAGGTCCTTATTTCAGAATAATAGCTTATGATATGAAAAGGCATGGTTTTTCAGATATTGAGCTAGATACTTATGATCTGGGATTATTTACCGAGGAGTTAGCACAAATCGTGGATCATTTCAATCCAAAAAACTTGATCCTAATTGGGCATTCCATGGGTTCTGCAGTAATTCAAAACTATCTTTGTCTAAATATTGAAAGAGTGAAGGCAGCAGTTGTGATATCTAGTGCATCTAATTTCAGAGAACCCATTCCACGATTGATTCCCTTAATGGTTCCCAGAATGGATGAAAAAGTGAAAAATCTTCTTTTACATCTTGGGATGAATCTTCTTGAATCAAATTCAGTACATCCAAAGTATCTCAATATCATCAGAGAACAAAGGAAGAGTATGCCATATCATGTTTTCCGACAAAGTTTACTAAATACAGTTTATGCATGGAAAAAAGATGAAGAATTAAAGAATTTAGAAATTCCTGTTCTACTTATGGTAGGGGAAAAAGATCAATTTACTTCTGTTAAAGATTCAAAGAAATTACGAGAACTTATACCTAGCTCTAGATTAGTGATACTACCTGATTCTGGACATGACATACTACTTGAAAATGGTAGGGATGTCGCAAATTTAGTTAAGGAATTTGTAGAGTACCAAATAGATTTAGATTCTCTGAAATAATAGTATACACTATCTTACTTCGTTTTCATCGTTGAGAGAATATGTTTAAATAATTCTAATTATATCTTCTGAATATGACTGCAGAACCAATTGATCTGGTTGAAAAAGCAATTGAGAAGGGAGAGAAACTTGGTGCTGAGTATATTGAAGCACGCTTAGTTGATTTGAAAAGCAACACTAGTATTCTGAAGAGTGGTGTTCCTGAACTTGGAGCTATTTTTAGAAGCAAAGGTATCGGAATAAGAGTTCTGAAAGATGGTGGAGTAGGTTTCGCAAGTTTTAACGAGATGACTAAAGACGAGATGAATATAGCCGTTTCTTTTGCAACTAAAATGGCTGAAGCTAGCGGAGATAAGCGAACAAATAAAATAGCTTTTAGCGAAGAGGAAATTCACATAGCAACCTACCAAGCTGTTGGTCAAAGTGGAAAAAGACCTTTAGAATTATCTCCTGAAGAGAAAATTAGTAGATTAATCAATCTAGACAAAATAGCTGCTGAAGTAGAAACTGGTGCGATTGTACCTTTCCGTTTCTTTCAAATGATTGACCAAACAGAGAAGAAATTGATTATAACCAATGAAGGAGCAAGGATAGAGTGTGAAACTGACCTTTTACAACTCTTTGGATTGATTGTAGCAGTAAACCCCACTACAGGCTCGAAAGAGCAGTTAATGATACAAAAAGGAAAAGCTGGTGGGTATGAAGCATTAGATTTCTGGAAAATTGAAGATCATATAGAGAAAGAAGTTACAACATTGGGTAAAATAGTTACTGAAGCAAAGGAAGCTCCAAAAGGAACAATAGATTATGTAGTTGGACCTAATGTTATCGGTATTATGTGTCATGAGAATCAAGGGCATCCTTCAGAAGGAGATCGGATATTAGGAAGGGAAGGTGCTCAAGCAGGGGAAAGTTATCTCAAACAAGACATGATTGGTGAAAAAATAGGTTCTGACAAAGTTACAATAATAGATGATCCTACGTTGGTAGGTTCGTATGGTTATTATCAATATGATGATGAAGGAATAAAAGCTGGACCTAGATATCTCTTAAAAGAAGGTATATTCCAAGATATGTTGCATAACAGAGAATCTGCTGCTTTCATGCAAACAAAGAGTACAGCAGCAGCTCGTGCAATAGGATATAACCGTGAACCTATACCTCGGATGGCTAATACATATTTAGCCCCCGGTGATTTCGAATTAGAGGAAATGATAGAGGACGTTAAACTTGGTATCTTGATGCATAATTTTACTGAGTGGAATATTGATGACAGACGATATCAATCCAAGTATGTAGGATTAGAAGCGTATCTAATAGAGAATGGTGAAGTTAAACACATGGTTAGGAGACCTGTAGTTGAAACTACAACACCCAAACTATGGGGCTCAGTTGATGCCGTAGCAAAGAAAAGTCTGCTAGAATTTGATGCAGCTACTTGTGGAAAAGGCGATCCGATGCAAGGAGCACCCGTTTATCATGGTGGGTCTTTCATGCGTATCCGTAATGTGGAGGTTAGGTGAAAGTAATGGTAGATAAACTAGATACTGAAAATGTTATAGATTTAACAATTAAGAAACTACAAGAGTTAAGTTTTGAAGATTACATTTTACAGACAGAAAGAAGCAACAAATCACAAATTAGGTTTGCTGATAACCAAATAACAATTGTCAAAAATTGGGCTTCTATGGATTTAGGAATCTTTGCAGTTAAAAATCAAAAAACTGTTGCTGTAGAACTTCAAGATCTAACATCTGAAACAATTTTATCATCACTCGATTCTCTAGATAAACTTGTCACTTCATTACCTCCAAACCAAAATTATATGGGAATATCTGATGGCCCGTTTAGTTATCCATTTATTGATGAATTAAGCGATCCTGACCTAATAGATTTCCACGAACAAGCTCTAGATAAAGTGACTGCGTCAATCAATGCTGCTCAAGAAGAAGGAGCGAAAAGATCTGCAGGAGTACTTTATTGGGATGCAATAAAAGTTCAACTAATTTCCTCAAGAGGAGCCAGAGCAAAAGCACATTCAACCAAATATGAATACACTATACGTTCATTCATTGATGATACTAGCTCAGGTGCAGAAATCGATGTTGGAAGATTATCTTCAAGGATTGATTTAGAAGAGGCAGGAAAAAAAGCTGGTAGGATTGCTAAAATGGCAGTTGGAGGAATAAACGGTTCACCAGGAAAATACAACGTTATTCTAGCTCCGAAGGTGGCTGGTGACATTGTTGCAGCTACACCTGCAGCTGCTAATCCATTTTCTGTAGAGATAGGATTATCCTGGCTAAAGGACAAGATTGGAGAGCAAATTGGTCCTGAATTCATATCAGTTTATGATGATGCTCTATTACCAAATGGATTAGGATCAAAATCTTTTGATGATGAAGGACATCCTACAGGAAGGAATGTTCTGGTTGAGAAGGGTATTTTGAAAGGTTTCATACATAACACATCGACAGCTAGAAAAGCTGGAACAGTAAGTACAGGAAATGCTGGACTTGTATACCCACAAAATACCAATATATTCTTTGAACCTGGAGATCACTCATTTGAAGAATTAATGGAAATATCCAAAGATAAACCAACAATTTACCTAACTAATAATTGGTACACAAGATTTACTAATTATGCAGATGGGATATTCTCAACAATTCCAAGAGATGGAATGTTCTTAATCGAAAACGGAGAAATTTCTAAACCTGTTAGAGAGTTAAGAATAAGTGATACAATGTTTAACATTTTCGGAAATATTAAAGCAATGGGCAAGGATATAAAACAAATAAAAAGCTGGGAAGTCAGTACTCCAACATTTATACCTGCAGTTTTGCTAGAGAATATTAATATAACAGCAGCAACTTCCTAACTCCTTTCTTTTCTTCTTCTCTTTTTATGCTTAAACTTAAAATTCTTAAATCAACTAATTCTACGTAATTCATGTCTAAACAAATTACTGAATGGGATTTATCTAATTTATACAAAGGAATTGATGACCCCAAAATCATAGAAGATATGGATAATATAGAAAAACTTGCTAAAAAATTCAGTTCTGAAGTAAAAGATAATCTTGTAGATGTTTCCCTTAAACCAGCTCAATTGAAAGAATGGTATATAGCATTAGAAGAAATATATGAGAGAATGTTCTATCTAAGCTTATTCTCAGGATTAATTTACTCGACTACTTCTCTAAATGACAAAGTAAAAGAATTAAAAGCAAAAATAGAAGAATTCTCAGTTAAAATAAGAGAAACAGTCATCTTTTTTGATCTAGAACTTAATATGATCTCAGAAGAGAAATACCAAGAATTCTTAAACTCACCAGAATTATCCAATTATCACCACGCTTTAGAATTCAATAGATTAAAGAAGAATCATCAGCTCTCTGAAAAAGAAGAGCAAATTATAATGATGAAAGATCTGACAGGAAGTGGAGGTTTCACAAAACTTTACGATGAAATAGAAAGCGGATTTATGTATGAATTCGAAGTAGAAGGGAAGAAGAAAGAAATGACTGGTTCTGAACTCTTTGCTTTCATGTATCATAAAGACAAAGATGTTAGATATCGAGCTCTTCAAACATTTGTCTCTAAATTTAAAGAAAATGAACTAATTTTCACTCATATTTACAATAATGTCTTGAAAGATTGGGATCTTGAAACAAAAAGAAAGAACTATGAAAAATCCATTTCAAGAAGAAATTTTGATAATGAGATAAGTGATAAAATCGTAGAAACTTTAGGCGATGTTACTTCAGAAAGTAACACTATTGTTGCGAGGTACAACAATGTGAAGAAGAATGTAATAGGTCTAGATGAATTAAGAATGTCTGATATCTATGCTCCAGTAGTTGAAATAGAAAAGAAATATACTT
>BPTK01000111.1 GCA_023705905.1 Candidatus Heimdallarchaeota archaeon
ATCTGTGATTACGTTTATCAATTCTTATATCCTTCTGAATCAACAACAATTAAAGGTAATTTCACTCTAAATATCTTTGTAGAATCAGACTTTCATTTTGGAAGTACAAATGATAGTTATACTTTCAATATAGAGATTCTACCTATTCCTCTTTCACTTGTAATTAGTGTCTCTGATTCAGAAATTATTCAAGGAACTCATGTTGCTATCACTGGAAATCTTTCACATCTAGATGAAACACCGGTAGCTGGTATGGAGATTTCCTTTATCATCTCTTTCTATTTTAAAACAAATGTTAGAAATGTACTAGCTGCAACAGGAGGATGGGATGATTTTATAATTCTGAACGATACAACAAATAATGAAGGAATTGCATCAGTTAGTCTTCTGTTATCCGAGGACATTGATCATATAGAAATCGAAGCCTTTTTCAAAGGATCTGATACTTTAGATGATGTTTTCTTGAAATATGACCAAATTGTGAATGTCATAAAAGCTGGTTTGTCACCTGCAATACTTTATTCCATAATTGGGGTTAGTATTATTCTTTTGATACTCGTAGCTTTTATTGTTTACAAAACATCAAAAAGAAAACCATTCGATAGATATCTTAGCAAAATTTCCTCTCAAGATCTTATCATGAGATTAAACGAGTTATGTCCTGGTGTAATTCTCAGTATATTTGATCAGAAAAAAGGTCCTATACTTCTTATTAGTGAGCATTCTTTTGATTATGATTTTAGTGGAAGGCTAGCAGTTGGTACAGAAAACTTTCTCTTAAAATTATGTGACCAAGCATACTCCACCTTAGGTTTTGAAGATGTGCATCAAGGAAGAACAACAAGTGCCATCAACCTCCCAAATGAAGGTTTAGTAGGATTTGTTCATGCAATACAACTTGAAGATGAGAAGGCTAGAGGAGGATTCGAAAATCTATCTATAATAATTATCACACAATCAGATTATGGAAACTATTTACTAGCCTACAGTGAATTCTTCTACGGTGAGATAGATGGACTAATATCTCAACTCAGATCTAAGAAACCTTTGAGTGAGGTTAAGGAACAGATGTTGAATATTCGTCAAAGAGCTGTTCAAGTAATTCTAGCAGCAATTGAGGAGAACAAGTAGTCTCTTCTTACTTTTATTTCTAGGTTCATTAAGCAAACCTTATTAATCGAATCACCTCGCTTGACACTAACTTCTAAGGGGATAATTCATGGGTTCAGCTGACATAAAAACTAACGATCATCAAGTTAGAGCTGCATTTTTAACAGGTTTAACTGATATGGGTAATGAGTTACTTTGCTTTTATCCTAATATACAACTAAGTGATTCTATCAACCACGATTTATGTTTGAAGAGCATGCCGATGGCTTGTGAAGATGGAGATATGGTGATTACAATAATAGGTGAGTACCAAGCGATATGTGTGACCAGAATAATTCCTTGCTTTGAAGAAAATTCTTTCAAGGATAGTACATATGCTGCACTTGGTTTACTAGTTCCAAAGGGAGTCAACCCAGTACCCTACTACAATCTCCTGGATAAAATCCTCAAGAAAAGTGAAGCTGAAAACATTCTGAATAAACAGACTCTTATGCAAATTGTTCCCAAACTTTATCATAAGATAAACCAGAAACTCCATCTACAATGAACAATCTTTTTCTACAAATATTTCTCGTTGGATCTCTTAATTCACAAAATGGTGTTATGATTACTGTTTTCCCGTTATACCGTTATCTGTGGGTATTTTCTGGGCTTATATAGGGAAATACAGTAAGAGTATTGGTACATATGGCACAAGAGGTCTGGAGGACAGAAATCATGGAAACATCAACCCATCCAGCTCTGCAGCAACTGTGTTATCAGACTAAGAATCTCTATAATCAAGCAATGTTCCTGTTCAACCAACATTACTCGCAAACCAAGAAATATCTTTCGTATCAACAATTAGATAGGAAACTCAAACACGAGCAATGTTACCGTGTGCTCCCTGCTCATACTGCACAACACACCCTCATCCTTCTTTCCCGCAACTGGAAGAGTTACACGAAAGCTACAAAAGCCTTCCATCAGAACCCCAAAGCGTTCTACGGTCCCCCCAACCAACCTCGTTACAAGAAGAAGAATGGACAACAAGTAGCAATCTTTAGTAACCAGCAGGCAAAAATAAAAAACAATCGTGTCCAGTTACCTCAGAAAGTGCTCTTCAGTATCAAAACCCGTTTACCTGATCATGCTAAACTCAGGGAAGTAAGAATTATTCCGCAACCGTTCAATTATAAAGTTGAAATAGTCTATACTAAACTTGTCCCTGACATGGATATGAAGGGGAAGAAGGTGGGGGCGATAGATTTAGGGACAGTGAACCTCCTCACTTATGTGGACAATTTGGGTAATAGCCCCATTGTTGTCAAGGATGAGGGGAAAGGAGTGAAATCCATCTGTCACTACTATCTGAAAGAAGTCAAAAAGTTACAGCAAAAGTATGCAAAACAACAACGACAACAATTGAAGCTAAAAAACAAATTAGTGTATGGGAAAAAGTTCCATAAGTTACGCGAAACGAAGCGAAGAAAGCTTAACAACTGGGTACACCAGATCACCAAGAGATTTGTCGACCATTGGGAACAGACGGGGATAACGAGAGTGTACATAGGTTATAATCCTGGGTGGAAACAACAACTTAGGCTGCGTAAGAAAACCACCCAAATGTTCGTCCTCATTCCCTTTGACAACCTCATCCACCATCTAAAGTATAAAGGAGAGGAACGAGGAATCTTTGTTGTCCAGTTAGAAGAAGATTACACCTCTAAATGCAGTTTCTTAGACAACGAGTATCCTAAACGAAGAAAAAAGTATAAAGGAAAGAGGACACATCGAGGGATGTTTCGTACAACCACTGGTCAACTTATCAATGCTGATGTTAATGGTGCGTATAACATTATGCTGTTAGGCGATCCGCAAGCAGTGCCTAAGCGTACTGTGGGCGGGGTAGGAGGATATGTGATTTATCCCCGTAGATGGAGCTTTGAGCTCTAGCAGCGGTCTACGAAAAAGATTTTAACGTTATAACGGAAAAATCTAATCATGGTTACACAGAAAACGAATCTTTAATTTTGTACTTATTAAAGCAAAGGAAATTGATATTCTTTTTAAAAAAAATCCTCTGATTTTATTGAGATTTATTGAAAAAAATGAGAAGGAGAAAAAAGGAGAATTAGTTTCTCCGATTGCTTATTATTATAACTTTTATGAAAATTGTTGGGAGCAAAAGCAGCGGTAGCATCATACTGTAATCGATATGACAACAACAGGAATAACAAATTAGTGAGTCAATGGTCTCAAATTAATTTTTTGTAACAGATTCGAATCTGTTTTTTCGATTTTTCTTTTTCCATATTGCAATAATTATTACAAACCCGAATAAACTCAGTGGCCAATTAACTCCTACAATCAGATTTTCATCAATTGAATCAATATCATATTTCAGTTCTATATGACTACTTTTTTCTAGATTCTCTTCTACTGTTCTGTAAAAATCTGTTTCAGCGTAGTGAGTGTAGAGTATACCTTTTGTATTATAACTGTACTTGTAATAATGTACCCACTTTCTTCCACCTATATCATCAATAAATGTATATTCAATTTCATATGAATATCCTTCAAATTTTTTCCCATCAAAAGTAAAAGTATCATCAATTTGAATGTTAAATTCTTCATAAGAAGACTCATAATTTTGAAAATCTGTTACGAAACTAAAATCAGAATCCAAAACAGGTAGAAAAACAAATCCCCTACCTTCCCACAAACCTATGCAATAACCAGGGAGCTCGACTGGATCCAGTGGAGTATCCATGGTGAAACCAAAGAATGTACCTAAAATTGGGTCGATAAATCCTAACTTACCTTCTACTTTATCATATAGAAAGGTCACAGTCAAACTATCATCCGTTTCATTATACTGAAAAGCTTCTCTATATTCTTCATAACACTCTGGTGATTCGCAATGAACACAACCTAAGAATAGTACTAGGTTGTTTGTTCGAAAAGTAATTTCATTTCCAGTAGAATTGACTTCCCACATTTCAACAGTTTTTTCATCAATGTAAGTTTTATCTTCAGAAGTTCCTTCAATATCGAAGGTTTTCCTAGTTTGCTTGTAATTGTATACATATGCTTCCCTAGAAACATCCCATGGTGTATCCAATTGAGCATTACTGGTATTAGAAACGGTACTCGTAAGAACAATTAAAGCTATTAAAAATGCAATTCCTCCCCTTCCTTTTATTTTACAACCTCTCAACATTTTTATCTATGTTTACTTAGTTATTTAGTTATTTAAATGCTCACAAATAAATTTTGAACTTAAGAAAAAAAGGAGAAAAACGGAGAACTACTTTCTTCGTTTTCGAATTATTAGAATACCGATGAAAATGAATGGTAAAAGAATGAGAGGTACTGTTAAACTGAACTCTGATATCACAACTTCAGTTACTGTAACAAATACTGTGTCTATATTGCTTTTTCCAGTAGCATCTTCAAAGTAGAGTGTGAAGTTGTAGGTGCCGATTCCAAATCCATCTACGTCTATGAAAATTTCTTCTCCCGATGTGTTCCATATTCCAGAAAATAGTACTACTCCTTCTAGATATACAATATAACTGCTTGGATTATCATCCTGTGGATACCAGCTGAAATTATTACCAGTCATTCCTATTTCATATTCAATATCTTCAGGACTGACAACATATGGACCAACAGTATCAACTTTAAATGACCACACTTCACTCCAATTACCCCAATTTTCTGCTGCATCCTTAGCACGTACTCTCCAGTAATAAACATCATCACTAAGTGTGAAGAATATTGTATAATTGTTATCTGAGATTGTTGTTGAGAACAGCAATGTTCCACCAAAAACAGCTGTTGATGCTAACTCAATTTCATACTCTACTACATCGCCAACAGCTATCCATTCAAGATATGGCGTATCATCATCGATAATGCCAGCATTAGAAGGAGTGTTTAAGACTGGAGCATCGGGTCCTTCCAAATCTATTGTGAATGACCATATTGTACTCCAACTTCCCCAATTTGCAGCTGTATCTCTTGCTCTTATTCGCCAATAATATGTTCCATCAGATAGATCCACTGGAATGGCGTAGAAAGTATTTGTTGTGGTTATATTGTACTCAAACGAAACAAATGTTCCAGCTGTATCTAATTGTAATTGATATTCCTCTCCATCTGTAACTGAATTCCAAAGTAGTAATGGTGTCGTATCCGTTAATATCTCTGCATCATCTGGGGAAACTAACAAAGGTGCATTAGGTCCTACAGTGTCAATTATGAATGATCTTATAGCACTCCAATCTCCAACATTACTTGCAAGGTCCACAGCTCTTACTCTCCAATAGTAAACATCGTCTGTAAGACTAGATAATATCTGATAGTAAGAATCTCCTAATCCTCCTACATCTATTGTTGGAGATGGAAAAGAATCTGAAGTATCTATCTGAATGTGATAACTAGCTGTTTCACCAACATCCAACCAATCGAAGTAAGGTGTATTGTCATTGATTTCCAGATTATTTTCGGGGGTTATTAAAGCAGGAGCAGAAGGATTGGTTGTATCTACTGTAAATGAGTACACTGAGCTCCATCCTCCCCAATTTCCATAAGGATCTTTTCCTCTTACTCTCCAATAATATGTTCCTTCAGAAAGAGTTGAAGTGGTATAATATGTATTTGAAGTTGTAATATCAATGTCAGGCGATGGAAAAGTATCTATTGTATCCAACATCACTTGATATTCAACTGCATCTCCACCGCTATTCCAATCCAAGTATGGTGTTGTGTCAGCTGTGTAAAATAGGTTACTAGGTGCTACTAATCCTGGTGCAGACGGACCAACTGTATCCAGCGTATAAGAACCTATAGCACTCCATGGACTTAGGTTTTCGGCCTGATCTTTTTGCCTTACTCTCCAATAATAAACTCCATTACTAGTACCTGGTGTACATGTGTAATCATCAGGACTACTTGTTCCGACCGTATAGGTAGTGGTTGAGAAATCACTTACTCTTGAGAACTCAAGATACCAGAAATAGCATCCGGTATCTTTTATCCATTCAAACGTATATGTTGCACTTGTTATTACTGCACCTTCAGTGGGATTACTTAGAACAGGTGCAAGTGGTGGTACAGTGTCAATATCAAATGGTACTTCAGTCCATGGACCAATATTTCCTGCTGAGTCTTCAGATCGGACTCTCACATAATATCTTCCATCAGCTAATGCTGTAGGGTATGTATAATCCCAATTATATGTGTTCTTTGTATTTAATGGAGATGAATAATCCCAAGTATCATCAAATTCTACTCTATATTTTAATGCGCTTAAATCTCTTACCCATTCCACGTATGGAGTATCATAATTAATGTAACCATAATGTTCAGGTGTAATCACATTTGGAGCTGCAGGCGCAACTGTATCTATCGTAAAAGACCAAACAGTGGACCAACCACTCCACCCTCCTGTACTGGGCGCATTGGCTCTCACTCGCCAATAATAGAGACCATCAGGTAATGAAGGGGAAGCAGTGTAAAATGTCACTGTTGTGTAATCTTCTCCTAAAATCGAACTAAAATCATCTTTCAATGCAATTTGTATGTGATACTCTGTTGCCATTGTAACTGGTGTCCAGCTTGCGGTGGGCGTATTATCAGTAAGGAGCGCACCGTTGGATGGAGATTGAAGCACAGGGGCTATGGTTGCTCTTACGTCCATTAACGATCCTGCAAAAAGAGAGGTTGTTAAGAAAAGGCTGATGAAAAGAATCAATAGACTCTTTCTATATGAACACATCATTTTCATTTTCCAAATCTCCGTTTCTGAATCAAAATACATCCTAAGAAAATAACCGGTAGAAGAATTAAGGGTAACATCAAATTGTACTCTGGTATCACTTCGGTTACAGTTACCATTACTGTGTCTGTGCAGCTATTTCCAGCAACATCTTCAAAATAGAGCGTGAAGTTGTAAATGCCTACTCCGAATCCATCTACATTCATGAAAATTTCCTCACCTGATGTATTCCATATCCCAGAAGATAATATTACATCATTTAGATATAAAATATAGCTACTTGGATTATCATCAATCGGTTCCCATGTAAAATTATTCCCAGTAGTTCCAACTACATATACAATATCATCTGGACTACTAATAGACGGGTCAACAATATCTACTGTAAAAGACCACACCGCACTCCAGTCACCCCAGTTACCCACTGCATCTTTGGCGCGCACCCTCCAGTAGTGGATATCTTCATCAAGTGTAAAGAATATAGTATAGTAGCTATTAGGGGTTGTAATTGAGAAAATCACTGAAGGTCCAAAAAGATCTGTAGATGCTAACTCAATCTCATATTCCGTTGCGTCTCCTACTGAAACCCATTCTAGAAAAGGTGTATTATCACCAATAAAAGCTGAATCAGAAGGTGTGCTTAATGTTGGTGCTATCGGACCTTCTAAGTCCACGCTGAAGGACCAGATACTACTCCAAGCTCCCCAATTATCTGCTGTATCTTTCGCTCGTATTCTCCAGAAATATGTTCCATCTGAAAGGTCACTAAGAACAGTATGAAATGTGTTTGACGTTGTAATGTCTTCTTCTAGAGAAACAAAAGTAACCACATTATCCACCTGTAATTGATATTCAACACCATCAGCTACTGAATTCCATAAAATCAATGGATTCCTGTCTGTTAGAGTTGTATCTTGCCCAGGTGAAACTAAAATTGGTGCTACTGGTCCAACAGTGTCTATTGTATATGATCTTATTTCACTCCATACTCCTATATTCCCTAAAGTGTCTTCAGCTCTCACCCTCCAATAGTAAACTCCATCTGAGTAACTTGAAGCAATTTGATAGAATGAAGTAGCTATGTCTTCCAGGTCAATAGTTGGAGATGGGAAAGAATTGGAGGTGTCTACCTGTACGTGATATGTTGCAGGCTCTGCAACCTCAAGCCAATCAAGAAGTGGTGTATCATCATTTGTTTCAATACTATCTTCAGGATTTAATAAAACAGGTGCCAATGGAGCTGTTGTATCTATTACGAAAGACCATGTTGTACTCCAAGCTCCCCAATTTCCTAGATAATCCTCTGCTCTTGCTCTCCAATAATACCTGTTATCTGCCAAAGTAGAGGCTAGATAGATAGAGTCCACTGTTTCTACATCAATATCTGGTGAAGAAAACTGGTCTGTTGTATCTACCATTACTTGATACCCAACTGCTCCCATAGAATCAAACCAATTCAAATATGGTGTGCTATCTGCAAGATAGTAGTTGTTAGTTGGAGTATACAAACTTGGTGCATTTGGTCCTGTCCTATCTATGGTAAACATTCTTGATCCACTGTAGGCAAAATTACCTGCAAAGTCCTCTGTTCTCACTCTCCAATAATAAGTTCCATCATTTTCGTCTACTGTATGAGTTCTTTGAGATGTTCCAAAATAATGTACTAAATTTGTAAAACCTGAATCGGTAGCAATTTGAAACAAATATAAATCCGCTCCTGCAGCTGCTGCACATTCTAAAATTACTAGATTCGATGTGTAGCCATTGACTGGTGCAATTAATGTTGTTGCAGCTGGAGCTACTGTATCTACTTCAAAATTCCACGTACTTGATACTGATCCCCAATTTCCTGCTGCATCTCTCGCTTTTACGTTCCAGTAATAATCACCGTTTGCTAAACTTGACACAACATAATAATGCGTATCAGTAGTAGTAGTGTCAAGTATAGGTGAGGACATATCAAAATTATTGTCCAGTCTTACATTATAGAGATTAGCTCCTGAAACAGAATACCAGTTCAGGAGGGGTGTATTGTCATTTATGTCTCCATAAGGTTGATATAACGTTGGTGCAGCTGGAGCAGTGGTGTCGATTGTGAACATCCTTACAGACGACCAGGCGCTCCATCCTCCATCAAGGCTAGAATATGCACTTACTCGCCAATAATAGAATGTATCAGGTAATGGGAAAGGACAAACGAATGTAGTTGATGCAGTGTAAACATCTCCTCCGAAAATTACACCAAAATCACTTTTCTGAGATAATTGTAGCCGATATTGCGTAGCTTTTATGACTGCCGTCCAGCTTACTGTAGGAGTATTGTCATTAAGTAAAGCACCATTAGACGGAGATATTAACGAGGGGGTACCTGTAGCGCTAACATCAGTTAGTATTCCTATAAAAAGTGAAGTCGTTAAGAAAAGACTAAGAAATAGTACCAAAAGCTTGTTTTTAGGTAGATAAGTAAATTTCATACCCGAAAAATAAGTATGTTTACTTTATAACTTTTTTGCGAAAACTTACACTGCCTTACACGGTTTAATGGGGTATAGGTCCTCGTGGATGACACTTTAAGGAAAATCAAATTTTATGTAAATATGCTTGAAGCAACATCGCATATTCTCACCTAAAATGTTTTATTAATAATAATGAAAAACGCTTAATGCTTAGCAAAGAAGAGCTCTTTGATTTTTTAATTCAAGAGTATGAACATCCTTTCTCTGGTTGGGATTTTTCACATATTAGAGATCGTATGGTATCCTCTCCTTTGCCTTGGAGTTATTCCAGCAAAATTTTACCTAGATTAATCAAAGTAGACTCTCTTTTAGATATGGGGACTGGGGGTGGAGAATTTCTTGCTAATAACTTTCAACCTTTCCCCAAATATACTTGTGCTACAGAAGCTTTTGGACCTAACGTTCCTGTCGCAAAGAAGCGGTTAGAACCTTTAGGTGTTAAAGTTGTTAAGATCTGTGGAGATGGTTCTCTCCCTTTCAAGGATGAAGAATTTGAATTGATTATTAACCAGCACGAGTATTATGATGCATCAGAAGTATTTAGAGTTTTGAAAAACGGTGGGGAATTCATCACGAAGCAGGTAGATAGCAACAATGATAAGGAACTTGCAGATTTTTTAGGTGCCCCTTATGACTTAGACCTATGGGATTTGGGTGTCGCTTCAAAAGATCTAGAAGCAGTAGGTTTTACACTAGAAGAGAAATTAGTGGGAACAAAGCTTACTAGATTCTTCGATATAGGTGCTGTCGTTTTTTACATAAAAATAGTTCCGTGGGCTATTCCTAACTTTACGATAGAAAATTACCAAGATAAGCTATTCACTTTACATGAAAAAATAATTGATGAAGGCTATATTGAAGTTAAAAGCCCTCGTTTTATGATAATTGCAAGGAAAGAATAAGAAAAAACTATTTTTTCTTTGTTCTTCTTTTCAGTACTGTAAAAGCTATTAATGAAGTTATCAGAAGTAAAGGCGCAGATAAACTGAAATCTATTGAGTAGGTATTTTCTACTATTTTTGCAAAGGCAATAATTGTTACAATTTCAGTGTGATCTAACCCCACAGATGCTTCATAATTTATGGAATACTTGAATGCATTCACCAAACCTAATTCTGCATCAACTGTTACATCATATCTTAAGAGACCATGTATACTCCAATTTTCTTCTGCTACAGTAACTCCGCTAATGGTGTCTTCATTAGTTACATTTACAGCAAATATATTGTCTTCGAAAGAGACTTGGTTTGTTTTAGTAGATTTAATTGGTTCACTTTTTGATAGATAAGGATACTCAGTTTCAGGTAGGCCATTATCATTCAAATCTTGGTAGAACGATGTATTGGTAGTAGCGAAAATAGGCATCCCTATTAGGGATGTATAATTGTAAATTGCATCAGGATTAGGTGGATGAAACTCATACTCTTCTGGATCAAAATTGATAGCTGTACTATTATATGACATTTCAGTCAAGAAGTAGAAATCAAACCACTGATCTAAATACGTTTGAGTCTCTCTCTCTTCTTCATCAAATCTTTCAGTTTGATTAAATTTCACTCTATCATAATAAAATCCAATAAATCCAGATTCAGTTGCTATATCATAATCGTCAACTGTTACATTGATTGTTTTTCCTACAATATCTTCTCCCTGATAATCTACATAGGTTGTTCCATTATGTTTCATTTGAAAATGAACTTCTGTGTACTTATAGTCAAAAACATCCCCTATACTAACTCCAACATTTACTAAAAGAGATGCTTCTGTGTTACTTGTGATTAAACTTAGTAAAATCAGAGTACTTACTATCCCGCGAATTAATTTCTTATTATACATAACTGTCACCATTTGCCATTAAGTTGTTTGATATTTTTAAGATATTATTTCACACTTATTTGTTTTTTTATGATTTGATTTTTTTCGTAAATAATTTTTAATCTATTTTCTATTGCTATGATAGCTACTTTTTTTGGATACTTTTGATGCTAAAATATAAGTGAATTTCAAGTTTTGGTACTTCTAAGATAAATATAAACGTATCTAGAAAATGATTGTTGCGAAACAGTATTACTAATTGTTGAGGGGAAAATTTCTTAAACTATGAGATTCCAGTTGTTCTTGGTGAAAGAAAAGATGGCATCTGCCTATATATTGATTAATTGTGAAATTGGAGAAGAAAGTAGTGTAATGTCTCAGCTTAAAGAAATGCCCAACGTATCCGAAGTGCACATTGTATACGGGGTTTACGATTTAATAGCAAAAATTGAAGCTGAAGACACTGACTCATTAAAGAAGATTGTTACAGAGAATCTTAGAGTGTTGGAGAAAGTTCGTTCTACAATGACAATGATTTGCGTGGATCAATAATCTCTCTTTTTTCCTCCTCTACTTGTTTTTTCATTTTGTTTTTAATTCACTCTTTTTTGTTTCTTTTAATCAGATAATACTATGTTCTTACTATCATCTTTTTTTACTGACATAATGGTAGAGACGTGTCTTCTTGAGTGAATAATTCATCCAATAATTTATTCTCAGTATATTTTTTATAGTATATTCTATATTATATTGTAATGACTAGTATAACTTTACATGGAGCAGCGGGTGAAATTGGGGGGAATAAGATCCTTCTCGAAGATCAAGATACGAAAGTTTTCTTAGATTTTGGGATGAGTTTTGGTAGATTAGGTAGTTACTTTACACCATATTTACAACCTAGAAAATGGAGTTACATTAACGATTTTATCAAACTGGGTTTATTACCAGATTTAGAGGGGCTTTATCGAGCTGATTACGAAAATCGTTATAGGACTAGTAAACCTGACCCAGAATATGATGGAATAATTTTGTCTCATCCTCATCTTGATCATGCTGGATACATTTCATTTGTACGAGCTGA
>BPTK01000112.1 GCA_023705905.1 Candidatus Heimdallarchaeota archaeon
AGATCGTTTCACGTGACTGGAGTTCAGACGTGTGCTCTTCCGATCTCTTTTCCATTCTCCGGAATGAAAGATAGTTTTTTGGGAGATCTTCATGGTCAAGGAAAAAGTGGAATAGACTTCTTTACAGAAGACAAGGTTGTAATTACAAGATGGTTTGAATAAAAGAAAATATGGAAGAAAAGTGATAAAAATGAGTTTAGAAACTTTAGGTGCCACAATAAAATTTGCTCTCAATCAAGAAGAAGTTTTGCTCGAATTCGTTCAGACCATGCAAAAGAACATCAATAATGAGAATAATAATGAGGTTTTTAGCAAATTATTTCAATTATCTGCTAAAAATCTAAAACGATTGAAGAGGATTAGAAGAGAAAATACAACAGAGATGATTCTTGAACCAATAGAAGGTTTAGAAAAATCAAGATATATATTCGTTAAGGAAGAGATTAACGAAATTGATGAACTTGAAGTAATTAATAGTTTGAAGAATTATCTAACGAAGATTATGTCATTTTACTCCGATTCTGCTGAAAAAATAAGCTTTATTGGAGAAGTTTCTTATGTTTTTGAGCAATTCAAAGAAAAATATCAAGAGTTATTTAATTTGATTTGAAGTATCAGGTGAAAAATATGAATTCAGAAGAATTAATGAAGAAAGATAAAGAGTTTTTTGTTCAAGGTTATACAAGAGTACCTATAGTATTGACAGAAGGAAAAGGAGCAGTGCTAACAGACATAAATGGAAAGGAATACATTGATTGTTTTGCAGGAATTGCAGTTTCAAATGTAGGACATGCTCATGAAAGGCTAGTTCAAGCAGCTACTACTCAAATGAAGAAACTAATACATACTTCTGGTAGATTTTTCACTATCCCACAAACGCTTCTAGTAGAAAAACTTGCAGAAATCACTCCAACTGGTTTAAGACATACTTATTTGTGTAATAGTGGGACAGAAGCTGTTGAAAATGCAGTGAAGTTAGTCAAGAAATATGCATATTCTAGAGGTAAACCAGGAGGAGCTTTAATTGCTCTAGAATGTTCTTTTCATGGAAGATTAGGTTATTCCTTATGTCTTACAGGTCAATCAAAATACAAAAAGGGTTTTGATACATATGCTAATGCCCCAGGAATAGTTCATGCACCAGTTCCTTATAGTTATAGATCAAAACTGGATGAAGATGAATTTGGAATTGAATGTGCTCTTGCAATTGAAAAGACAATAGATAGACATACCGCTGGAGATGTAGCAGCTTTTATTATGGAGCCAATACTTGGGGAAGGTGGTATAATTGTTCCACCAGATTCATACTTTGAAACACTAACTAAAATTCTCAAAGAAAGAGATATACCCTTCATTTTAGATGAAGTTCAATCAGGTTTTGGAAGGACAGGAAAATTTTTCGCAGGTGAATATTGGAATCTCAATCCTGATCTCATGACAATGGCAAAAGGAATGGGAGGAGGTATGCCGATAGCGGCTGTGATAGCTACTAGTAAGATTGCAAATAGTGTCGTATCTGGAGATTTCTTTTCTACATATGGTGGGAATCCTGTTTGTAGTGCTGTTTCACTTGAAAATATTAATATTTTGCATGATGAAAATCTAATTCAAAATTCTGCAAATATTGGAAAAGTATTCTTCGATAGTCTCCTAGATCTTCAGAAAAAACACTCTTTGATAGGTGAAGTCAGAGGTAAAGGATTAATGATTGGCATAGAATTAGTTACAGACTTAGATACAAAGAAACCAGCTCCTGAACAAACAAAGAAAGTAGTAAACAAACTTCAAAGTGAAGGAGTTATTATTGGTCTTGGAGGTATATATGGAAATGTTCTACGTCTTCAACCTCCTCTATGTTTAAGTGAAGATCAAGCAATTACAGTACTTGAGAAATTGGATGAAGGATTAAGAAACGTTTAGTTGATTCATTTCTTCATTTTTCTCTTTGTTTCTATCTCATTCTGGAAATATTTTTATGTATCTAAAAACTCCTCAATTCAGTGATTTAACAAATGTCTGAAGAGAAAATTCACAGAATATCTATGAAAGATGTGGTTTATAAGGCAGATAAGGAAAATCCACCTGTTTTAAAAGTTCAATCAGGAGAAACAGTTATTTTTGAATGCAAAGACGCGTTTAATCAAGTTATCCAAAAACCTGAGGATTTACCAATAGACTTTGACATGGAACATATCAACCCTGCAACAGGTCCCGTTTTTATTAAAGGAGCAGAGCCAGGAGACACATTGGAAGTACATATCCTAAATATTGATGTCGCAGAACAAGGTTCATGTTGTATAATACCAGATTTTGGTTTTCTAGCACCTGAATTTACCGAACCGTGGACAAGAATAATTCCAATAGAAGATGGGTATGCAATATTCAGTGATAAAGTCAAAATACCAATTGATCCCTTTCCAGGAACGATGATTGTTGCACCCACAGAAGTAACACATAGTCATGGAACACTTATTCCATTGGAATATGGGGGAAATATGGATAGCAGAGCATGTACTGCAGGAACAACAGTTTATCTTCCAGTTTTTGTTCAAGGAGCTTTATTTGGGGTAGGAGATGTTCACGCTGTGCAAGGAGACGGAGAAGTATGTGGAACAGCAGTTGAAATCGATGCTGATGTAACTATCAAATTTGTTGTAAACAAGGATAAGAAAATTAAGAGACCTCATTACGAAAATGAAGAGTATTACATGACTACTGCCTGGGGAGAAACGACTGATGAAGCGAGTAAAATTGCCTTGAGGGACATGATTGATTGGATCGTTCAAGAAAAAGGATTAACAAGACAAGAAGCATATGCTCTGTGTAGTTGTGTAGTTGATATGAGAATTAGTCAACTTGTTGACATAACTCCAGGAGTAAGAGCTGTTATACCAAAATCGATATTCGAGGATTAGATATATATTGACATTCAGAAATATTATTTAACCTCATCAATATATTTTGTTTGAAATATTATGGTTAAAGAGATCACATTAGAGAAACTAGCATCTATACCTAGTTTTTCTTTCATAACAGCTAATAATAAGGAAGATAAAGTTAGTTTTTATTGGAATAAAACAAAAAGACAGGAGTTTTATATTTTAGATCCAGAAACTTTAGAGTATAGTCAAATTACTGATGGAGAGCTTCCAAAGGCTATACGAGCAGGTTATATTTGGTTAAAAGATGACGTTCACATTACTTATACTCGCGATGTAGATGGAGATGAACAGCATAATATCTATCTTTTCAACACTGAGACTAAGGAAAGCATTCAACTTACAGATACACCAGATGCTCAAGAATATCCTATAGATGTTAGTCCTGATGGTAAGAAACTCCTTTTCTCATCAAACAGGCATGATCAAATGAATCTATTTACATTAGATATCGAAACTAAAGAAGTAATTCAGCTGACTGCCTTTGATAAACCAGTTTGGGGTTTAGCTGCATGGGCAAAAAATGGTTGGATTTATTTTAATTATAATGAAACTTACAATGTGAAAAACACTGATGTTTGGGCAATCAGAGATGATGGTAGTGATATTAAAAAATTAGTCAACATCTCCGACGACTCAAATGATTCTTTCAATCAAGTAAGTAAAGATGGTAAATACTTATCGATATCCAGCGATCAAACTGGAACTGAAATTACTGGTCTTTATAATCTTGAAACTAAACAAATCAAGTGGTTGGGTGAAGGAAAATTTGAAGAAGGTCCTAGCAGGTTCTCAAGCGATAGCAAAAAACTTGTAGTTTTAAGAAATAACGAAGCAGAAATCACACCTCTTATTTATGATATTGAATCTGGAGATGTTAAAGAACTAGGGTTCAGAGGGCTTACATACTACACTCGATGGTGTCTAAATGATAGATATCTTGTATATATGAAAATGGATTCTAAGACACCTGTGATTTTAGGTAGATATGATTTAGAAAATGACGAAGAGAAAATCTTGATTCCACCTCAAACTGACTTGGAAGCTGAAGATTTCTATAAACAACAATATATCAAATACCCATCTTTTGATGGAAGAGAAATAGCTGCTACGGTCTATACACCTAAACTTGAACCAGGGAAGAAATATCCAGCTCTTGTCAATGTTCATGGAGGACCAACAGGTCAATACTTCCAAATGTTTGATATGTTTTCTCAGGTCTTTGCTCATGAAGGATTTGTTATTATTAATCCGAACATCAGAGGTAGTACCGGTTACGGAAAAGAGTTCATGGAACTCAACCTCAAAGACTGGGGAGGAGGAGATGGTAAAGATGTCGTTTATGCCAAAAAATATCTTGAAAAATTGGATTATGTTGATTCTGATAGAATCGGTGTTTTTGGTGGATCATATGGTGGATTCATGACTTTTATCCAATTGACAAAATATGCAGATGAAGGTTGGAAAACTGGTTCAGCATGGATAGGAATTTCTGATTTAAAGACTATGTTTGACAAATCCAAACCTCATTTTCAATACTTCCTTATTCAGCATCTGGGATCTTATGATGAAAACAAAGAAGTTTGGGAAAATGGTTCAGCTATGAATTTTATAGAAAATATAAAAGTTCCAATTCAAATGATACATGGAGTGAATGACCCAAGATGTCCAGTAGAAGAGAGTAGACAGTTCAGAGATGAACTCATAGAAATGGGCTGGAAAGAAGCAAATGAAGGAGAAAAGACTTTCGAGTATGTCGAATTTGCTGATGAAGGCCATGGTGCTTTTTCTGATATTGGAATGAGAATCCGAACCTTCAACCATTTCGTCGATTTCTTTAAAAGAAGGTTGTAAAATACCCTCTTTAATTTTCTTTTATTAATCAGTACTGCTCAAACGAGTATATTTTTTCATAATTTCTTCTAACTTATCATGAAAGAATATTTCATACTAAAACAATAAATATTAGGGAAAAAAGAAAAAAAAGAAAAATTTCAAAATCGGTATTTCTTCTTTCTTGATTTAAGAGATATAGTGAACACACCAAATGCTATAGATATTGCTACAAATTGATAAATTGAAGAGAATTCAGAAACTACTGGTAAATCTATCAACTGAAGTGTCAGCCAAGTTTGCAGATTATCTGGTCCTTTTGCGTTACCCATTTGCCAGTTTTTGAAAGTATCATTTCGATAGAGCGTTACTAATCCTTTTATTCTGATTGGTAAGTAAGGTAATTCTTGTGCTATTATGCCCTGAGCTGTATCTATCTTTGTTTTGATAGTTATTTCATCGGTTTCAGCACTGATTTCTTCTGAAAGAGCGCTAACTAGATCTCTAGCTGTACCATTCCATCCAGGAATATTAACAGCGTCAGATCCCCACAAAAGATTTTTGCTAAACATCCACTGAACCCAGCTTGGGTGGAAATCACTCCAGAAACCAACCCATCCTAATAGACACCATTCATAGTCGTATAATTGACTACCATCTCCACCAACTTCGTGCCATAAGACATCAAAGAGGACTGGTTTAACAGTAATATCAATACCAATATCAGTCATGAAACTTGCAATTTTGATTGCTGTATTTAACGATTCAGTTTCAGAAGCACTTACTATTAGATCGAAAGACAAATCATTTCCATTTGCATCTTCCCTGATTCCATCAGATCCAAGATTATCTAGAAAACCTATATCATCAAGCATCACATTGGCAAGTGTCACATGATAAGGATATTCTCTCACACTTGGATTATAATAAGGTCCATAAGGTAAACTCATAGAAGCTGGTGCAATAGCCCCACGTCCATTATCAACATCACTGATGATTTCAGAACGATTAATAGCATGAAGAACAGCTTGTCTAAACTCCGTAATGTTCATAGGATAACGACGGTGATTTAATCCAAGGTACATTATATAATCGTTCAAGTAAGATGATTTTGCAATATCAGGATTAGATGCTGCAAGATTCTCTTGGGCAAAAGTTGGGTTCTCTAATACTTCCAAGTTACCAGAAACTAGTTCGCTATATCTAAGATTTTCATTACCATTTATTGTAATAATTTTTTCTGCTATTAGAGGAGCAGTAAGATGATAATCCGGATACCTTGACAATTTGATATAACTTCCAGTTAGATACTCTTCGAAGATGAAGGGTCCACATCCTACAGGATCCATATTCTCGAAATTATATATATCAATTACATCTGTCCAAATATGCATAGGAACGATTTTAGTTGTTGCTAAATCGAAAAGAACGTCTGCGGGTTTGGGACCCCAACCAAATGTAATTTCAATTTGATTAGTACCAACAATTACAAGATTGGTAATATCATCAAATAACCAGCTTCGTCTTGGGAGAGTATCATCAGTCCATAAAAGAGAATATGTGAAGTATACATCAGCTATTGTTAAGGGGTACCCATCATGCCAAATGATATCAGTTGGAATCGTGAATGTCCATGTAACATAATCCGAAGTATAAGACCAGATGGTGCATATATCAGGTTGAGGTTGATTGTTAACATCGGTCCGAACTAAGGAACCATATAGATGATCAATTACATATTTCTCTCTGGTTGTCCCCCATGAATATGGGTTCATAGTGTTTATTGTACCATTTATCGCAGTTGTTAAAGTTCCAGCATATACAGTTTCAGCTGCTAAAACACTTAATGAGCCTGAAATCGATAAAAAAAAGATTACTAAGTATGCTCTTGAGATTGATTGTAAATTTTTCACTTTCCTTCTTCTATTAGTCGTAATTGCAGTATATATATTTTTTGCATTATTAGATCCATGAGGGTATAAAATTGAAAATAGAAAAAAAGAGAGATAGGTTATTCTTTTATGATTTTCTTTTTCTATAAGCTACAACTAAAATGATAGTTAAGATTGGAAGAATCGATAACAACTAATAATTACTGTCATCAGGAAGTAAAAGTATAGACGGGTCTATAACAGCTTGAACTGCTTTAAATACATTCAATAGCCCATAACCAGTTAGAACATCATGCCCAGGTTCACCTAAGTCTTTAGCAGATTTGTGTAGAATATCACGAATCTCTGCAATTGATAAAGAATCATTAAGAGATTTCATCAAAAGAAAGTTGTAACACACCCTCTTCTATTTTCTTCTATTTATCCATACTATTCAAGCGATTATATTTTTCCATAACTTCTTTTAATTTGTCATGAGGAAGAGAATAAACTATATTACCGTTAATCCCCTCCATGGTTTCAGCATTTATTAGAGCATTAATAATCGCTTCTTCTGTAGCTTCAGCAACAGCCTTGAATAAAGCAGAAATATGTTTGTTATCAAGGGTAGTAATTGATCTTGCTTTTTCTTCTTTATTTTTTCCATCTTCAGACATGTTAGCAGTAGAAAACGCTAGGAAAATATCTCCTGAATAGTTGCCTCCATATCCACCAACTCTTGCTAAACCCGCAGGTACTCTTTTTGCTAGTCTCTTTAGTTGAATAGGTAAGAGCGGTGCATTAGTTGCAACAATTACTATTATAGAACCAGTTTCTTGATCCGTATTCTTCTCAAACTTAAATTTAGGTTTGCATTCATTTTTCAGTTCTGAACCTACAGGGACACCAGCTATTGTAAGATGCTCTCTCAGACCATAATTTGCTTGAACAAGTACACCAACTGAATAACTTCCATGTTTCTCATCAATAACTCTAGAACTTGTACCAATACCTCCTTTGAACTGATGACAAATCATACCAGTTCCACCACCCACATTCCCTTCCAAAACATGACCATCACAAGCAGAATCTAGAGCTTCAAACACAGTCATTTCTTTAACATGAAAGCCATTAATATCATTTAATAAACCATCATAAGTCTCAGCTACCACAGGGATGGACCAGAAGATTCTATGCTTAGCTAAATTGTTTCTCAAATACCACTTAATGATTGCATCTCTTACAATACCTACACTATGTGTATTAGTTATACAAATTGGGCCCTTCAATAAACCTGATTCTTCAATCCAAATGGTACCGGTCATTTCTCCATTTCCATTATAGGAGAAATAACTAGCAAAAACATCATTTAGATTTTTTCCACTTGGAAAAATAGATGTAACACCAGTTCGAATTGGTCCCTCTCCTACGATTAACTCACCATCTCCTTCAACAATATTTGAATGACCAACAAGAACACCATCTACATCTGTTATTGCATTATTCTTACCAGTTGTACCTTCAAATGGTATACCCAAATCTCGTGCTTTCATAATATATGAAAAAACAATCGAATATTAAAATTTGGTTAAAAATAATTAAAAGAAAATCTCTCAGGACTTTCTCTTTTTGACCACTATGATTGTTATAACTGCTAATATTGGGAAAATAGCTAAGAATTGATATGAACTATCCTCAGGTGGGAGCAATACAGCTTGAACTGCTTTTAGAACATTCAATAAACCATACCCAGTTAGAATATCTCGTCCAGGATCACCTAAATCTTTAGCTGACTTATGTAAAATGTCTCGAATTTCTGCAACTGATAAAGAATCATTAAGAGATTTCATCATAGCTATCGTAGCAGCAACCTGAGGAGCAGCAAAGGAAGTACCCCAACCACCACTATAGAGATCTGGAGGAACAATACTTATGATATTATCATCGTCCTCAGAATTACCAACAGGGGCGACAAGTTCAAGTTCTTCTCCATAATTGCTAAAATCTGCGGTTTCACCCCAACTAGATGTAGCCCCTACAGATATTACATTGTCACTTTTAGCAGGATAAGATATAACAGAAAGACCATTATTTCCAGAAGCTGCAACGACTGGTATATTCAAGCTATTTGCGTATTCTATGTCATCCATATATAGCGATGAATTATCAGAAAGAGTTACACTCAAATTGATAACATCTGCACCATTTTCAGCAGCGTATCTTATAGCATTGCCAAAAACTTCAAAACTATAAAACATGTTATCTGCATTCAAAATACGTACATTCATTATAGTAACATTAGGTGCAACGCCTACTATACCAAAATTATCTTTAGGTGCGGCAATGATACCTGCAATGAAAGTTGCATGCCAATTTACTGGATCATCAATTGTTGGTCCAGGAGCACTATCATTAGAAACAAAATCCCAACCAAAAACATCATCGATATATCCATTCCCATCGTCATCTATAAAATTACTTTCAATCTCTCCAGCGTTTATCCACCCAGCAGATATGAGATCTGGATGAGAAAAGTCAACACCAGAATCAATTACAGCAACAACAATCTCCTTTCTTCCTTGAGTAATTTTCCAAGCATCATCGCTGTGAATTATTGCATGATGCCACGCGTCTTCATAATCAGAAGCATAAATAGGACAAACAAGACCTTGTTCTGTACTAATAATCAAAAAAATCATTGACGAAATTATAGCAAGTGTAATTATAGTTCTATTTAGGTTCACAAGAAAATAAATGGAACACCTATCATAAATGTTACTGAAAATAAACAAGCTTTCTTCATCAAAATATTTGGATTATTTCTTCAGTTTTAGTTTACCTGTTTTCACCAGAATAAGAATAACAATTGTTGAAATAACAATTACTGATACTATAGGTATAACATAATACCAAATAGGATTATCAGGTTTGTCTTGAGAAGGAAATAACACCTCTTTTACAGCTGCAGAGGCATTAAGGAGGCCATATCCGAAATATATGTCTTTTCCATCTTCTCCCAAATCAATAGCTGTTTTATGCAAGATATCTCTGATTTCATTTACATTAAGTGAATTATTGAGAGATTTCATCAATGCTACAACAGCTGCAACTTGAGGTGCAGCAAATGACGTTCCCCAACCAAAAAAATAATCTTCATTAGGAGCGGTACTACGAATCCCTGTTCCTTCATCACCAACAGGGGCGACAAGTTCTGTCCATTCTCCATAATTGCTATAATCAGCTTTTTCTTGAGTATAACTTGTTGCACCTACAGAAATAACTTCATCATACCCTCCTGGAAATGATTGGAATTCATAGCCTCCACCATTTGATACCCAATTGTTACCTGTTATTGAGACAACAACAACATTTTGCTCTACTGCATAGACTATGTCGTCATAGTAATATGAAGAGTTGGAATAATAATGAAGACTTAAATTAATGACATCTGCACCATTGTCGACAGCATAGCGTATAGCTTCACCTAAACCTATGTTAGTGGTACCAGCATAATTTGCTGAATTCAAAACCCTAACATCCATAACAGTAACATTTGGAGCAATTCCAGCTATTCCTTCACCATCTAGCTTTGCAGCAATTAAACCAGTTATGAAAGTTGCATGCCAATGTATTGGGTCACTCTCTTCAGGTCCTGGTTCACTATCATTAGAAACAAAGTCCCAACCATGAGTATCATCGATATAACCATTCCCATCATCATCTATTGAATTGTTAGCTATTTCACCCGAATTGATCCACGAAACATTTTCAAATTCACTATGATTGAAATCGATACCAGAATCAATCACAGCAACAGTGATATCTTTAGAGCCGTAAGTATGCTGCCAAGCTCCTGCTGTATCTATTTGTTTATGTTGAAACGTCATTTCTGCTCCTTCAACAAGGAGTGGTACATTATTTGTTGAATTTAGAAAACCAACCATTATAATAGATAAACAAATAGAAAATACTAGTACATATCTTTTTATTGACACATATCTAAGTTAAGTACTATATTGATAAATATTACTTAATTTCAAAAAAAGAGAGAAAAGAGTTTGTAGTGAACCATTGACATAAATGTTTAATAGTAAAACTCATCTTCATCTTGTTCTACTATATCTCCTTCTTTAAGAACAGGTTCTACTTGATAAACAATTTTTCCTTTCCAGTAGTATTCCCCTGTTCTATAGATAGGATTCTTTCTCATGTAAGCTAAAGTGCTTCTAGGAATTTCGAACTTATTGCTGATTTTAGACATGGTTTCATTATCTTCAAACATTTGGAATATCTCGATCAATTTTGGTCGCATTTCTTCATCTATCTCGAGTTTTCCATCGCTGATTGTGTATCCTAAAGGTGGTCTAGACATTATCTTATTATCTTGGATTCTTCTTTTGATTCCATACATTCTTTTCAGTTTGTATTTCTTGAGTTCTTCTTCTCCAAGCATGTCATATATCCTTGTAACTAGCATTTCATCTGATTCTTCAGTAGCTCTGATTTCTATACCATTTGCTCTTAAAACAACTGAAGCGTACCCAAGCATATCTACATTTCTTGATATACGATCTCTTGTCTGAACCCATATTTCCTTCACGGTGTTTCCAGGATTATTTTTGTTATATTCTTTTACAAAACTAAGAAGGTTCTTGAATCCTGGTCGTTCTTCTATATGACTATCTCCTGAAACATCTTCGTCGACAAAGGTTTCTAAGATATGTCTGTAACCCAAGGATTGGATTTTCTTTTCTATTACATCAATTTGCGTATCTCTTCCTGATGTTTGATCCGCTGTACTGACTCTTACATAACAAATAACATTAACATGCATAGATTACCAGAAGGTCCCTCCTTTTTATAACATAGTGTAATATTGAGGTGTTATGAATAATTAAACTGTTTTTGTCGGGATAAAACAGTTAATGGATACTTCCCCATTTTAAGCAAAGTTCTACTTATTTTCATAAGATTTAATCTTGGATAATTTTGATATTTGTATTCCTAAATCAATAATTGCAAAAGGAATGTATAATAATGCTAAGATAATATAAAATAGATTTTCTGAAAAACCGAATCCTACCAACGATCTACTATAATTTGCTGATGAATTTACTGGGTCTAATCTAAATGTAGTATTTGGAGGTTCTACTGACTTTATCCTTGAATAGGTCAATCTTTTTATCGAGAAACCAAGCATCGGAATAAAGCATATACCTGCCCAATAAAAGTAATTACTATTATGAAATACAAATCTAAAAACTATCATCAAAGTAAAGATAGTTGTAAACAAAAGAATTACTGTATCAGCGTTAATTTTCTTCTGGATATTATTATCATAAATTTCCATCTTATAAAAGAAGGTTCTGAGATATAAATTACTATCTATTCGAAAAAAATTCGTATTATGTTTATTTTTGTTTAGATCCTGATAGGGAGAAGAAAAGCAACAGAAATTCAGGTGGATTAACAAAAAATCTTGTTATAACATAGAAGATAAAAACACATCAGAGTTAGATTATCTGAAAAATATGATTACTGAGGTTATGAAGAAGCTTCAAAAGTATTTTCAAGACAAAAATATTGTTGTAGCATTTTCTGGTGGACTAGACAGTACAGTTTTATTAGAAG
>BPTK01000113.1 GCA_023705905.1 Candidatus Heimdallarchaeota archaeon
TAAACGACGGTTAGAAGCCTTCTGGCAAGTTTAACCAAGTTTCATAACGTGCGTTATTTAGACAATCAATAGCTGAAAGTAATTTAGAATTAGTAAAAAGCCAGAGTTTCAAGACAGGGATAGTAAACTTGCATTATAGGAAGACTACTCATTGACATAATGCTGCAAATCTTGTAATATTTTGTGTTGCCAAACAATTACTTCAGGACTAACTTTTGCAGCATAGTCTGCAGCATGAACTGCATGACTAGCAACATGAGCTGTAGCAGCTGCATGACCAGCAGCACGAGCAACCGCACGAGCAATATCATCTTCTACCTCCCGAGCAGCTTTATGAGCTGCAAATGCAGCAGAACGTGCTTCACCCACAGTTATCTCGTCTTTCACCCATGCACGAGCTGCTTCTATAGCTTTTCTTGGTCGGTCATCATCAGGATACTTCTCCTCAAAGTATGGTAAAACATGTTGCGCACAATCGCTAGCCCAAATAGCTAATGCTTGCTTATCCATCTTGCTTGTAATCTCTGCAATCTTCTTTTTGATATCCTTATCATCTTCATTGGAGAGATTAGTTTGGTTCATTTTAATCTTCTTTTTTTTCTTCTTCCAGTAGAATAGTTGCTGTAATTTTCAATCTTCTAGTAAATGCTTCATCAAAAGGATCTTTACTATTTGAAGCAAGAATAACCAATCCTTCATAATCTTCTATACGTTGGAGTAGATAATCTGTTTCTTGATTTGCGTATCTATCATGGGCATCAGAAACACCTGTTCGTTTCCCAAACAAAGCATCTGCTTCATCAAAAAATAATATCCAATCTTTATTCTCTGCTTTAGAAAAGACTTTACTTAGATTCTTCTCTGTCTCACCAACATATTTGCTTGTTAAAGCAGCTAAGTCTACTCTGTAAAGTGGTAAAAACAAACGACTAGCAAGATAAGAAGCAGCTAAAGTTTTTCCTGTACCAGAGGGGCTAGCAGTAAAAAGGATACGTATCCCAGATAGTGAGGATGATTTAAGTTCATTGTTCATTAAATTCTCAAGTTGGAATTGAACTTTGATAGGAGGTTTCTCTCTTATCTTGAATAACCTTTGGCAAAATGAAGGGATTCTCTTCATAATCTTTCTTCTAATCATAAGAAGAAAAATACTCTTACTCATTTAAACATACTCTCTCTCCAAAACTTTTTTCTATTACTACGCCTTTTTTTATTTGGGTTTATTCAATGTCAATAGAAAAAGTTAGAGAAAATGTTTACGCGATTACTGATGGTAGTACACGAGGAAATGTTACAGCATATGTTCTACCAACTCAAATAGTATTTGTTGATTCAGGGATGCATATCCCAATGATAAAAAAATTTAGGGAGCATATTGAGCAAGAAACAAGTAAAAAGGCTTCAATTCTTTTCATCACCCACGAGCATGGAGATCACGTTTTTGGCAATCAGATTTTTGAGGACTGTGAAATTATAACCTCCGACCATACTAATGAAGCTATGATCCACTCAAAGGAGAACAATTGGACCCCGGAGAATCTTGAGGAATGGAAAAAAAATGCGGAAGATCCATCATCTTTAGATGGGTTGAAAATAGTCATGGCTAACAAAACCTTTGCAGATGAATACGAAATAATTGATGGTGATGTCAAAGTCATTATCAAACGAACAGGAGGACATACAGAAGGATCAAGTTATGTTTACTGTCCAAATTACAAAGTGATGTTCGCTGGCGATAACTTGTTTAATCACAGTTTTCCTTGGGGAGGCACTCCCACTTCGGACCCCGTAAAGTGGATCAAAGCTATAGAAGAATATCTTTCACTCGACGTAGAACATTACATCCCAGGACATGGAGCAATCTCTGATAAGGAACCTTTAGAAGAATTTTTAGCTTATCTAGAGAAGGTGACCGACCTAATGAAAAACCTAATTTCTGAAGGGAAGAGTGAAGAAGAAATCCTTGAAGAAGCAGACAAAGTGGACTATTATCCTCCCAGAAGGGAAGGGTGGAAGGCTTTAACGTTGAAAAAATGGTATGATGTTGTATTAAATTAACCAAGTCATCTTTTTACCTTTATTTTTTCTATACACTTTCGCGGAGTTTATTCCTAGAAAAAAATGATTTATGTCAGATATTTATTTGTGGTCTTATAGTTTTGACTTACAATAAGTAGATAATCTGACAAGAGTGATGCAAAAAAGACCCTAATGAAGAGGACCAATGAAGCCTCCTTTCCTTCAGCAACCCTTAATGGGGGTCCTCTTCCTTCTTCCACTATAAACAAGTCTTAAATAAAAGTAAGATAGGTTGGTTTTGTTTGTGGTAAATAATGTATGAAATAAATTTTGTTCCAAAAATTAGCGAAATTAATCTCAATGAAAAAATCAAGTTTTCTTCTCTTATTGACTATATGCAACACGCCGCATACATGCATGCTGATCAATTAGGAGTGGGGCATCATCAGATTTTTCACAAAAATTTAACTTGGTTACTTCTGAGATATGCTGTAGAAATTACTCGTTATCCCACACTGGAAGAAGAACTCAGAGTTGTTACATGGGTTGCAGAATCAGCAAGCCCTAAATTCACCTTACGAGATTTTGAAATCTATGATGAGAAGGAGAATATCATTTGTAGAGCAACAACAAGCTGGTTGCTATATAATTACAGAAAAAGGAAAATTGTGAATTTTGTAGATTATTGGTCAAATTACGATGCAAAGGAAAAAAGAGCTTTAGAATATGATTTTCCTAAATTAGGTTTACCTGAAAAAACTTCCACAAAAAAAATCATGAAAGTCAGATTGCATGATCTAGATATTAATCGGCACGTAAATCATCGAATGTATATTGAATGGATTATTGATGGAGTATCTCAAAAGATATTCAATAAGTATGAATTGGAAAAACTAGAAATTAGTTTTAAGGATCAAGCACTCTATGAAGATGAAGTTTTGGTGGAAACTGAAATAGAAAAAATTCAAGGCAAAAGACAAATTAAAGCGATTCATCAGATAACAAAAGGAAAGAAAAAAGATCTTATTTCCAAAGCTGTCACTTATTGGAAAGCTCAGAGATGAAGTGGAAAGACTCCTAACTAGTGTGAAGTAGATTTATATTGTAGATTGTCATAAGCAAGTTATGGGATACGAAGGAATTACTTTTCTATTATTTCTCGCTTATTTGCCACTTATTTGGATTCCAATACGTTTAGCAATCAAAAAACAAATAGGCTACAAAATCGCTCCCGGAATTCTTGCTCTTTTTCTGATGAGTGTATGGATAGTTGGTTTTGTTTTCCGAACAATGTTTGTTACAGCTGTTGAACACCTGATTTTTGCTGGAGCGCTCTCTATTGTAGCAGTAATTGTTTTCGAGATAGTTCGAGGTAAAGCTAGGTTTCTTAGTAAATTCAAGACAAGAAGGCGTTTAACAGGGCTTATCATAATTGTTCTTGTTATTGTTGTAGGGGGAAATTCATTATTGGGCATAAACAAAACCATGCAAAGTGCAAGATATTTTGAGAATATGGTTACCTATGATTCTACCAATTTACCATTTCTTATTCTTGATGAAGTAAACGAGATAGATAAGAATATACGACTTGTTACCAAAGAATTTGCAATAAGCAAAGCAGAACAAAATAAGGCAATTTTTGGTTCTAATGCTGAATTAATGGAAGCTAACGTTATATTTGTTAATGATTCTATTTACTGGTGTATGATTTATGCACCAAAAAGTTCAGCGCAATTCTGGACTCCAGGACAATTTAACCATGCTTGGGGATTGATATTAGTTGAAGTTAACAACCCAAATGCTGAACCAGTAACAATTAATTTTCCAGAAGGAGAATTCAATTATGCTGATGGGTTATGGCGAAATCACGATATTGTTCTGAAAAATTACCGTCGGGATCAAGGAGCAAAATACTGGCGTTCATATCCAGCTTGGTCAGGTTCTGAATGGGTTTACGTTGTTACTCGAACTACTAGAGATGTTTATGGAGCATGGTATTCCGATGGGATAGACGTTCTTGATATCACAACAGGTAGTCTAATCACACATTATACAGCAGCAGAATTAGACACAACACCCGATTATATCATGCAAATCTATTCTGAAAGATTGGTTGAAGAAAAATGGATCTGGAACTGGGGTGATAAGAGAGACACATCAGCAGAAGGTAATATGCGTTTCTTTAGTGGGTTTCCATTTTATAGTTCAGATAGGATTGGCTTTTACGGAGATGGAGTTGAAGATATCCGTTATGTGAAATATCAAAATTCTACAATAGCTTTCTTTGCTACACATCCTTTTGATTCTTCAGAGACTCTCGCAGGTATTGGTGTAATGACAAAAAGTGATGTTACATTTTATGACCTTAGAAATCGAGGATTCATTTCAGCTAATACAGCAGCTACACTTGCTGAAGGTCAACTTACTGCACCAAATGAAGGTGGTTATATTGTTCAAATGCCAGTGCCATATACACTTAACACTTCTATCGGATTGAGATTGTCTTGGTTCATACCCATCTATTGGCAGAGTGGCACCATACAAAGATTATCTCACGTCTGTGTTATTGATGCATTAGACTCAAGCTATGTTGCTATTGCTGAAGCGGAGGGACTATCGGGTTCTCAAGTAGTAAAAGAAGCACGATTACAATTCAAGTCCTTTTTCACAAGTGAAATTGTTGAAGATCAATTTGAAATTGCACAAATAGAAGATACTGGAAGCTATGTAGAAAACGGTAACAGTATTTTTGTTTATCAATTGAATGATAGTCGAACAATACGCTGTTCTCAAGATTATCTGAATGCAACTCATTGGAATCAAGTTGTTCTAGCGGATATAGGAGACGATATACGATATACTTTCACAGAAGATGACGAAGGAATATTCTGGGCCACAGAATTCTTTATTTTAACTTAATCGTTTGAGTGGAACGATTATTTTTTCCTTTTTTTTATCACTTAACTCTTTTATATTTCTAATCTAAATTAGACCATAGAAAGCATTAACAAAACAGGGTGTTTAAAAGTCTATGAACGAGGAAAAGAAGGCATTTGATTTAGTAAGTCTTGGTTCTTGCACTATGGATATGATTGTTTCTGTCGAAGATGTATTAAGAATGGAACTTGTTGATAAGAACCAAATTGATAAAAAATATTTAGCAATTGAGCATTCTTCAAAATTGAATGTTAGCAACATCAAATTTCACCCTGGAGGTTCAGCAGCAAACATCTCCTGTGATCTATCCAGCATTGGTTTTAATACGGCATATATAGGAGGGATTGGAGAAGACTTCAATGGTAAAGCATGTTTAGATGATATGCAAAACCATGGAGTAGATACTTCAGGTGTTAAGATATTTGGTGAAGATGCAACAGCTGTGTCTGTAATTATACTAACACCTTGGGGAAGAGATAGTTCGATATTAGCATACAAAGGAGCAAATAACCTCTTCTCTGAAGAACACATACTAGATGAAATGTTATTATCTACAAGATGCTTTGTTTGGACATCATTGACGTCTAACAACGGCATTAAAGCAATAGAAAAATGCATAAAACTAGCTAAATCTAGTAATGGTTTAATTGCGGGGGCACCTTCGATTTCAATCATAAAACATCGTTCAGAGGAAGTAATTAACCTACTTCAACAAAGCGATATTACAAGTTTAAATGAAGAAGAACTTATTGCTCTCACTAATGAAACTGATACAAAAAAGGGAATGGAGAAATTATTTGATTTAGGCATTAATATTGTCAATGTCACATTTGGAAAAGAAGGTCAGTGGTTGAGCGATGGAAAGACAATCATAAAGACCAAACCTCCAAAGGTCTTTGCTGCTGATACAACAGGGGCTGGTGACGCAACTATCAGTGGCATTATTTATGGCATGTTAGAGGGAAAGAGTCTTGTAGAGACAGCTAGAATAGCTGCTTCATTAAGTGCAATGGAAATTGAATCACCAGGTGTGAGAGACGGAACACCTGAAAAATATTCAGAACTAGAAGAATTCATGAAAGATCATCCAATTACTCAGACAATTGTCGATTTCTGAATGAAGACAAATACATATCTTTCAAGTTCCAGGGAACAATTCAGTCAAATCTGCAAGAGATGAAACTATAAAATCAGGTTTTTCTAGCTCAAGTCTCGATCGAGTAAAATCTCCTAAATCCCCTAAAATACCCACAGTTTTTGTTCTTGCAGCTTTACCAGCTCTGATATCTTGTGGAAAATCTCCAATCATAGCACACATTGAGGGATCTTTACCTAGTTCCATACACGCTAACAATAAGGATTCAGGATAAGGTTTGATTTTCTTAACTTTGTTTCGTGTAATTATGACATCAAAGTTGTTTAAGAATTCAATATGTTTCTTGACTCTGCTTACAGTCTTGTCACCAGCATTTGTAACAATAGCTAAATCGTAACCTCTGGAATGAAGAACTTCCAAAATATCATTAACGCCATCAAGTGGAACTATGTTTTTAAAAGCCATTGGATCAGATTTAACATTTTTTAAAATCTTAATAACATCAAAAAAAGATATTTTCAATGCTCGAGCTGACTTCCACACCATTTGTAGTTTTAATAGTTTTGAACTCCCTTGCGAGGTTTCCATTACTTGAGTTATCATGTCGTCTAGAACCTCTTGTCGTTTTTGTTTATCGAAATCTGGTTTAACTTTGTCGAAAGCTCTTATGAATGGATTCCACCATCTTTCACCAAGATCAATAAGTGTTCCATCCATATCAAACAACAGAGTATCCACTTCATGTATTGAAATCATTTCTAACTGAACCAAAAGTATGATTATAATAAGGTTATTAATCTATCAAAATCATCTGATTTGTTTACCAGAAGTCTTTTTAGATAACATTAATTGTGTTCTACCAATGTTAGAATTTTCAGAAGATTCCAAAAATGAATTAAAGAACTGCATTGCAGATGAAAAATCGAACTGCATTGAATGTGAATTAGAAGAAAAACTAATCTGTGTGGTTAACAAAAAATTCGCTAATAGATTTCTAATAGGGAATACCATCTATCGAGTCTTAGCACTCACCATATTTGTGTTCTCAGGGTTATTAATTGGACACTGGTGGATGTTAATCTCATACGCAATTGTTCTACCTTTAACTTTTCTAGTTATTGAACCACGATTATTGTGTAGCCATTGTCCATTTTATGAAAAAGAGGGAAAATGTCTGAAATGCTGGGCTCTAAGAGGGATGCCAAAATTATGGAAATATAGACCAGGTCCAGCAACACGAGCTGAAAAAACTGTAATGTTGATTTTTGGTACTTTTATTGACGTGTTTCCTCTTGTTGGTTCTATTTGGGGAATTATAGTCTTTGGGCTAGACACAGGTAATAATATAGCTGTAGGTATTAGTTTAGTAGTCACTACAATTCTTTTTTTAGTTGTTGCAACTTATTTTGGGAAGGTACTTTTAGGAAATGCATGTAAAAAATGTGCAAATTTCTCTTGTTCGATGAATAAAGTTCCCAAAGAAATAGTGAAAAAATTCTTAGAAACTAACCCAAAAATGAAGGATGCATGGGTAAAAGCAGGTTGGAAGGAGGAATAATTGAGGTATTTTTGAGAGACTAGGAAGAATTTCTTTATCCGAAAACCTTTTTTTCTAGCTTTTAATTCTGAATTGTAAAACAATGAAAGTCTTTATTCTGGTAGGGTTACAAATAAGCGGTAAATCTTCTCATGGTTATAGATTAAGAGAAGAAGAAAGCATACCAATGATAGAAACTGGGCATGCGGTTTACCATGAGCTGAAACGCTTGAATCTAGAAGTTAATCATGCAAATAGTAGCAAGGTTATAATTGGTTTGTTAGCCGAAGACCCTACAGCTTTTACACGTACTATACTAGACTATGAAAAAAGAATCTATGATGACGCTAAATGTCTTATTCTAAATGGCGTAAAATCACCTGCAGAAGTTGAGTATACACAGAGTCGATTCGGTAAAGAGAACGTAATAGTGTTTGGATTTCATTGCAGTCAACAAACACGGTTTAGCAGAGTAACTAACCCTGATAGGTTCGAGGTGTCGGGTCAATTTCTTGAGAAAACACAGGAAGATCAAGATTTAGCAAAGTGGGAGAACTTCAAGAGTAGAGATTTAAGAGAGATTGGTTTGGGGATAGGGAATGCTCTCGCGTTTGCGAATGAAATAATCTGTACAGAGGACAATTTCTGGCCATACAATTCATTTGAGAGTTCATATAAACAGTTTCACAAACATGTTTTTGACAGACTAACAAAATCTATTTCGTAGTACCGTTATCTGTAATCGTTATTTTTTTGGAGAGCTTGGATAAGTTCCAATGGGCATTAACACTCGCTTTACACTAGAAACTATACCATGTTCTTTTTCAGGAAGAGTTACTGCATCAATCTGTGCTTCACCTAAAGCAACCAATTCATTCTTCAATGTATAAATCGCTACCATGTCTCCAGCTTTGAATTCTTCTGAATACCTTGAAACACCAGGTAAAGCTAATGGGGCTCCATGGCAGATAGTATTAACTGCACTATCTTTGATCATAATTTGTGGGATGTGTCTCACTCCATATTCCATAGGCAAAATTATATTTCTCAAGGGATTTTCATCTTTTTCTTCTTTGTACCATGCATAAGCATCATATAAATCATGGAGAGATGCTAGAAAATCATTTTCCGAAAATGGGCCAGAACGTGTTCTTCTAAGTTCCTTCATATGTGCTCCACATGATAAACTTTGACCGATATCGTGACAGTATTTTCTCACATAAAATCCTGCTTGAGAACTTATCCTAAAAAGAACCTCTCTTTCCTTTATATCAAGAATCTCTGAACTATATATTGTTCGAATTCTCAATACTCTTTTTACACTGGCCCTTAATGGTGGTCTCTGATACAAATCACCAACATAATCACCCACAATAGATCTTATTCTCTTTTCATCAACATCAGCATGTAATCGCATGTTTCCAACGTATTCCTTGCCAGCGAGGAGGAGCGTATCCAATATTCGAGTTGCTTTTCCTAAAGCCGTAGGAAGAACTCCAGTTACTTGTGGGTCTAATGTACCAGAATGACCTGCTTTTGGAATTCCAAGAATCCTTTTTACATAACTAACCACTTCATGGCTAGTTGGATTAGGAGGTTTGTCCAAGTTGATGATACCGTAATTTAACAATTCTGCAATCGTTCGATTCGAAGGCTTTTTTCCCCATTTAAAATCAGTTGTATCTCTCGAAAGCAACTTTAAGGGGTATTTATTATCATCAAATGACAACTTTGGGGGGGAAAAAACTAATGTCATGATATATCATCACGGAGTAATAAGAAAAATAGAGATATAAGGTTTGAGGAACTTAAATTTGTGGAACTACTACTTCTTCCATGAATTCCTTAAAACCTGCTTTGTCGATAGCAGCAGAAACATCGCTATCATTAGCATCTCGTTTTACTGAAACCAGTTTATCGGTTGGTTCCAAATGCATAATATTGCATTTTCTTCTTCTAACTGATGTTAGTTCTTTTGGACCTGTAACTAAAACATAATTTTGATTAATTAAATCCACGATCACAGCTTTCTTTCCTGCTTCTCTTCCGTCTGTTTTTACAATAATTCTTCCAATTTGAATTGCAGTCACTTTTATTCACCTTTTGTTATTTTCTTAACTGATGCCATTATTATATCAACACACTCAGCTGCATCATATTTTTTTGTGTTGATTATTACATCATAGATGGACAAATCAGAGATGTTAATATTATAGAGTTTTTGATATCTGTCTCTTTCTGATTCTTCTCTCATCAATGTCTCTTTTTTGATTTCTTCTATAGATCTATCTTCTCTTTCAGCAATGCGTTGAATTCTTGTCTTTACAGGTGCTGTAATGTAGATTATTAGATCAGCAACCTTTCTTAGAACCCATCCGCCTAATTGAGCGTCGACTATAATACCATTTTCTACTTGTGCAAGTTCTACAGTTTTATTATCAATGTAAGTGTCAATTTCATTGTCGGTTTCTGCAAGCTTGCTAAGTGCTTCAATAGTCAAGCCTTTTTCTTTAGCCATTTCTCTAAACAGTTGTCCAGCTGATACATAGGTATAACTTAACAACTCGGCCACAGTTCTTGCAGCTGTGCTTTTACCTGAACCGTGTGGACCAGAAATAGCTATTATAGGCAAAATCGTTACTTCCCTTAGCTTCGAACATCTGCCTTAATTGCACTTTTTAGACATCGAGAGCATAAATGACCTGCATGTTGTCTGCTAGGGAGATGTTCAGAACGGGACATTTTTCTTACTTTACTCTGAGGTCCAAATGCAACGCCATGGAGGATAGCCCCACATTGTGAGCAATGAGGTTTTTTAGTTCGCTTGGAAATTTTCTTTAATCTAGTTTCAGATGGGGTTCGTACTAATCTTGTTTTTGAAACACGTAATGATGGTCTAACCATAAATATCTCCTCATTTGTTTGATTTAGATTGAAGTTTGTTCTTTGCAAGTTGTTCTTTTCTGGAAACAGTAGCTTGCTTTAAAGGTTCAATTTTCTTGCTCTTTTTCCTTGTATGAGTTGCTCCAGAGGGAGTTGCGCCAAATATTCTACTAAGCAATGAACCAAAAGCAAAAGATACCATAAAATACCAGAGAGTAAAAGGTGCTTTTGAAAAACCTTCGTAAGCTGGATTGTATCCATAATAATTTGGATCGTTTGCAGGAGATGTTTGGAACCATGGTGTTCCTATCCAGGGAAAGCCACCTATATTAAAAGGTAACCATGCAAAATTATGGCCATTATCTCCAGTACTTGGAAACGCGGTTCTAAGTATGGCAAATAAAAGCAGGAATGGTATGGTTGTGAAAAGCATTGGTTTCATTCTTTTGAACATCATTGAGGATTGTAATTTCTTTACTCTTTCTTCATCTCTTTTGACACTCAGCCATAATTTCTTATCAGCGGTTTGCATTGCTGTTTTTCTCTTTTGATTCCAATCGTTAACTTTCTGCATACTTTCTTTTAATGCATCGGTATCAAGTATCAATCGAGTAGCCATTGTAGATATGCTTGCTAGCATAATTGAAGTAAGGGCTATAAACAATGCAGAATTAGGAAGTTGATTCCAGTTATTATTGGTAATCCATTCTGCAATTCCTGAAAACCACGGGTCCCAAAATGCCATATAAATCACTTCTTTTGCTTACTTACTCCACAAATAACTCACTTTTAAAAGCTTTTGTAACTAGAGTTTTTAATTAATCTAATTCTTTAGACACTGGGAAAAGAATCTTTTTTCAATAAAACAAAGAAGTTATCTTTTCCACCTTTCCCGCCGCATATTGAGAGATCAATTATATTCAGATCAGTTTTCTCTATTGCAGAAATAAGTTCTCCTTTAGTGAAAAGATGATAGAATCTCCTTGCTATGACATTTTTGTTTTCATCGTGCCAGGGCAGATAAATATCGCCATGCCGCCAAGACTTGTTTTTTAATTTTATAATAGGATAGGTTAAGAAATCAAAAAGTAGTTTTTTTCTAGTATCTGGCTTCCATCTTCTCCAGCAAGATAAAATAAGATATCCACCTTCTTTTAGCAAGGTTGACATAAGTTGAAGACACAAAACTGTTTCTTTCTTCACTCGTAAATGATGTATAGTTGCTATGGATAAAACTAAGTCAGCGAAATTACTACGCAAACTTAAAGATTTCATATTGTTATTTATTGTAAAATGATTTTCCTTTTGGATATCAACTGAAGCTTGTAGTAATTCAAAGGATATATCAGTGGCAATGAATTGCAAACTAGAACTATCAAAATGAAGGAGATTTCTGCTGTTACCTGCACCAATATCAACAATAATACCTGAAAGCGGTAAGGAATATAATTTGGAAATCTTGTTCACGTACATTTGAAAATCTTTCCAAGGCTTTCGTTTAACTCTTGCATACTTTACAGAGATTTTCTTGTAAGCTTCTATTATTTCCTTATCACTATTCTTGTTACTGTTATACAATGCATAGAATTTAGATATACAAAGTATTTCAATTTTCTTCTTATTTCGGAACATGAAACAATGATTTTTATACTCCATAAAAAATCAAAATTTGTGTTTATGTTTGTGTTTATGTTTAAGGCAAAAATGCTTATAAATAGAAGCACTCCTATCACATTAAAGCCACACCGGTGAATTTCATGGTTTCAAAGTTCTTGATGCTATTCAAACCGTTTCAACGTT
>BPTK01000114.1 GCA_023705905.1 Candidatus Heimdallarchaeota archaeon
CTTGTCTCATTGTGAATGAATAGAATCTTCCTAAGAGACAAGATATTTTCAAACAGCGATACAATATTAGACCCTTCTGAAATATCAACAACAGTTTTGCCTTTCCCCCTTCTATTTCCAACAACTACTATAATTGATATTATTCCTATTAGAGCTATTGAACCACCTATAATTATCCCAATCAGATATGGAGGAAGTTCAGTAGGGGGAGGAGTGGTAGGAGGGGCTGTTACTTGATTAATTACCACATCAAATATTGTTTCAAGTTTCTCAGTAACATAACTAGATTTGAAATGGGACTTTGATATATCCAATATTAGATCAAACTCATTGAATCGCATTGCTTGAGCGGAGATAATAACAGTGTTAATCCCATCCTCGTAAGTTACATAGAAGTCTTCTTGAGCTAATATTGCTTCTAAAATTGTTATTGACAATTCGCTTTTCGTTACTTCCATTGGATTCCTATCTGTATTAGTTTCATTGATTAATCTAAAAGATAGAACCAAATCTTCAGTAGAGTTAGTTTCTATAGAAGTTTGAACGGGTTCTACAGAGAATATATTGAATATCTCAAGATTAAGAATCACCTGGTAATTCTCTAGTAGGATACCTGTTGTAGTAAGTTCTATTGTATATGAACGCGCAGTAAGGTTTTCATTAAATGAAATGCTATGATAATTATTAATAGAGGTTAAATTTCCATTATCGCCCCAACTTGTCTGATATTCGATTGTGGTGTTTTCAACTATTTCTCCATAACTGGTAAAGAATGGTTCACTTAGCTTGTAATAACTACTATTAAGAAAGAATTCATCGCCATTTTGTCGAATTATGGTTTGAGTAACGTTATCTATCCAATTATTGTTCTCAGGAATTTCCTCCCATTCGAGATGAAAGAATGTAGGAGCTTGAATATAGATTGGTTGAGAGTAGATACCTATTTCTGTTCCATTATTCCAATAAACAAAAGCTGTCCAAATCCCTTCAGGATCGCTTCCATAAACAGAAGGATCAAGAGTTATCTCTGATGAATATAATCCTGGACCTTCTGGTGTAGGATCTAGAAGGGTATATGATGATGAATCAGTATAAGTTAAATTAGTTGGAAGGCTTGTCTTTAGCGCTATAACTTCTCCTTCAGGGTTGAATAATGAGAAATTTAGAATGCCCGAAATGGCATTTTCTATAAGCGTAATTGTTGAATAAATAGTATCTCCCTCATAACCAGTAGCATTCTCTCCATCCGTAGACCAATAACCTAAGGAATACAAATCCGTTTGTTCTTCACCGTTTGATAATTCCAGTGATTGGATGAAATTAGGACTTGAAGTTTCTAACCTATAACTTCCAGCTGATATATTAGAGGCTAAATAACAGAGATAGGTATCACTAGAAAGTATAGTTGGAAAGGTATCAGTATCATTATAATAACAAATTGGACTATCATACCAATCACTAATCGTTGCTACGTGTATCACTCTTCCATAAATTGAAAATGGAGAAGGATCAAAGGAAAACGCATCCCAAGTTAAGTTCCAATAAATTGAGTAATCTCCAACTGTTGAATTAAATGCCGCAAAGAAAGAATCAGCAGTTATTGAATTAATGAAGCTATAAGAGTTATTGAAAGTTATTTCTAAAGAAGTGTCACTTGTTAGATTATGCATGCCTATTAAAGTAATTTGAGAATCTATGTTTTGTATTTCAACACCGTTATCCTTAATTGTGATTGTATTTAAATCTTGAAATTCCATTGCAGAACCAGTTTGATTTGAAGGGAGCATTTCAACAATCAATGTATGGTCAATTGATGCTTGTAGATCCCATGTTTGACCTATATTCTGATAATAGGTGTCACTTTCATAAGGGGGGACAGAGTTTCCATACCACGTCCAATATTTTGGTCCCCAATCAGCAGGAGTTGCAAGTTTTGCGACAACAAAATATTTTCCTTTCTCTAAAACAACATCTTCAAAATCATAATAGAGAAAACTGGTTGGGATCCTATTTGTGGAGTTGTAAGGACCATTCAATTCATTGGAGTAGTTGTAACTTAGATTTGGAGCCCCAGTAGCTTCATCAGCTTTTACCACAAATATTTCCAATTCGGTACCTAATGCTGAACCATCATCTTTAAAATATAATTCTGCTCCAAAGAAAGTAGCATAATCCCACTTGACCTCGAAACTTTGGGCAATAGCTGGTGTTGTTTCATTAAATGTCGAAAAATCAGTAGACTCAGTTTCAATTGGATAATAATCTTGTTTTGCAAAAACCTCGGTCATATTGTAATTTAACAAGGAAGAATCATAAACAGAAGTGATATCAGTATTAGTGAAATTATCTTCAAAATAACCTGTTAAAGAATTATAAGTTAAATTTAAAGAAAAATCATCATAAACAGTCAGTATATCATTAACATCAAAAGTATTTCCTGAACCACTGAGATTTGTTACAGGATTATATGGATAGGAACTTAAATCTTCTAATAAATTAGGGATTGGGTTCATGGGATTAGTTTGTTCTAGATTATCTTGAACAAGGAAATCAGCCCTATTTGCAGAAGCTATGCTTTGTAAACTTGTAAGTGCAAAGGAAAGAATAAACAAATAAGCTAATATGATTATAAATGGAGATTTAAAACCTTTTAACCTACCTCTAAACATATCTTGTCTCCTATGGGTATTCTATGTATGAATCGCTTATTTAAAGTTCTTACAAAGGCAATTTTCCTTCTAAATAAGGTTTTCATGTCATCATTACTGTAACAAATTTAACTCTACTCCTTTAATTTGTTAAATAAAAATGAACGAGATAAAGTTAGGAAGTTTTTCTTAAACAATGGAAGTAGGACCATCATTATTTGTTGTTTTCAATTTTTCTTCTTTCACCATAATCAACATTCTTTCAAGTATCTCTTCATTAGAGTATTCATCAAGTTGATCCATTATAAGAGCTGAAGTAGCCTTACCTTTACTGTTGATAAATGACACTATCTCTTGGTCTATTGTTTTGAGTTTATCAATCTCTTCTAATGTTTCTGGAGTTACTTCTAATGGAAACATGAACCACAAGTATAGTTCTTCTACCGTTTTTTCATTGATGCTTTCCTTATATTCGTTAAATATATCCATAGAACCTTCCCATTGAGCACCTTCATACCCGAAAATGATATCAAACCATTTAACAAGATTATCTAATCCTTGTTCAAACTCAACTTCTAATGCTGTATCTGAGAAAACATAAGCAGTATATGCTCCACTTGAAGCACTTGTTACAACAAAATTGTAATATTCAATTTTCTTTACTCCTGTTCGTGCACCACTCATTTCTGCACCTATGGATGATATTGCTTGGAGAACTCCACTGATGATAGATGGATCTAGTTCTGCTCTAACATCCAAACTATATTCGTAAATTGGAGAACTAGTTTCATGATGAACAACGAGAATTCGTTTTATCATAAAAGCAGATTGAAAGAGAGCTCGAGCTTTTGATTGTTGAACCTTATGTTCATCTTTTCTTTTGTGCATTTGTGTTCTAGTAATAAAGAATGCGCCTACACCTAAGCCAGCAACTGCTAATAATGATAGTCCAATGATCAAGCCTATCGGCATTTCTCCATTTGGTGGGGGAGGCGTCGTAATCCCAGGAGTCTTAATACTAATTGTAGCAAGAATAAAACTCTGCACTGTAGCATATCCTTCTTTTGATGCCGTAACTCTAACATTCAGAGTTTTGATTTCAGGTTCAAGTATTCGAATGATGATAGTGTATATTCCATCATCCTCTGAATTATCAATTAATTCCACATCTGGTTCTGGAATATCTAAGGTAACTTCTATTGTCGCCCCCTTAATTTGCCTGGAATGAACTTCGTCTATCCATTCAAAAGTAAGTGCTATTTGACTACTTGTATTAGTTTCTGAAACGGTAGTAATAGGAGCGACAGAGGTGTCTTCAATAGATAGAATATCGTAGAAACTTGTGGCAGAAGTTTGTTCGACACCAATGCTTTCAACAAAGTTTGTTTTAGTTACAGTTACTTCCAATTCATAATTTGCAGGTACTAAATCTAAAATATCATTATAAACTGTTATTACAATATAATCATCAATAAAAGAGTAATCGTATTCTGTTATTGGAATCAAGCTCTCTCCGTCGATGGTAGCTGAAAGTGTGTCAGGAGAAATAAGAAGACTTGCATTAGATAAATCTTCCAAAGCAAATATCACTTCTGAATCATCAGTATAATTGACAGGATTCTGCCCTTGTTGCACTCTGAGATTAAATTGATGGAATAATACTAAAGAAAATTGAGCAGAGTGAGATTGTAAGAAAGGACCCTCGGCATATAAATCTATTAAGTAGTTACCCTCTGTTAAGTTAGGGGATATTCCATAGCTATAGTTGCCTGAGTCAAATGTTATGCTGTCTGTCTCTGACCAACTTGTTGAATAATAAACATCTCCAGATGGAATATATGTACCTACTCCTGAAATGAAGGGATCACTAATATTATAGTAACTGATTCTAAAATTAATTACTTCGTTATTAATTCTAGATATCTCTGTCGATGAGAGTTCAATGAAATCCCCACCTACTTCATCCTCTACAAAAAATTTAGCTACTGTTGGTTTTACAACAGTGATTGTTTGGGAAAAGAATCCAACTTCTGTTCCATTAGACCATAAAAAGAAAGCAGTCCAAGAACCCTCTATGTCTGTCCTATTAACAGATGGATCGAGAGTGATATTAGCCCTATACAAAGAACCTTGAATATAAGCATCCTTTGAATAACTAGTATTATCAACATAAATCAAATTAGCCGGAAGAGATGTTTTTTGTGAAACAATGTCACCACTGCCATCAAAAAGAGTGAAATTTAAAGAACCTCCACTAGTCAGAAGATTCTCAATATCAGCAGTAGAATAAATTGTTGAACCTTCATGCCCAAAAGCATAGGTACCATTATTCGACCAATACCCTAAATTAATTATCTCTTCACTTAATGAAGTTGAAATAAGATAATTAGGGCTTGTAGTTTCAAATTCAAAAGTACCACTTGAAAATTCATTAAGAGATAAAATGAAGGACAGATTATATTCATAAGTATTTGAAATCCACATTCCAAGAACTGGTGTGATAGCATTATACAATAATACGGATGATGTTTTGTTCCAGTCATTTGGAATTGAAAATCTTTGAATTCTCGTAGGATTTGTGTAAGTCCCCAGATTTAGAGTATCTATATTCCAAGAGATTTTCCATGAATTACTGGACTCATTATAAGTTGAATTAAGTGAATCATATGTAGAGGATGCTGAGTAAGTTCTACTGAATTGATAGAAATTGTCAGATTTAACTATGACTGCTGAATCTGAAGTCAAATCATGATTGCCTGTAGTTGAGATAATTTGATCCAATGTTGAAACAACCACACCATTATCTCTTAGATTCAGTGTAGTTGGATCTGGATAAGTTACTGCGTTTCCAAATTCATCTGTTTCTAACAAGTATGAGATAAAAGTTAAGGTTCTTCCATTTGGATCAGGTCCAGTCCAACTACCTGATTCATAATAATATGTTCTAGATTGAACTACCTGTTGACTTCTCCAGAATATTCCTGTGCCATCATTTCCATCGTAAGTTGTCAAATTAGCAACAACAAAATATGACCCGCTACTGAGAGTATAATCATCAAAATCAAAATATGCTAAATCACCCGTACTGCTTACTGGAAACGGATTAGAAGAACTATAAGGACCATCTGAAGCACTACTTAAAATGGCACTCATGTTTGGTAGTCCTAATCCATCTGATTCTACGAGAAATAGCTCTAATTCATCTCCTCCATAACTTCCTCCATAGAGCTCCAACCAAAGTCGAGCACCTGTGAAGTTAGCATGACTTGTACTCACATCAAATTTAAATGCATATCTAATTCTAGTTGAAGTAAGCTCATCAACTATCCTATTTCCAGTGTCTAGATAAACTTCCTCATTTACTAAACTCTCCAAAGTTAAGTTATAGCTAAGATTGTCGGCGTTATATCCTGTAGGAGTAGTAATAGAGTAGGAACCTGTATAGCTAGTTGAATCGTCTAAGGTTAAATCTATATGCTGGTATACTTCTAATTCATCGTCTATAGTAAAATTAGTTCCAGACCCAAAATAACTATCAATGGGGAGATAGGAGTATTTTAAGATATCATTAAAGCTATCAGAGTTCTCAAAATCATCTTCTAAGTTAACAAAATTACTGTAATCCTGATCAGAAATACTATTCTGTTGATTCTGTATATTTAATGGAAATATAATTGAAACAGCGAAGATTAAAAGGAGTGAAATTGCAAATAATTTGTTACTAGATGCCTGTTTCATTATATGAACCCCTAAAGTAATCCTTTGGTACTATGTTATTTTGGCTTTAAATGTTTATTGGCTCTCCAAGTATGCATCAATCGTCAAAAGAAGTGGTGATATAACCTTCTACTACTAAATTGAATATCTCATACAGAATTTCCTCTTCATCATATTGCTTGAAATAATCCAACAGACGTGCACAAGAACATCTCACATTTTTGGTTATACACCCAAAGATGGCCTTTCCAATAACTGATAAACTTACTTTGTTTAGTTGTTGATTCGTAGATACTTTAAGGGGATAAAGTAACCAGAGAAAAAGGTGTTGAGAGATTTTGCTTTCAATTATAGTTTTGTTGATATTGTAAATATCCATAGATCCATCCCAATTCTCTTTTCTAGAACCGAAGGTTTTGCCAAACCATCTGATTAACTTCTGCATTCCCTCATCTATTTCTTTTATCAATTCAGTCTCAGAAAAAACATAAATAGAGAAGCCATCAAAATAAGACCCTGTTACAACAAAACCATTAAATTGCAATTTCTTAAAACCTGTTGGTCTGCCTATCATTTCTTGTCCTATAGATGATATAGCCTGAAGAATTCCGGCAATCATTGATGATTCAAAAGGAACCGTTTGTTCAACATCTTTTTCGTATACTGGAAGACTTGATTCTTGGTTGACTATTAGAATTTTCTGAATCATAAAGACAGTTTGATAAATATCTCGTAGACTAATATTAGGTGAATTATCCGTACTAACCATTGTTTCGCTCATTCTCGAACCCCCAAGATGTGCAAATAGATTTTACGAATTTCTCTTGTAAGTTCCTCCTTAAAAACTTTATTGATAAAATTCGTGGAAAGAAGAGATTTCACAAGATCTTTTTGACCTATATACTAATATCATACCTTATTAGTTAGTCTCCCTTCTTGAAAGTAGACCTTAAGGAAATCTTACAATTACGTAAATTAGTCGCTATTAAGATATACAGATTAAATTGCTTATAAAGGTGAAAATATGTCAAGAAGACTGTTCTCAATTTCTTATTACTATTTGAACAGAAAAATTCTTAGAACTTCCCCTATCCGATTGGTTTTTTGTTTATAGTAGTTCTTCGATTGCTTCTTCTAGCAATTCTGGTGGCATATTAGATAAATATCTATGTTTGATATCTCCATCTCTAGTAATTAAGAATTTTTCAAAATTCCATTTTACTTTCTTGTTTGTTCTTTGAGGACTATTTGATGTTAAAAAATCATACAGTGGATGCATCTTTTTTCCTTTAACAAAGATTTTTTTGAACATTTCAAATGATACACCATAATTCAGAGTGCAGAACTTTAATATGTCTTCATTACTGCCAGGATCTTGCCTTAGAAATTGATTGCTTGGGAACCCTAATATACGTAAACCTTTGTCATAGTACTTCTTATGCAGAGCTTCTAAACCCTCAAACTGCGGTGTGAAACCACATTTGCTTGCAGTGTTAACTATTAGTAAAACTTTACCCTTATATTCTTCTAATTTAATAGCTTCACCCTTCATGTTTTCTACTTCTATATTATATAAACTCACATAACTCCTCCTTTTTCTTTTGATTGTTCACTATAATTATAGAAGTAAGCTATTTAGAAGTTATGCTTTGATATTAATTTGATGATAAAACATTCAAATTTTTACATAAAGAATTTTGTTTATTGTGAAGCTTTATAGGATTAAACACGCATATTATTACTTGAACTACCTGAATTAAGAACCATGATTGAAAGATCAGATCTCTTTTTTTATGTTTAAGGCGCACAAAATGAAAGTAGCATTAATTGGTGGTTTCGGAAATGTAGGTAAAAGTACTCTTTCGGAACTAATGAATATAAAAATGAAAACAATTGTTTTTGATAGAAAATCAAAAACCAATCAAAAAGAAGCTAAGAGATTCTTAAAGAAATATCCTAAACTAATAGATGTTTTTTGGGGAGATCTTACAAATTATGATGATATTAAGAAATTTTTTGAGCTTCATGATGGAATAACTCATGTAATACATGTAGCTGCAATTATCCCCCCATTAGCTTACGAAAAACCAGCTTTAGCAAATTTAGTAAATGTGGAAGGAACAAAAATGCTGGTAGACGTGCTACAAAAACGCCCTAATCCTCCAGTGATAATATATACATCCTCTGTAGCTGTTTACGGTGATCGTTTAAACAATAATTTCATTAAACTTACAGATCCAGTTAATCCAAATCCTGGAGATAATTATGCAGAAAGTAAAATTAAGGCAGAGCGAATTATCCAAGAATCTTCGTTAGAATATCTTATATTTCGATTATCCTTTATTACATCTTCAAATCTAAAACTGGACCCATTGATGTTCAATGTTCCTCTAGATACTTCTATAGAGGTTCTAGACACAAGAGATGTAGGGATAGCTCTTACTCACGCTACAACTACAAATATGGAGAAAGGAGTTTATCATCTTGCAGGTGGGGAAAAGAATCGAACTACCTATAGAGAATTTCTCAATAAGATGATGAGAATTTTTGGTTTTGATAAGAATCCTTTTCCTGACCAAGCTTTCGCAAAAAATAATTTTAGTTGTGGTTTTATGGACACAACAAAATCACAAACTTACCTCAAATATCAGAGAGTAGTATTAGATGAATATTATACTCAAATGGGGATAAAGTATAGATTCATTAGGAGGCTAGTTTCATCCTTTAGATCACTGATAAGACCATTGTTTACAAGGAGTTTATTGAAACAATCTGCTTTTTACAATTCAGATACGATAGTCAAAACTATAGACAAATCAAACAAACTAACTAGAAAACCACTTGCTAGCTTAGTTCAAGGAAAATTTACCCTTAACGAAGGGAAACAACTACAAGTAGGTGAAAATTAATATGCAAAAAAACACACTCCAAGTTTCTTCAACTAAACAATCTAATATGGTATATGTTGTAACAGGAGCCACTGATGGAATAGGTAAAGCCTTAGTTATTGAATTAGCTAAAAAAGGTGTAAGAATTGCAGCGGTTGGTCGAAATCCAAAGAAATTTGAAGAACTGATTGCTGAATTAGAGGATCTAGGTATTCCAGCTAAGAATATCAGTAAAATTTCTTCTTTTATAGCTGATCTTTCTGTAATGAACTCCATAGTTGATGTTAGTTCCAGAATAAGAGATTCGTATGAAAATATTGACGTTTTGATTAACAATGTTGGAGGTTATTTCGCTGAAAGAAAAGTAACTGAAGAAGGTTTTGAGTATACATTTGCACTGAATTATCTGGGTCATGTTCTGATGACATTTTTGCTGCTTGGTAAGATTCAAAAGAGTGAATCAGGAAATATAATAAATATCTCTTCGAGTGAACATAAACATGGCAAAATTCATTTTGGTAATCTGAATTTGTCTAGATCGTTCTTTGGCAGAAAAGCATATGCTCAATCAAAACTAGCTGATATGTTATTTATTAGAGAATTATCACTGTTTTTACGTGATACAGACATAAGAATAAACGCTATACACCCAGGTATTGTTAAAACAAATATTGCACAATCAAAATTTGGGTTACAATCACTTGCATTCAAATTACTGAAGAATACTGTTGCAATAGAACCTGAAAAAGCTGCAATGAGAATATTGCAGTTGGTTGATAATCCTGAATTCGCTCATTTAAGAGGTAATTATGTTTCTGGTACTAAAGTTAAATCAGCTCATACTGCAGCATCTAATCATTATAAGAGAGAAGAGCTTTGGTTGATTACAGTAGATATTCTAAAGGAATGGTTCTATCCTATACTAGACGAAGAAGATATTTCTCTAAAAAATCACAGACTAGAATACATTCAAATTGAAAGTAGTTAAAAATCTAATTTTACTACTTAATTACCTTTAAGAGAATTTCATCGAACTTTGTTACTAAATTCAAGTGTCCTTCACCCTTATATTCTGTGTAAGAATTATTTGGAAGATGTTTTTCTTTATATTCTGCAAATTTCATAGGAACAATTTTATCTTCGGTTCCATGGAAGATATGTATTTTGAAATTTATATCTTGCAAGTTGAACCCCCAATCCAAGAATAGGATTACTGCATCCCATGATGGACCATCTGCACCATTCTTGAAAGCTTCCCTAATATCCTCTACAAGAAATTTCTCTATGTTTTCATTTTTTAAAATCTCTAAGTCAGAATCACTGTATGAAGATTTTATCAATTTGGAAAACTTTTGAGGTGATAATCTTTTTGCAACCCAACCCATAAACGAAAAAGGTAACTTAAACATTCGTGGGGATATTTTTGCTATTCTACAAAAGAATCTATCGTTTGGGCAATTCTTTCAGCAGTTGCATGTCTAGTAATAAAAACACCATTAATTTCATGGATCGATTCATTGTTCTATTGGTCTTGGTTTATGTTCCTAGGTATAACAACAAGCATGTTGGGTGTTTTGATATATTTATTAGAGTATAGAGAAATATGCCCCATTTATCTAATAGCTGGAACGCTAGGGTTTGCAGCGCTATTTACAATTCTGAAATTTACTTTAAAAAACACTAATATGATAGAAGAATAAAGTACTAGAACAAGATAGCTATATTCTCTATATTCATTAACTATGGCTGGGGATTTTTTGCTTTTGTGGGGTGATTTCATCGTTTAATATGTGCAATAGATAATGTGACACACAATATATCTTATCATCTCCAGTATGAATTAGATGTCTATCGGTCACATATCCACATAGATGGCATTTTTCTATTATTATCATATTTTCTTTCATCGCTTTGTTTATAATCAAGAAGAACATCAATTACTTATAAAATTAATTATAAGGGTGTTGTAATAAATATAGATAAAACTAAATAATTATAGAAGGAGTTAAGTAAATATAGGCATTGAATGATAAGTATCATTAATTAACTATATTGACTAATTTTGTTCGAAACCAACTTTTTTATTTCAATTTACTGAGAGTATCAATTAGGTTCTCTTATGTTAGAAGCATCAAAGAGCAAAGTTCTTTTTTTACCACCATTAATGAGGTTTATAGTAGAATTAACAATTTGGATCTGGTTACTGTTAGCTGCAATTTTTGTTTATTGGGGATTTGCATTGCTTCTAGCATTAAGTCTACTCTCTCTTGCATTGCTAAATTATCCTGGTGATAAACGAAGCGTAGATTCGAAGAACATAGGATTATCTATACCTGGTTGGACTAGAATAAGTGTAGAAATTGTTTCAACAGGTTTAGGAATCAATGCAGGTTTCTTCTATGGAGAACATATTTACATTGGTTTGGTTATTCTAATTCCACAAATCGTTATTACTCTGATTTCATTCTCATTGGATTTCAAAAGATGGTTATGGATGTTAGGAAAACTAGATGACCCGCCTAATTATGTTACCGCAGTACATAAGTCGTAGGCACTTTTCATTCAAATAAAATACATCTTTATATAGAGAAAAATTCTTATGTTTCCAGAATGGTTGGTGGAAACATAAACAGGTTGGAGAAGTGTGGAGTAAAGCTAAGTACACTTGGTTTAGGAGTGGAACATTTTGCTAAAGGAGTAAGATCTGTTGAACATCTAAGTCGAGAAGAAAATTCTTTACAGATTCTTAAAGAAGCTTACAATTTAGGTATAACACATTTTGATCTAGTGTATGATTTACCCTACTTCTACGAAGTGTTCAGAGAGTTCAGTAAAGATAAAAGAGATAAAATTACTTTCACTACTCACATTGGAAATCTAATTAATGAAAAAACAGGTAAGTCTGCTAAATCAAGATCACTTGACAAGATAACAGCTTCCTTTGAGAACAAGTTGAATATTCTAGAAACTGATTACACTGATATTGCCTTAA
>BPTK01000115.1 GCA_023705905.1 Candidatus Heimdallarchaeota archaeon
TAAAACACAAGTTTATAGAGCAATATATTTCTCAAGTATGACCTTGCTTATTGGAATAGGTACAACTTTAGTGGTAGTTGTAGGGGGGATTTTTGTTACTAATGAAACCCTTGGATTAGGAGACTTTATTGCCTTTTTATCTTATTTATCCTTATTACCTGGCCCCACAAGGCAACTTACATGGTTAGTTGGTATAATTCAGAGAATGTTGGCAAGCGGAGATAGGATCATAGAATTAATCACTGCTAAACGAGAAGTTCAAGAAGATCCAAAAGCTATAGACCCTCCAAAATTTCAAGGCGATATTGAATATCAAGGCGTTCATTTTGAGTATGAAGAAGGGGTAACAATTCTGAAAAATATTAGCATAAAGATTCCGCATGGACAGAAAGTTGTTGTTTTGGGAGGAACGGGTAGTGGGAAGAGTAGTTTTGTAAATCTGTTAGTGAGATTTTATGACCCATCCGAGGGTAAAGTACTTATTGACGGAAAGAACATAAAAAACTATAAATTGAAGAAAATGAGACAACAAATTGGTCTGGTACTCCAAGAAACTATGTTATTCAATGATACCATAAAAGAAAATATTGCATTCGGAAAGCCAGATGCTGCACAAGAGGAGATTATTGAAGCAACAAAAGCTGCAAAAATCCATAATTTTATTGCAGATCTTCCTGATAAGTATGATACAAAGGTTGGAGATAGAGGAATAACGTTATCAGGAGGACAAAAACAAAGAATATCGATTGCTCGGACTCTTTTGATAGATCCTACGATACTCGTTTTTGATGACTCAACAGCTTCAGTAGATGCTGAGACTGAAGCTCAGATTCAAGAAGCTTTGGATATACTAAGTCTTGGAAGAACCACTATCATAATCTCACAACGTATTTCTTCTGTACACTATGCTGACAGAATTCTAGTTTTTGAAAAAGGAAAAATAGTTCAAGATGGAACCCACGATGAACTTATAAAAATCGGAGGGTTATATCTTAAAATTTACGAAACTCTTGCACAAAGTTATGTAGAAACTAGTACAACAATGGATACTGACACAAAATCTAGGAGGAATGAATAATGGGTTGGGCATTTCATCGTATGACAAGAGAGGAGGAAGAGAGAGAGAAGAAGTATTCTGACTGGACTTTATTCAAGAGAGTATTTCGTGTGTTTGGATATTATAGGACTGAAACAATTTCCGTTATTGCTATCGTCATAACAGTCTCACTTTTTTCTACATCTATTCCAATTCTTATGCAACAAACCATTGATATGTTTATCAAACCTGGAACAACAGATTTCACTACGCAAATCATAATCATGGGGGCGTGCTACCTCTTATTCATCGTTTTGAATTTTTTCCTTATTTTAGCAAGAACAATTTTCTTTGCCAAATTGGGTCAAAAACTAATTTATCGAATTAGAAATGATTTATTCGCTAAACTTCAATATCTTTCATTTGATTACTTTACAGAAACTGAATCTGGAAGGACAATTTCTAAAGTTACTAACGATGTTGATGCTTTAGGAGAACTGCTTACAACAGGGATCATTGATATTTTTGCAGATTTTGTAAGTTTGATTTGGATTTTGGTAATCATGTTTGTTTATGATGTTCAAATGACTTTACTCACACTTACTGTGATACCTATTCTACTAGTTACAGCATTTTTCTTCCAAAAGAGAGTTAGATCTGTTTATAGAAAAACAAGAGTTGCAATTGCAAAAGTTACTGCCAACTTACAAGAAACAATTACTGGAGTTAGAGTGACTAAAGCCCTATCTAGGGAGGACAAAAACATCGAAAACTTCAGTGATTTAAACAAAGAAAATTATGACGCTAACGTGGAGGCAGCTAGTGTATCGTCACTATTTATGCCATTGATACAGATTATAGCTGCACTAGGAAGTACAATTGTGATCATTTTTGGAGGATTTGCATTTATATCTGGAAGAATTTCTATTGGTGTACTCTATGCATTTCTAGATTATTCGAGTCGTTTCTTTGCACCTGTAATCAGTCTTTTTACCTTTTATACAATTATACAATCAGGATTCGCAAGTGCTGAAAGAATTTTTGATGTTCTAGATGAACAACCATCAGTTAAAAATTCTCTAAACCCAATTTTTCCTAGAGAGATTAAAGGTAAATTAGAATTGATAGGAGTAGATTTCAATTATCAAGAAAATGTCCAAGTATTGAAAAATATCAATTTAGCCATTGAGGAGGGTTCAAGTATTGCTCTAGTAGGACAAACGGGTGCAGGTAAGACTACCATCACCAAATTACTGTCACGTTATTATGATGTAACTAAGGGTGAATTATTAGTGGATGGAATCAATATCAAAGACATCGATCTTGAGATACTGCGAAAGAACATAGCTGTTGTTCCACAAGATGTTTATCTCTTCAGCGGAACTATTATGGAAAATCTGAAGTTTGGCAAGAAGAAAGCTACAGATGATGAAGTCTATGATGTATGTCTTGTCCTTGGTCTTCACGATTACATTCTAAGATTACCACAAGGGTATGAAACTGATGTGAAAGAAGGAGGAGCAAGATTATCCCTAGGTCAAAGGCAACTAATATCCTTAGCTAGAGCTGTTATCGCTAACCCTAGTATACTAATTTTAGATGAATGTAGTAGCTCAGTAGATCCGATTACAGAATCATTGATTCAAAAAGGGATAAATTACATGTTGCGAGGGAGAACATCGATAATTATTGCCCATAGACTCAGTACTATCAAAAATACAACAAAGATAGTTGTAATTGATAATGGAGAAATAACTGAAGAAGGAACACATCAAGATTTACTCAAGAAGAAAGGAAGATATTATGACCTATATCAAACTCAGCTAACCAGCAACATTGTCGATAGTTAATTTGATATTCATTTCAAAATACTTATTATAGCTTTAGAATCATCGTGTCTTGATAATATATGGCCAAGTTAGAAGAGCTTATTGCAAATGAAGAAACTAGAGTTCTTTGTTTAGGTAATGAAGCTATAGCGAGAGGTGCAATAGAGGCGGGGGTACAAGTCTTTGCGGCTTATCCTGGAACACCAAGTTCCGAAATAAGTATGGCAATGAATGCAGTTGCTCCAAAACTAGGGTTCTATGCAGAATGGAGTACAAATGAAAAAGTAGCAATGGAAACAGCTTTTGCCGCATCTGTAAGTGGTGTTAGAGCAATGACTGCTTGTAAACATGTCGGCTTAAATGTAGCTGCTGATGCTTTTTACTCTTTTATGTATATGGGATGTAAAGGTGGTTTTGTAACAGTTGTTGGTGATGATCCCCATTGTTTCTCAAGTCAAAACGAACAGGATTCTAGATGGCTTGGTGTATCAGCACAATTTCCAATTATTGAACCATCTAACCCACAAGAAGCTAAAGATTATGTAAAAAGGGCATTTGATGTGAGTGAAAAATTCGAGATGCCCATGTTACTACGTTCAACTACAAGAGTATCTCATGCCAGAGCAGAGATACAATTCAATAAATTTGAATCAAATTTCAGAGAAGGAGAATTCGAGAAAACTAATCGTTTTATATGTCTCCCAGCTTTAGCAAGAGCTAATCATCCAAAGTTATTGGAAAGGATGGAAAAAATAAAAGAATGGCTACCAACCAGTGGTTTCTCGACAATTGAGGGTCCTGATTCACACACAGAATTTGGCATAATCACAAGCGGAATTAGTTATGCTTATGTTAAAGATGCTCTAAAGACACTAGATAGAGAGCTCCCCATTCTAAAGCTTGGTATGGTTTCTCCATTAGACGAGCAAACTATTCTTGAATTTGCGAAAGATAAGGAAAACATCATCTTCATTGAAGAAGTAGATCCTTACTTGGAAGATCGTATAAGTGCACTTTTTATTCAGAACGGAGTTATTCCAAAGATTCATGGGAAGAGCTCAGGGATCACTAAAAAGTATCATGAGTTAAATGAAAGACTGGTCACTGCAGCTCTAATCAAGGTAATTGGAGGATCCATAATTCCAGTGAATGAAATTGAGATAGCTGTTGAAGAAACAAAGGAATTTGTTCCATTCAGACCCCCTCTATTTTGTGCTGGATGTCAACATAGAGCAGCTTTTTGGGAATTATCTAAAGTTGTAAGAAAAAATAAGGGTATTTTTGCTTCAGATATTGGTTGTTATTCATTAGATCCATGGGTAACAGATACTATTCTATGCATGGGAGGAGGAATAGGAATGGCTAATGGTTTTGCAAGAGTAATAAAGGATAAACCAATATTTGCTTACATTGGAGACAGTACATTTTTCCACACAGGTATGCCTGCATTAGCTAATGCCGTTTATAATAAGGCAAACATTAACATTCTAGTTCTAGATAACAGAATGACAGCTATGACTGGCTTCCAACCTAATCCTACTGAGGAAATAGACATAGCTGATGTAGCTAAGTCATTAGGAGTAGAATATGTTGTTGTGTTTGATCCTTACAATTTTGAGAATGGAAAAAAGGTTTTTGAGGATGCATTAAAACACGAAGGACCAACTGTAATAATAATGAGAAAAATCTGTGCCAATGAAGATTGGAGAAGAAAGAGAAGAAGTGGCGAGAAAATAGAAATTTTCCACATAAATCCAGAAGTATGTATTGCATGTGGAACATGTATCGTTCAGTATCAATGTCCAGCAATACGATGGAGTTTAGATACAAATTCTAAGGATAAAAAATATTCAGTTATTGATCCTGAGATGTGCACTGGTTGTAGTGTTTGTTCTCAAATCTGTCCTGTGGGGGCAATTTCTAAGGTGGATGATTAAGATGGTTGAAACGTATCAAATGGTAATTTGTGGAGTTGGTGGACAAGGAATTCTTACAATCTCTGACATCATAACAATTGCAGCACAAAAGAAAGGGCTTGATATTCTTGGTTCAGAAGTTCATGGAATGGCTCAAAAGGGAGGATCTGTGATAACAAATCTCAAAATTGGTAAGAATCTAAATTCCCCTACAATACCAATTGGTTCAAGCAAAATGCTTGTTGGTTTAGAACAAAACGAAACTTTGAGATACCTAAAGTATCTGCAACCTGGTGGAACAGTTATTACGTCGGACACAGTCCTTTTCCCAATTACTTGGAAGAAAGACAAGAAAGCTGCAGATAATGCACGAGAGAATATTAGAGACAATTTAAGTAAATTCAATGCAAAGGTTCATTTCATTGATGCGGAAGGGTTAGCTAATGAAGCTGGTTTAGCCCTAGCACAGAATATTGTTCTTCTAGGTGCTTTATCTCAAGTTGAAGGTTTTCCACTAACAGTTGATGATTTAATAGAAGCGATGAAAATAAGGATACCCCCAAAATATCTGGAAGTTAACCTCAATGCATTTGATTTAGGGATTAATGCAGTGAAAAAATAAAATTAAGAATATTTTAAAATCATCATTAAATTGAGGAATAAAATTAGATGTTTAAGGTTTAAACGGTTCTTCATTTGGAATAAGAACCGTATTTATTATCTTTTCACCTACAACAACTTCATCTACGGAATGAACTGAAGTCCCATAATCTTTCATGACATCCTCGATGTCTTCAAAATTTAGATTTGGACCAACGATTGTTACTGTAATTCCTTCAGTACTAGAATCTGTTTCAGTTCTAACAATGTTAACTGATTCAACATATTCCAATTCCCCAATAGCTGTTGCTAAAACATCAATTCGTGGCTGATGTGGTTTTAAAACGTCTAATACAAGTCTTCTTATTCGGACACTCTTTGAAGGCTTTGCCATATTTTAATCCCATTATTTTAATATTATTAAGCAATCATCTATTGAAAGATTATTAAACTTTATGATTTGAATTTGTCTTGCTATTTAGTAATGCACAAATTATTATAGTTTGTCGCATAATTGGTCTATTAGTTAATTACCAAGAGAAAAAACAATATTAACGCTATCATATATTAGGAAATGAGAGCATTAGAATTCAGTACAAGTGTGAGAACAAATGTCAAAAAACCTCCCTTTCGATTTATGGATTTCAACTGGAAGTGATTCCGGGATTAGTTTTGCAACAGTAGGTAGATTAGCAAGAGATTCGAGCATGATGCAAGGAATCTTACTTTCACTACAATCATTGATGACTACAGAAGTTGAGGTATCAAACTCACAGTTTATGACAGGTGAAAATGAGTTTGTTAAATTTGGCACATTTACTATAGCTGAAGAATCTGATACAGTTGTTGTTCAATACGTTGTTAAATCAGATGAAGCTAACAAACTCTCAAAAGAAAACGAAATGTTAGTTCAAGAATTGGCCCTCTCATTCTGCAAATTTATTGTCCTAACACCTAACTTTCATAGAAACCTGGCTACAGGAAAAATGATATCGTTAGATTATGTATCGAAAGCATATCTCAAAGCTTGCACAATTGCTAAACAGAAAGTTGCAGTAAGTAAGAACAATGATGCGTTAATTGATTTGATTAATGAAAAACTCAAAATAATAGAAGAAAAACCCGAAGATTTTCCCACAGTTTTACAGTTGAAAGACATTAAACAATGGATAGGAGAGGAAGAAACATCCTGGGATAAAGGGTCGATTTCCCCTTTTAAGAGACAATTATTAGTGCAGATGGTGGCACAAGATATTCTTAATCAAATCATCCTAGAAGATCCATTTGTTATATTAGAATATGAAACACCAAGATATACGGTAGAAGAAATAAGAAATACCATCGAATTATATTTACAGAAGAAATTATTCAAACCAGAGGAATTAATTGATCTCTACTTAGCTAAAAATTTACAAGAAAAAGTTAATGTTAACATAAAGAAACTTAATATAAGTGAGATTCACACTGCTAAGACCTTTATAGCAAATAACCTCGCAAAGGAGATTATTTACAATATTGCAAAAGAAAACCCATTATTAACTTTGACAGATTTTCGTAATATTCCACTTTATACTGCAATACAAAATCAAATTACAACTTTGACTGATGTTCAAGATCCTGGAAGTATAATCTGTAATGGTCTTATAGATGATGTTTCTCCTTTAGTTCTTCAAGGAGCAAGATTGTTCTTTAAACAATTAATTAGCCCTTTTACCGGTAGAAAATTACCAACAAGTATATGGAATGTCATAGTTGATTTCACTTTTTCAATACTAGATGAAAAAAGACTTACTCAAAAATCGAAAACAAAGAAAATAGGTAAAACTGCGATAGATTTTAAACGTGGAATTATTAAGGAAAGATTATCCAAGCTAACAAATATCTATCCTGAATGGATAAAACAGCTTATTGTAAAATTCGAAACCATGGGTGTTGGAAAACAGCTGCAAATATCCAATATTGAGGAATCTGTTCTGTTTGCTAGTGCATTAGAAAAAGCGATTATTACAACTTTAGAAAAAATGGTGAAGGATCAGCTGTTTAATTCAAATCTTGGAGATATATTTACCTATATGATCAACGCATTTAGAGATATTGCACCAAAAACAGTACTTGTCAATGTCCTATCAAAGGTCATAGTGGATGTCAAGTATAGAGGATATGAAACTGCGAAACAAATGAGTTTAACTGCAAAAGATTTAATTGGTGCAGCAATTGATGAAGGAGAAATCAAAGCATATGTTAATTCAGTATCTGTACAAAATAAAACTTCATTTTTCAAAGGGTCATTTCTACGTTTTGATGGTAGAATAATCTCATCAAATGAGCTACTACAGAAACCAGGAGTTACACTGAGTTTAGGAAATAAGATATTCCCATTGCGAGATGTTGAAAAGGATGCTGAGTTTCTCACAACTTGTTTCACTAATTCAAAAGTTCTTAAGAAAGCATATGCTAAGGCAATTCTGCGAGGGATGGTTTCTTCTTATTTGCAAAAAATGTTTACATTTGAAGGAGGAGTAATAAATCTAATAGACACATGGATAACTGTTTTCAACAGAGAAATGGTGGGTAAACTTACTCCTGCACATAGATTACCAGACGTTCAAAACGGTTTTCCATCCTTCCCACTAATTCAAGACATACCTCAAAAATTTGCAGGAAAACACTTCCATGAGAAATGTCAAGACAGCTGGAATGATCATGCTCCGAAAATCCAAAAAACTATTCAGGATCTTTTAGCAGGATTTTCTAACTTGAGAAAGAACGATTTGAGTTACAAGAAGAAAGCAATGCGTCTTTACAATAGAGCTATCAAAGAGCTGAAGGATATAAGAAAGAACCTACTCAAGAATTGGAACCCGTTAAATGATCAAATGACAAAGGTTGTTGAGAAATGGTCAAAGGATGTTAGTATAGATCTTAGTGGTCACTTGAATGAGGTTAGTAAGAATATTACTAATTGGACAGGAGATATATTCAAATTACAAAGATTAGATTATGGTAAATTTACGATTTCACTTAAAAGAGCTCAAAAAGAAATACTCAACACAATAAATGAAATTCATCCAAAGGAGTTTAGAGATTTACCCAAAAACTTCATGGAAATAGCGTTGTCAATTTTACTATACAGAAGAATACCTGATTATGTCATAGATGAGTCTTATAATCAGATGATTAGTGGTGAAAAACGTGTAGCAGAAGCAGTACTTCGAGCATGGGGTAAAAGTAAATCCAGGAGTGAGTTCGAGAACAATCTCTACCTAAATATGAGAGCTCTAGGAAACACTTTCACAAAAATCATCAATACCTATGGAAGATTAACAAGCACATTTTTCATTAAAAATGATATTGAGTTGTCCAGTGATAAGAAAGGTCATTTCATTACTTTGGGAACAATACCTAAAGAAATCTACGAAACAAAAACTGAGGTGTTATCAATGCTTCAGTTTCCCAATGTTGAAGCAATCGGTAGCAGTAAAAATTGGGAAATAAGACTCTATTTAGAACCTGAATATAGAAGATCTATGGATGAGAACAGGGAGCGGTTGATCGTAATGAGTGACATTATTAGATTTGTTGCTAGAATGAAGTTTGAAGAAAATACAGGCCCTGTAATCGAAGGAATAAAATCTGTAATTCCATACCTGATAGAAAATGGAGAGACCAACATTATAGATTTATCTGAAACATTGAAGGAAGCTTTATTCATGCTATCAGAATATCCAACACAAGTAATTGAAGAGAAAATTAAAAAATAGAAAGGAGTAAAGCTCCTTTAGTTTTTATGACAAAAAGCTTCTTGATCTTGCTAATAATGCATCTGCATTTTTCTTTGAATATTTCTTTCTTTGTTCTAATAGAACAAGTCCAGAATTCAAAGATGACAGATCTCCGGTCTGAATCAGTTCATTATTCTCTGCTTGTATTTCTGCTTGCAAGTTTTGTTTGCTTGCTAAGAGATTCTCAAGTGGATGTTTTAAGAAATCAAAAGATTCTCTGGCGATACAATCAAAACCGATTAAACCATTCGCTCTGTGTAGAGCAAGAGAGCGTGGTTTCTTCATGTTATTAGCTATTTCGAATGGAGGAATAACATTGAAAATAAACCCACTTTTATCCTTATATTTGCATATTGCAACAGGTACATTGATGGTTACTAGTTGTTCACTATCAGAAATACCAAGTAAATCTGAAGACAAGGAATAAGCAGAAATCATCACGTAATTGTTTTTAGCTCTTTTAATAAGATTATTTCGATTATTCTTGAATTTATCAAGGATGTTATTCGCTTTCTGAATTTCCTTCTCTTGTTCTTCAAGCTTCTTACGCTTTTCATCCTGAATATCAACAACTTGCAGGTTAAGATCTTCTTTAGCTGTGTTTAATCTATCAGTAACATTTCTTTTATCAACATCTTCTTGATGACCTATGTCTTCATATTCAATTTTTCTATATTCAATCTCAGAGACTGCACTATTAAGCCCAACACCAAAGGATTGAGTCTCATCTTGTACTTCTCTAATTCTACTTATAACTGTGTCAAAATCGTTTTCTGAATTGACTCTATCTAGACTATTCAACAATTGATTATAAGATTCTTGCAATGTAGAAATATCTTTTTTCAGTTGATTCCAGCGTTTACTATCCTTAACAGAAACAATTTGCTCATGCTTTTCTTTGCTCGATTCAGACTCTATTGAATTGTGTTGACTTTTTTCCTCTTCTTTGAACTGCTGAACTTTCTTAGCATTTTCTTGTTTTTGATTTTCTATTTGTTGATCGTATTTTTGCTCAATTCTACCCTTGTCACGTTTTATTTTTTCAACAACAGATTGGAGGTGTTTTTCAACTTCATCTAGAAGAATATTAAGTTTGGTTTCTAATTCATGATCAGTAATGGCATATTTGCCAGCCGAAGCTATCTCTCTTTTTATGTCCTCTCTCGAAACCAGAGGAGATATTTTTTTGTAAGAATTGTTACGAGTTGAACCATGCTGAGAAACCAGTTTTGCAGTTCCCTCAATTCCTTTTTTAACTAAAACACCGCTAATTTCTAAATGAAAGATATTCATAGAAACTAGTGTATCCTCTATAGCTCTATAATGAGCTTCTAAAGATGGGTACTCCTCCTCTAAAACATCTTTAATTTCTGATAAATCAGGAATTTTGCTGACAAGTAATTTGTTCTTTTCAAGCTGTAAAGTATTAATGACGATATAATTACCATCACTTATTCTTACAGCATAGAATGGAACATAACAAGTGTAAACACCCTCTAGGATCTCTTTTCTCTTTATACTATCAAGTGCATATCCAACTAAAGAAGAATATTCAACTTGCTTAGCTTCATCTCCACTGAATTCAGAAGTAATTAATTTAAGAAATATTTCATTTGCCATTTTCATTCCTCTTAATAAGTAATCTGACCATCATGGATCTTAATCATTCTATCAGCAAATTTTCTCAATTCCATGTTGTGAGTTGCTATTAGTACAGCAGCACCTTCACGAGACATAAGCTTCATTTGACGCATGATTTGATTTCCTGATTCACTGTCAAGATTCCCTGTGGGTTCATCTGCAAAAACAATTCTTGGTTCTTTTATTAGAGCTCTACATATCGCAACTCTTTGCTGCTCACCACCGCTCATCTGATCAGGATAAGCGTATTCTTTATCTAGCAATCCAACTTTTCGAATTAGCTTAATTGATTTTTCTCTTAATTCAGGAGAAGGGATATTTGAGGGATAAAGGCTTGATTCTACGTTCTCAACAGCTTTCAGTGTTGGTATTAACTCCCATGCTTGGAACACAAAACCAACGTTATGACGTCTATAATTTGTTAGTTGTTTCTCATCCCACTGTGTTATATCAACTAGATGTTTGTCTTTGCCTTTTTTCTTTTCATCACCACTATTCTGGCTGGTGCGTGTGAAACCTTCACCGGCTCTTGAAGTATTAAAAAAAATCTTACCATTTGTTGGTTTATCTAAACCAGATAAAACATTGAGTAGAGTTGTTTTTCCACTTCCTGAAGGACCTATCACCATTAGTATTTCTCCAGGATTCATTTCCAAACTAACTTTATCAAGCGCTCTTACAACTTCAGATCTACCTCGCCTATATATCTTAGTTACTTTATCCATTTTTATTATTGCATCTGACATCAAATCACCTTGCTTTAAACAGTATTACTGGAGATACTCGTACGAATGATAAACTTGACAATAATAATCCGGGTATAGTTAACACCACAACAACAACAAATGAGACTAGTAAAGTCGCCCAAGTTAACAGACTGTTATTTGTAAGCATCTGTAGTATCCAAAAACCGATTACTATTGCTAGGATTCCAACTAAATATCCTACAAAACTTATCGTAAGACTTTCACCCAATAGATTTATTCGTATCTCGTTTTTCTTGTAACCCATTGCTCTTAATACAGCTACTTCTCTTCTTCTGAACCATACAATTAGGAAATTGTACAAAATTGTGAGCACAATACCACCTACAATTCCAAAAAAGAACATAAGAAAGTATGTTGCTCTAGTTTCTCGTACTTGTTCTGCGTTAGTATCTGGAAGGATCCAACTACCATAAAGGCCACTGTTAATTTTAATGAATAATTCTTCTGAAGATTCATCGTATCGGAGAGCAAATTAAATTCATCAATGCCGAAGATACAACTTTTGAATTGAAT
>BPTK01000116.1 GCA_023705905.1 Candidatus Heimdallarchaeota archaeon
AAACTATTCTATCGACAATGCATCTTCAGAAGCCATGAAACACAGAGAAGGAGAAGTTTATGATTTTCTTGAATCTCTTTCGTCTACTTTGATGAATGAAATAAAAAGCATGGATCGAAATCAGGAAATAAGAATTGATTCGTCAAATTTTCTTTAAACTGTAGAAAGAAGAGCTAATATTACAATCGATAAAGAATTAATCCACTCTCTCAATCATCTAGGTGATTTAGTAAAAGACCAACAAATGAAACAAAACAAAGCTCCCTTATCATATGCTTCAGCTGTTGCAAACCACCTTAGTGTTTTAGTGGAAACAAAAGAGAAGGTCGAATTCGCTCATTTTCTAGCAAAAAGTGAATCAAAAGCAGGCAATCCAATTCCAAGATTAGTAACTCTATCTCTAGATCCGCGAACAATGACAAATGAAGTTTTCTCTAAATCGTATGCAACAATTTCTGCATCGGGAACACTTGACCCCATTGAATCATATACGTCTTTAATTGGGTTAAATCCGAATAAAGTTGTAACTCTATTACTACCATCACCATATAAAGATGAAAATCATGTAACTTTGGTCATAGATAAATTATCATCAAAATTAGAAGATAGAACGCCTACAACTTATGCAAGTATGGTAAGTATCATTGAAGCAGTTGTAGAATCAACTCCAAAAAATACAGGTATATTCTGTGCAAGCTATGCAGTATTGGAGAGCATTATTGATTCAGGATTAGAAAAGAATTTGTCAAAGCCAATTTTCATTACTCATAAAGGCATGTCCTCTTTAGAAACGGATGATTTAATCAATGCCTTCAAGAATGAATCTAAGAGAGAAGGTGGAGTCCTATTATCAGTGCTTGGAGGAAGGTCATCTGAGGGAAGTGATTATCCTGCTAGCCAGATGCAAAGTGTTGTTGTTGTAGGGATACCTTATGCCCGACCAACACCTACTGTCACTGCATCTATTGAGTATTTGGAAAGTCAGTTTCCGACCATGGGAAGAGAGTTTGGATATAATATTCCAGCATTAACCCGAGCTTCTCAAGCAGCTGGAAGACCAATTCGAAGTTTAGAAGATTATGCAGCTATCATACTTCTGGATTATCGATTTGCTCGTCATTATTATAAAAAACACTTACCTAACTGGTTAAAAGAGAATTTTCATGTCGTTCAACCAGAAAAAGAAAAAATAGCAAAGAGATTGGAAAAGTTCTTTGAATTTCATCATGGTTAAGAATTTTGAATGATACGTTAGAAACAATTTTATTTTAAGTATGTGAGGTAGTAATATGAAAGTCATTTTTGAACCAGAAAAAGAGCAAGAAATCTCAAACCAATTAGAGAGAATTGCAGAACATTATCATACTTCTGTGTCAAATCAGGATATTGGTGAAGGAAAATTTGTTTTTGTTAGATCAAAAATTAAAATTGTTGAAAAATTTAGAGAACAAAAAACGCTGATATATGTCTGGGGAGCTAAAGATGAAGACATCAGTTATCTAAAACAGTTCTTTGGAGAACCAGTTCAAAAAATAATTGAAAAAATGACACCTCTGGCATTTGCATCTGAGATAGTAGAAATCCCCAATGCAGATAACCTAACAAAAAATGATATTATGTCTCTGTTAGATGTCACAGATAGAGATCTACGACAATACTCACGCATGTTAAGATCAGCTGCTAGAAGATCGTCAGCTTCTGCAGATATAGTAAAAGCATATGAATTACTTGAAAAGATACTGTAGAACAGTATTTCCTACTTTTGTTTTGTCTATAAATATTTATTAAGTCAAAAAATATTAGATAACTATGAAAAGAGTAAAGATTACTAATTTTATTTTGTTAGTTTTACTGATCAGTTCGTTTGCAATGCTTGATTTTTCTTCCACCGTTTCTGGAGAAGAACATAGTATACGCACACCAACTGATACATCAATTGATGCTATTACCACAACAACTTTCTCAGGATCAACAAATATTACAACTTTTGTAGGACCTGATAATGCTCACGCAATAGTATTAGGATCAATCAAGAATGCAGTAACTTCTTTTTATTTAGAAGTTTACACATTATCAAGCGAATCTCTTGTTGACGAATTAATAGCAGCACATAGTAGAGGAGTTGGAGTCATCGTTCAATTGTCTGATGATAGAGTCAATAGTTATGAAGATGACTACACAGAAGAATCAGCTTGGAGATTAAATGATGCTGGAATTGATGTATACTGGACAAGTTCTACATTTGTTTTCACTCATGCAAAATTCTGGATTGTTGACCACTTAATTGCATATGTTTATTCAGGTAATTGGGCACCTTCAAGCATACCAGAATCACCTGAGGCTAGGACAAATAGAGAGATGGGTTTTGCATTCAATAATGCCAATATAGCAGCATATTACGAGGATGTGTTTAATGACGATGGTTTAATTTCCACACCATATTCAGTAATAGCTCATGGAGGTGTTTTACAAGCACCAGAAACAAGTGGTACATATGAACATCCATTTTCTCCTGCTACCTTTGTTGAAAATGCTGACGTAACACCTATATTCTCCCCAGATAACAGTTATGAACTTATTTCTAGTATGATAGATAATGCTACAACTTCTATTGATTTAGAATTACAATATATCAAATTTGATTGCGATGCTTTGTATGATATTATAGATGCTGCTTTAAGAGGAGTATATGTTAGGGTTCTAATTCCTGAACCTGATTCAGCGACCGGAAATGTAACTGAATTATTGATAAATAATGGCATTCAAGTTAAGTTCTTCAAAGGAATGTACGACCACAATAAGTATATTTCAGTAGATGATGAAACAGTTCAAGTTTCAAGCATTAACTGGTCTAATAACTCATTTGTAAATAATAGGGAAGCTGGAGCTATAGTGAAGAATGCTAATGTAGCTGCTTATTTCAAAACAGTTTTCGATTATGATTGGGCTGCAGGAGAGACCCCAGTTGGTTTTGCTCAACCCGTTGCTCTTGTGTCTCCAACCCCAGGTGGTATTGCTTCTGGAAATTACAATTTCCAAGCCTCTTTTGCAGTTAACACATATACCTCAGGTGAACTTCTGATAGATTCTGTTTCAATCCATACATGGGTAAATCCTTTAGGGATTGTTGACAAAAGCGTTGATACAACATCATATGATGATGGAATTCACACAGTTAAAATAATTGGAACACCTACTGTAGGGATTCCTATAGAAATCGTAAAAGAGGTTAATGTTATCAATACTGGAGATTGGTCACTCCTAATTTCAGAAGTTAGGTATGATGGAGATGCAGAACCAAATGGTGAATATGCTGAAATCTATAATGGTTTTAGTTTTGCTTTATCTATAGAAGGATGGACAATAACAGACAATGAGGGTGTATTCACATTACCTGAAGGAGCACAGATTCTTAGTGAGGAAGTCCTAGTATTTGCTCAAGATAGTGCAGCTTATGTTAGCGAAATGAGTGCCTTAGGTATCTCAGTATCTGCAGCAGATTATGGTCTTGGAAATTTAGCCCTTGGAAATACTGGTGATGAAGTGATACTAAAAGATTCAGCAGGAAACTCTAAAGATGCAGTTGCTTGGGGATCGGGTAGTGCATCAGGTACAACTACTTGGAGTGGTTCTACCACAGGCGAAGATGAAACATTACAAAGATCTCCAGCTGATGTAGATACTAACAACTGTGACACTGATTTCATAATTGACACACCTTCACCTGGAGAAGTTGATGCAACATCTGTTCCTGAATTCACAGAAGCTGGGTTCTTCATTGCAATTGTTGGACTGATTGGGTTAACAGCATTATGCTTCACTATGAGAAGAAAATAACTCTTCACTTCTTTTTTTTCTTTTTTGTATTTTTATATTAAAATCACTATAAGCTAATATGACATTAGCTAATCAAATGACCTATTTCACTGAAAAGGAACAAACATTTGATAAAATAATCTTGTATATGGATTTAGATGCTTTTTTTGCTAATGTTGAAATTCGAGAAAATCCAAAACTTGCTGGCATACCTCTAATAGTTGGAGGTAATCCTCAAACAAAAAGAGGAGTAGTAAGCACTTGCTCTTATGAAGCAAGAAAATATGGTATTCATTCAGGCATGCCTATCTCTCAAGCAGTTAAATTATGTCCTCATGTAACTATGGTTAGAGGAACTTACAAACTGTACTCTAAAGTATCAGAGAATATAATGAAAATCTTATCCACATATTCTCCAATTATGAAGATAGCAGGAAATGATGAAGCATATCTTGACATTACCAATGTTATTAGTGACTATGAAGAAGCTAGAAAGCTAGCAACTGAATTAAAAGATGATGTCTATGCAAGTGAACATTTAACTTGCTCAATAGGTGTTGCACCTACAAAAATACTAGCTAAAATTGCCAGTGAAGTGGATAAACCTAATGGATTAACGATAGTAAAACCTTTAGAGATAAGTGATTTTCTTGCACCACTAATTATTACAGCAATTCCTGGTATAGGTAAAAAAAGTTTCCAAGTGTTTCAAAACAATTCTATAGAAACATGTGGTGATCTAGCTAATTTACATTATCAGCTTGTATTTCAAAAGTTCGGAAAATATGGTTTAAAGACATGGAAGCTTGTCAATGGCTATAATACAGAAAAAACTGATGAAAAATTCAATAGTCACGAAAGGAAATCGATAAGTGAAGAGCGTACCTTCTTCAACAATTATAGCTCATGGTTGGACATTTGGGTTCATATTGATTCAGCAATAAAAACCATAGTTTCAAAAGCTAAAGATAAGAAAATGCATTTTAGAACAATTACTTTAAAAATTAGATTCAATGATTTTGAAACAGCAACCCGTGCTCATTCTCTTACATGTCATGAAACATCTGAAAGGCAAGTTAGAGAGGCTATAAAGACTTTATTAGGGGAATATTCTTCAAAAGATCCTTTGAGTATAAGATTAATTGGAGTAAAAATATCAAATCTCAAAAAGATAGATACTCATCAAAAAACTTTAGCGCAATTTTTTTAATAAGTCGGGCTAACTAAGAGAATAGAGAAAGGAATATCTTATGTCTGCCGAACTTCCAGATTGGTATGTTTTAAAAGACCCAGGAGACATCACACTAGATGTTGATAATTGGTATAAGTTCGCAGAAACAAGGTTAGAACGATTTTTAGCTGAAGATGATTGGATTATCAATAGACCTTCGTGGATGTCTGACGATGATTGGGTTTCAACCATTTCAGAAGAGATAGGAGGTCATTTTCTCCTTAGACTAGCTGTATCAACAGATCCAAGATTAAGTTCCTGGTTAGTAGAAGTTGAAGGGGATCTATTCGAATTTCGTTTTATCAGTAGTAATAAATCTGAGGAAAGGATTCAGGTTCTAAAAGATTTATATGGAAAAGATAATGTAAAAACGACTGAAGAAATTAATGACCTTTTTAAAATAAATCTAAACCGCGAATTCAATCTAGCAGACTCAGTTTATCGATCTAGTAAGTATACAAAATCAAAACAAAAATATGGATCAAGGGTTAAGGTTCTGGATACAAGATTAGCTGTCCGTTTTCATAAAATCCCTAAGGTTGTTGGAGCAAAGAAAGCTTTACTTTATCAAGGTTGGGGGATTGTTAGACTAGCTGATATCCGACTCTCAGTAAAAAGAGAATTTGAGAAACAACTAAAAGAGATTATAGAAAAATCTAAAGTATTAATCGAAAAAGATGAGGAGTTAGAAGCAACTGTTAAACCAATCAAAGATAGAATATCAAAAATTGCTAGATCAACAAGATATTCTGGAGATTTCAAGAATCTAGGGTTTGCTGATGGTGATGAGATACACACCAAACCAGACATATTCCCTCCCTGTATTCAAGAATTGGTTGCTACACTCCAAGCTAAAGGTCATCTATCCCATGTAGAGAACTGGCAGCTAGGAACTTTTTTGAAAAGAATAGGTATGAGTGTTGATGACCAATTACGATTTTGGTATAGTAATTCAATTGATAATGTTGGTATGTCTTTTGAAGAATTTGTTCAACGCGTAGGATACCAAATCAATCACATCTATGGCAAAACAGGTGGTGGAGTAGACTATGACCCCCCAAGCTGCAAAACGTGTATCAATGGATATTACTGTTATTGGGCTCACAAAAAACTCGAAGACATTAACGAAGATATCAAAGTAAAAATGTCTAAAAGAAATAATGACGTTGTAGGAAAAGCAATTGAGGAAATTTCCAGATTAATAATAAATCAAAGATATCAATCAGCGTGCGCAAGGTATTTCACATTATTAACTGGTTGGAAAGTTAGAGGATTTCAAATAAATCACATGTTAAAATATTCACAAGATGCATACAAGCGCTTCTATAAGAAGAAGGAAACTGCAGCTAACAATTCAAAAACAAATGATAAACAAAAGAAGGCTTGAATATGGAAAAGAAATTGACACCTGAAGTAATTTCAGCTTATTACGAAAAAAAATTTCCAGTTGAGAGATTCATGGCATTTATTGGTCTCTCTAATTTTAAAAACAGAGAATTTGGGTTCGTTGTCGGTGAACATAATAGATTTGTGAGAAATATTTCTTTTCAAAACACAGAAAAAATGCTTGAGTTTATGGTTAAAAATTCTGTAAAAGATGCCTATGTTGGAGCAGTATTTGATACACCTCCTTCAAAAGAACACCCAATACAGAAAATTAAGTGGAATTATCGGGAATTTATCTATGATATCGACATTGATGAATACGATTTAGTGAGAACTTGTGGTTGTCAAGGTGCTCAATACTGCAAAGAATGCTGGTCTCTCGTTCAAGATGCAACAGTCTTTATCGATAAAACGATGCGAGAAGATTTTGGTTTTCACGATATCATCTGGATTTTTTCAGGAAGAAGAGGAGTACATGGATGGGTGAGGAATCCTATAATCCAAAAATTTGATAAAAATCAAAGAGTTGCTATTCTCGACTATCTTACATTTATTCATGATGAAAAAAGATCTCAATCTATAGATGAAATTCCTAATGAATCTAAACCTTTGAGAAATAGAATTTATGCTCTTACTGCCAAATCATACCTTGAAAAAATAACGCCTAAGAAGCTACATGAATTTGGCATATCTGTAAATAAGGCAAAAGATATCATAAAACAAGTTCAAAATAGTGATGATTTTGATCACACAAAATATAATATTCTTATCCCCAATGATTCAGCTGTTAGAAAGAAGCTCTCTAGTGAGATTATTTTACGACGTTATCCAAGAATAGATAGAAAAGTAACAATGGATACTAATAGGGTTAGTAGGATGCCTTATTCTATTCATGGAAAGACTGGTCAAATTGCGATTGAAATAAAAGATATAAAGAATTTCTACCCAGATTCTGCTCCAACAGTCTGGGAAGCTTTGATGTAAGAAGTGAGAAATTTCTGTAGTCAGAAGTCAGCATGCAAATATGGATAAGCTGGTGGAAACAGATTTTTAATTTTTGTTTTAGCTTCTTCAGAAATAGTACCCCATTTTTTGAAAGGATAATCTTCCAAGTTATAACAACCATAAACAATTGCAGAAAATCCTTGTATGGTAAGTTCACAGTCATATTCTGATGTTTCCGAAACTTCTAGAATCCCATCATTACTTGTAAATGCATAGGAATTATTGTTCCATTCACACTGTTCATCGGTAATTTTTGTTGACACATTCCCTTTTCCAACATTTATTCCAGATAATTCATCTACACTAACAACTCTACCCATCACAGAAGGCACCCATTCTCTATTAACTATTTTCCCTTTCTCTCCCCAGAATGTATCATTGTTCCATGTTTCAGGGTAAGTATGGTGAGGAACTGGTAAATGAACTTCTCTAACTTGATCTGAATGATGAGCTAACCATTGTAAGAGCAAGTATTTGGCGAGAGAATTATCATAAAAGAAACTTCTAACCTTTATTTCCTTCCAGAAACCAGTTATTCTATAAGTCATAATACCAATTACTTCATCCTCATTATTTCTTGCAATTGCTAACCAGAAATTTGGTGATTCCTTAAATCGTTCTTGTTCAGTTCTATGTTTTATCCCCATACCATGAATCTTTTTCTGAATTTTTTCTAAGAAGTTTAGATATGTATCTAACCCGTCCTTTATGTTAACCCTTTCAACCCTACCTTCATATTTTTCCTTCAGCAAACTAACTAAAGAGGCTGGTGAGAAAATAGCATTTCTATATTGATGGAAAGTAATATAACCTAATTTTTCGTAAAATGATTCCTTGAAAGGATATAATGTAGAGAATATCTGTCCTTGCTCTTTCATTTTCTTTAGAGCCAAAATCATCAATTTTTTAGAGTAGCCTTGCCTTCGAGCTTCAGGTTTAGTTACGACTTCTGCAACCCCACACATGGGTTTAATTACTCCTCGAACATTTTGCATGATAGGTTTACACATTAAACCCGCTACAACTACATCATTTTCATAAAGAGCTAAACACAGATCTTCTTTGAAGAAAGGTTTATTTTTAATCATTTGTTCGAGATTGCCAGGAGTGCTGAAAAACGCATAGAAAGCCATTTCAAGTATCGGATCTATATTATCTCCTTGCAATTCCTCAATTCGTATCTCTTTCATACAAAAATGCAGTAAAAAACTCTTAAAAAGATATTGTCTCTTTATGAATTTACTATTAATGCAAAATTTTATTATGTTTCAGCTCGTTTCTAAGTATAGATTACTAATGTCTATATCTAAAAATCAATTAAAAGAAAGGTTCAAAAGAGAAGATTATGAGGTGAAACTCTTCAAAGAAAGAGGTTTCACTAGAAAATCTTGTTCAATTTGTAAACACAATTTTTGGACTTTAGTCCCTGATCAAGAAACTTGTGGTGACACCCGTTGTTCAGGTGGATACCAGTTCTTAGGAAAAAAAGGAAAGAACCTAAATTTTGATGAAACTATTAAGAGTTTAACAGACTTCTTTGTGAAAAATGGTCATACTGCCATTAAAGATTATCCTGTTGTTTCTAGATGGAGAGCTGATATGGATTTTACAATCGGGTCCATTGCAGATTTTCAACCTTGGGTATTAGAGGGTATCATTGACCCACCTGCAAATCCATTAGTCGTACCTCAGATGTGCATACGAACTGGTGGTGAGTTCTCGGATATAGATAATATTGGAAAAACAGGAAGACATCTAACAAGCTTTGTTATGTTTGGTCAACATTCGTTTAATTCTGAAAAGTTGACCGGTGGTTACTGGATGGATAGATGCATTGATCTAAACTTCAAGTATCTAACTGAAGAAATTGGTCTCAAGCCTGAAGAGATTACTTATGGAGAGGGAATTTGGGCAGGTGGAGGAAATTTTGGTCCAAACCTTGAAGCTTTTACATATGGAACAGAATTAGTAAACAACGTTTTTATTGCCTATGGTTTTGAAAACGGAGCCGTAAAGAAGATTGATATGCAAGTTATAGATGTTGGTTGGGGGCTTGATAGAATATCATGGTTCACTCAAGGCACTCCAACAATTTATGAAGCCATTTTTCCAAATGTAGTTGAATATTTACAAAAGGAAAATGGTTACAAAGTTGATCAAAAACTACTAATGGATTACAGTAAGTTGTCTGGTCTTTTAGCTGTAGAAGAAGCAAAGGATCTAAAAGAAGAGCGAGTTGAACTGGCTGGTAAGCTAGGATTGTCCTACGAAGAAATGCTTGATATTCTTGGGCCACAAGAAGCAATCTATGCAATTGGAGACCATGCTCGAACTTTGTCCATGACAATAGCAGATGGAGCAATACCTTCTAATGTAGGAGGAGGATACAATCTCAGAATCTTATTACGAAGAATCATTGCACTAAAAGAATTATGCAATTTACAATTTTCTATTGATAAATTATTTGATCTTCAAATTAATAATCTCAGCATCTCATTTCCTAGAGTTAAGGAACATAGAGACGAGATTCATAAAATAGTAGATTTAGAAATTACTCGTTATAATGAAACTAAGAAAACAGGTAGAAGAATAGTTAATCAGCTGTTACAAAAGAAAACTGAATTCAACTTCAAAACATTAGTAAACCTTTACCAAAATAATGGAATCAATCCTTTGATGGTAAAGGAACTTGCAAAAGAAAAGGATTTAGAGATAGATGTCCCTGCAGACTTCTATATCAAGCTTGAAGAATATTTTGTTGAACAAAAGGAGCAACAAAAGGAAGTAAAAGACAAGGCAGAGATACACCTAGAAAAGGATTATCAAACTTTTCCACTTTACTATGAGAATGTTTACGATAGCAAATTTACAGCTGAAATATTGGACATTATTAATGACCAATATTTAATTCTTGACAAAACTATGTTCTATCCAACTGGTGGAGGGCAAATTCATGACACAGGGATTATCAAATTTAAGGATAAAAAATACTTTGTTGTTGATGTTGTTAAAAAAGGTACATCTATTTTACATAAACTAAAAGAGAAATCTGATCTAAAGAAAGGAATGTCAATTACTGGAGAAATTGATGCAAAAAGAAGAATGGCCATAATGCGACATCATACTGCAGTTCATGTTGTAAATAATGCTGCTCGAGAAGTACTGGGAAAACACATTTGGCAAGCAGGAGCAGACAAAACAGAGAAAAAAGCAAGATTAGATATTACACATTATCAATCTGTTAGTTCAGAAGAACTCCAAGAGATGGAATCTATTGCAAATAAAATTATCTTCGAAAAGAGAGAGATTTCAAAATTAGATTTAAATCGAGATGAAGCAGAAAGGGATTATGGATTTCAAATTTATCAGGGTGGAGTAGTTCCCGGAAAAATTCTTCATATCGTTTCAATTGACAAATGGGACATTGAAGCATGTGGGGGAACACATCTAGATAATACTAGTGATATCGGGATAATCAAACTTACAAGTAGTGAAAGGATACAAGATGGGGTTGTAAGATTGGATATTTTGGCGGGTGAACCTGCTTTAAGATACATACAGGAACAAGAAAAAATCCTCAAAGAATCTTCTGCTATCCTAAGTGTTGAACCTAAATTGTTACCAAAAACAGCAAAGAAGTTTTTCAATGAGTGGAAGGAACAGAAGAAGACAATTGAAGGCTTGACGAAGAAAATAGCTGAATTGCAATATTCCAATAATTCAACAAATTCAGAGAAGATAAAACATTTGGATGTTATTGTTCAAAAAGTAAATGGTGGCCAAAAAGAGTTAATTCTTCAAGCTACTCAAGCTGTAAAACAATATCCGAATGGCGTGTGTGTTCTTGTGTCCTCAGATGATAATAGAGTGGCTTTAGTTGGGGCAAGAAATAAAAGTCTAGATTTTGATATTGTGAAAGTTATAAAAGATTTATCGAAAATTGCAGGGGGAGCTGGCGGAGGAAAAGGAGAAGTAGCTATAGGTGGAGGATCTGCAGTTGATAAAATACCAGATATTCTAATTCAAGCAAAAGAAATAATCAGAAAGATGGTTTAGAAGTAGTTCATCTCTTAACAAATCTACTCTTTTTTCTTCAGTTTGTTAATGTTTAGAGGTGACAAAGATCTAATTTCAATTGGTACAGATGGAGGGGCAACCATCACTGTTTCTTCTGAAACCATTTTTAGAGTTGCATGTAATTCTGCAGATCTATTCTTGAGTGTTTTAAGAAAATCTCTCTTTCTCTCAGGAAATGCTGATATTCTACTAATATTTAGAAAAACGAGATTACCTTTTTCAACATCATCGATAATTCTTTCAGTTTTTACAACGTCCAACAGTGAATAGAATTTTACACCTGGTGTTTGATTAACAATCTTAGTTTCATCATTCTTTTCTGTGGAGTTACGTGTAACTAATCGTTTTAATCCCATGAGGTTTCCACCATGCAAAAGAAGCTGTTGTTATTCTTAAAACAAGATTAATACAGTAGTAATATGGTGGTACTACTAGCTAGCAAAAAACGATCAAGATAAAATAAAAAAAATTGCATATAAAATAAAGAAATAAAGTTAAAACTTCCATGGATCTCTTACATAAACAGGGGCACTTGCAGCACCTCGTTTAACAATTACATTTGCTA
>BPTK01000117.1 GCA_023705905.1 Candidatus Heimdallarchaeota archaeon
AGTGCTTAAAACTAGAGGTTTAACTCATGTCTACCCTTGAAAAGAAAAAAGATGAAGAAGAGATTGCTGAAAAATTAGATGTTAAGAAGCTCAAGGAAGAAAAAGAAATTTCCGATGAGAAACTTAAACTAATTGAAGCAAGTATCAAGGGATTGGAAATTACTGAAGAAGGCCTAAAAGCAACTATGCCAGTTGTAAAGACTGTTACACAAGTAGACCTTTCAAAAGAGCAAAGGGCGTTTTTAGAGGTTGAATTTGAAGATAGTTTACCAAAATGGGTAAAAGCTCCATGGATGTATATTAAACCAAAGAAAGAAGCACAAGTTGAATCTTGGCTTGAAAGCTGGTCAGCAATAGTCCTTGATTACAGTCGTATTTTTGTGATTCATATTATCAATATTAATGAGATACGAAACGTTCATCCATTTAATAACACTAAGAACAACAAAATGATGTCTTTGGAACAAACCCGGGAAATTGTAGATCATCTCGTAAAACAGAGTGTAGCTAAATGGTTAGATGAAAAAACAAAAACACGGGCACGCATTTACTGGAAAACAAACGAAGAGTGGGCAGATAACCTGTTAGATTTTATGATAGAAACGGGCAGAGTTGTGGAGATTCACTCACTTTTCGACCTTTCACAGCTTCAACAAAAATGGAGTGATTTACCGGCAGATGATTTGATAATAGTCTGTGAAATGTTGGTTGAAAAAAAAGTAGCAAAATGGTTGAATAAAGAAAAAACGATTATCCAGTTTGAATCGGATAAAGTTTTCTAAAATAAATTACATTCCAAGTAAACCTGGAAACCAATACTTGGTGCCCTCGGAATAACTTCTGTCAACTCTAGCTATGCCATGTTCTTCGAAGAACACTAAACATCTGTCTATTCTTTCTTCTGACCAATCAGTTTTCATCAAAAGTTCTTCTTTTGTTATGTATCCTGATCTTGATGCTTGACTTAGAATGATATCATGGTCTTGACTAAACTCAACTGGAGTAAACTCAATGATTTTCACACCAGATTCGAGGCTTTTGTAAGGTCTTATGAGCTTTGTGTTGATTAGTTTCTCAATAGATCTATTCATGTCATCAATTGAAACCATTTTTCCTGGTCTAACTTTGTTCAATTGTGTGAATAACTCACCTACAGACATAATACCTCCATTATCTGGGGTCAAATTTTGACCTAATTCTAGTAATTCATTAGCTAAAATGTCATAGAATCCTCTTCCAGTTAATTTATCTTTGAGTGTAGGAGCTTCTTTCCAGTCAAAACTGCCAATCTCTGCAGGTAATCCTAATTCATCTCTTAAACCTGATAGTTTCTCATAATATTCTTTGTTTTCAGAAATTTTGTCTCCGTATTTTTTCTCGAATTTCTTCAACTGTTTCTTAACAGTTTGAATATTATCCATCATTTGCTGTAATTCTTGAATCATTAATTCAGCGTCTTTTACTTGAAAAGCAGATTTTATCTTAATTTTTTTCTCTATGTCTCGTAAACCCACTTAAATCTCCAAATAGTAATTTGTATCGCACTTATTTATATCTTCTTAAATTAAAGGCTTTTACATAAAAAAAAAGAACGTGTAAAACTAGAACACACTTGGCAAAATTTGTATCCAATTCTTAATTTTTCCTGTTAGCTGATTTACTTCTCGTGGTGAAAGGAAAGCTGCAAGCTTATTTTTGTATTTTCTATAGAGAGATTTGTATACCTCTTTCATCTCGTCTCCCAAGCTCTCTCCCTTTGAGTTAATTTTTCTGATTTCCAAATTGAGTTCCTCAATTTCTTCAAGTATGTAACCAACATCTATCTTAATTTCTATAAGATTGATTAACTCAAACAATAATTGTCTCATATTAGTAAATTGTGCGTCATTAGCGTTTTTCTCTAGCACGAAAATCACCTGGTTATATCTTGATAGACCTCATCGAAAAATAATTGTAAGAAGAGAGGATATCTCCTTCTTTTATTATAATTCTTTGAGAACTCGTCGAAAATCATTCAGCCATCTTGCTGCTTGGAATTCAAGTTTTTCACAATCTTCTTCCTTTATTACCTCTTCAGGTTTGTATTTACCAATAATTTCACGCCAATTATTGATGTCTCCAATGACCCAATGGTCTTTAGGAATTGATGGAAATGTTTTGAGTATGTGTAGCATCTCATCCATATCTGCTAGCAGTAAATCTGCCCTAGCTACTGAACGAAGTCTTGTTAAATCTATCAGCTCAATTGCAGAAGCAACATAATCAGCAGTTTTCGAGGGCATTTTCTTCAATGAGTCAAAGGGTATGGATACTGCATCAGCAGTTTCAACTCCTTCAGCTACACGGAGATGTCGAATGCCTTTAGGATATTTGTTATCTAGTTTCTCTTTTTTGATGAAGTTTTCAAGCTGGAACCCAACTTTCTCCAGTTGCATCCGTGATTTGAAAATACTTCTAATAAGAGAACGTAATTGCTTTCTATATGCAATTTGATCTATTTCATTATCTTCATAACTCTTAGCAAGATTATCAAGTGTTACAATTGAAGCATAAAGATCAGCTTCTAATTCGAGGTTTCTTTCATCTAGTTTTGACATACTACCACTCGCTTTGACGTGATTGTGCTGTTTTTCAGCTTTATAACCATTTTTAGAGTACCGTTTATATAATTTTAGGAAATCTACAGTTGTCATATCTCCATCTTCAAATTTCTCTTGAAGTACCTCTAAGGTTTCTTGAACTGCATAGCTTTCAGCTTTAAGATTTTCTTCTAAGGAGATTGATATTTCTTTATCTGATTTATCAACTTTGATGCCACCTTCTTTTAATAAAGAGGCTCTTTCTTTCTCAATTTTTCTGCTTATGTCATCAATCTTTGTCTGATAGTCTATTACTGTATCTTCAATTTCCCGTTTTTCGGTCTCTATAGAAGTCTCTCTTTTAGTTGCTACCATCTCAATTTGAGGAAGCTGTCTGACAGGAATGGTAGCTCTCTGTAATCCAGTATGTCTTTCCTTCTTCTTTGATCTCTTTGTTTTATATGGCTTTGCTGGAACACGGACAAAAAGTTGTTTTATATCATTAATTACATCATGAACATGATAACTTCTCTTCCATTCAGCTAGTATCTTCATAACCAAGGTTCCATCATCATCAGTGTTTGGATGATTCACTTTTGGTGTAATATCAACAAAAGGTGCTATATCAGGAAACCCGTCTTGAATGAAAATATTTGCAAAGATAGGAATTTCAGTTCCTTCAATGGTTCCTACATAACCTTTCCAATGTTTAAGGTTACCTCTTACAGGTTCGAATCCTGCAGCATTTTCATATATTAATTGCGTTTCATTTGCAAGTATGTAATCATCGGTAGATATTTGTCTCACCTTATTCTATTTATCTCTATAAAATGATGACAATGAAACTTTAAAAAACATTGCATTCAATTTGTCATATTAAAATTGAAATATAATTTATTCTGTTATTTGAAGAACTATTTTTATCGGCTTTGCAAGATTTTTATCTAGAATGAACACGGTTTCTTTCCCTTCAGATAGAAAATCTTTGATTATACTAGTAGACTCCAATAATTTACCTTTAATCATTAATTCTGGTTTTTCCAATCCATAAGTTAAAGCTAATCGAACTTCCAATTCTTTTACTGTTTCTTCTGAATTAGCTACAAACTCTATTTGCTCAAGTTTGTACAAATCTCCACAAGCAGGGCATTCTTCGGATCGTACCAGTTCTAGAATGGTAGTTGCATTATTTAACCCATCATAAAAAAGATAATTCTGAAGATAATTTCCAATATTGAGTATAAGTTTCAAAGCTTCTTGAGCCATGATACCACCAATAATTGCTGATAATGTAGCTACTGCTGGAAGAGGAGGTTCTTTTTCCATTTCCCCCCTTTCCTTTTTCCTTTCCTCACCAAAAGGAGTACATGCTTGTGCTAATTCTTCTTCAGGAACCAAAGGTTGGCACTCAAAACACGCTGTTTCATAAGGAATAATGACTTGGGCATTCCCTAAAAAGGCAAACATGCCCCCTGTGACTAATGGTGTTTTCACTCTAACAGCCATTGAATTGATCCATCTACGTCCTAGAAATGTATCTAGGCATGAAACAATTACATCTGCTTCTTCATATACTGATACGGAAACTTCTTCCATCTTTTTATGATAGAAATCGATTTCTACTGTGGGATTTAATTCTTTCAATCGTTTAGCAGCAGTTTCTGATTTGGAGTTTCCTACATCGCTATCACGATATAATAGCTGTCTATTGAGATTAGATGTTTCTATCGTGTCAAAATCTACTACTATTAATTTACCAATTCCTGAAGAAGCAAGAATGGTTCCTACATAACTGCCAATCGCACCAACACCAACAAGCATTACGGTGCTATCAGAAAGAGAATCTTGATTCCATCCAGGTATTAATTGCTGTCTAGAGTAGCGAACATCATCCATCATTCAATCACAAGCCAACGATATGATAATATCTGTTGCTGATATATGTTTCTTTTTGAACAGTTAATAATAATATTGAAAACTCGAAAAGTGTAATTAAATGAAAAACTCGAAAAGTGTAATTAAATGAAAATCTCGAAAAGTGTAATTAAATGAAAATCACTAATAAACAATTAACAATATGAAGAAGAAAGGGATTTAAATCTGAATTAATAACCGCCTTTAGTTCTGGCAATCAGATAACATTTATCTCCGTCCATCATACCAGTTTGCTTCAAAATATCACTGTCATCTAATTGCTTTCCATGAAAAACAATAATCACGGTATTAGCTGGAATTTTTTTCTTTTTTGAAACTTCTCTCTTTAATTGTGCTACTGTTGATTGTGGATCCACATCCAGCTCCAATGACCCTCCACCGATTGCGGTAACGACACTAATTCTCATTTTAGTTTTCACCTATACTTTTCTAGTTTCATTATTGACTTATTCATTATTAAAGCTTGTCAAATGATTTGCAAATTTTATATCATTTTAACTCAGATTTCTTTTTTATAATTTGTCAGAATTTTCACCTGATAACACACGTTGATATTCTCTATGTATTATGACATCTTAACTATGAGATTATGATTTTTAAGATAGGTAGACCAGATTAACAGTTAATGTTTCTGCCTAAGAACAATGTAAAATGCAAGCAAAGGGTGCTTAGATGATTTATGATGTAGTTAACCAAATCTGTGAAGAAATGGACACAGACATTACTCCATTCTATAATTCAATTGAAATTAAAGGAGATAGAATTTTATTATTTAGGGATAAAATTGTAAAAGAAGTAGAAACCAAGAAAACAAGTAGTTATGATGAACTTGTTATTCCCGTTCAACCTAGTATGAATGATTCAAATAATGACATTGACGAAGTGATTCATAGACTAAGGGAATATTATAAGGAGAAACTAGTTATATTTTACAAGAGCTCTGAAAGAAAATAATAGAAATAGTTCTCAATCTACGCACGTTATGAAACTTGGTCAAACTTGCCAGAAGGCGTTTAACCGTCGTTTAAGTGGGCCCCCTCACGTGCGATGAGGGGAGAGGATTATAAGGAAGGAAGGGGTGTGCCAGGAAGGGAAGCGATATTTTTCGCAGCATTACTGTGGGTGTTAACTTTTTGTCCACACTTCTTGCATGGGGCAAGATCATACTGCCTTTGACTACGAACGAGTGTTCCTCCACAACCATAATGTGAAGTGCTGGTAAGATAAGGGAGTACCGTTTCAACCTGAACAGAATAGCCTAACTCTTGTGAAGCTAACCATGCTGCTTTCTTGTAAATGAATAAACTGTCAGGCATGGTGTAAATGGCTTTGGCTAAGGCTCCTTTGGTACCAGTGGGGTCAACAGTCAGCTGTTCGATTTTCAACGTCTTACACTGCTTTTTCACCAGGACTGCGGCAAAAAAAGGCGGGAGGAGACGAGTGAGTTCACGAAGAAGATGTGAACGACGAACATACACCCTATTGAGTTCTCCTTGTATTTTACAGAAACCATGAGTGTCTCGTGCTTTGCGTTTGCGTAACAATCCCCGATGGAGTTCAGGGAGAACTTTGTCACTGAGATGAGTGTATCTTTCTGCAAGAAGTAAAAGTTCTGAAGGGAGAGTAACAGGGGTATTAAATGCTACCATGTGTTTTCCTAAACGATTGATATCTAAGCCTAGAATTGCTTGTTTCCTCCCAGTTAGCTGGGGGAGATAATGACGGAGGAGGGTAGAGGAGTGGAAACAGTTCAGTGTTCCTTCTAGCACCACATCTACACGAGGTTTGTAACTAGGTGCTTGTCCACTACTAAGTTGGAAAACTTTTATGGCTGCACCACGAGCAATATATGCTTGTACTTTTGTGGGTACAAGTACACGTGCCAGTAATTTCTTTTTCCCTTTCTTGGGAAAGCCTAGTTCAGTCCATCCTTGTTTTCTTATTTGGGTAGTCAATTCTTGTGCATTCCCTTGGCGGGTAACAACATAGTCTTTTTTCATGAGTAATTTTACTGGTAATCTTCCTTTATTTTTTCGTTTGAATGGAATGGGAACAACTTTTGCTACGGCTAGACCTTTTAGTAACTGAGGGACACTCTGCATGTACTGGTCAAAGAGTGTGAAAACACTTATCAATCGTATAGCTGAAAAGAGTTTTCGGGAAGGTTTGCCTATCATTATCGCTAGTTGTTCAGCGAGTGTTTTGAGACTTTTCCACCGAGATTGTTGGGGGCTGTTGATCCATGAAGTGAGAAACGGGATAACAACAGTTTGTTCTTTTTTGAGCAATTTGAGTTTGGCTAGAAATGCTTGCTGGTTGTTAGTAAGATTAGACAAGGAAGCAAATTCGTTAGTATAGTAAAACAAGGCATCATCGAGAGCTTGGAGTATTTCTTGTTGAGTCGTGGAAGGGAGAACAGAATTGAAGTGCAAATTATTTGAACCACAAGTTATTTTCTGTTTCTTTCTCCAGTAAGAGTCAGCTTGCATCCTAGCACTAGTTAAAAGGTTGATAATGTATCTTCTCTTCAATTTCCAAAATTTCCCTAAACTGCTTTCGATGCAAGGTGATCTTCCAAAGATCATCCACTCTACCAGTTGTTGAGGGTTCTTTGAGAGAAAATTCAGTAATCCTTGCACTTTCTGCTCTTTGTCGCTTTTTCCTTTGAGAGCAATATACAGCCAATGGAAGGCACTTTCCGCTATATTTGGACTCTTTCCCACATCTTTACATAGTTTGCGGGTAAAGAATCCTTCCCTGGGATTGGCATGATACAGTTTTTCTGCTTTTCTCACTACTTGTGGAGAAAGGAGTAGGTGTTGGTGGTCTTCTAGTGCTTTTATCCTCTGGTTGATCTCTTCTCGTTGGTGGTGGTCTACACATTTAAGAACAACTTGGTAACTTCGCATCACCTTTTTACTGTGAGGATGAGCAGTAGCCTGTGATTGTATTGTTGCTTGTGAGACCATCGTCTTCACCTACATATCCACAAAATAGTATTTAAACGCGAAGAAAACTCAATGTGGTGGTGCTTTTCCTCTCCTTTATCTGTGCGGTCTTCCCGCAAAAGAAGTCACCAAAGCTATCATGTCTTCCACCAATCGTTCTTCCTTGTTCATGTGTAGTTGTTTGTGCATGGCAATGATGGTCGTTGAGAAAGTCTGACAGTAATGGTTAATCACCTTTGTTTCAAACCTTGCTAACCTATCTTCATAGGTGCAGATGATCGCAAAAGGTTGAGTTGTTGCTACTTTGTCCAATAGTCTCTGTAGCCCTTTTCGCTGTTCATTCATCCCAGAAGCGATACCAAAATAGATGTGCTGTAACTTCCATCCTTGTTGTTTAGCAAAGTTTTGTAGTTGTTTTTGTTGATTCAGTAGTTCTTTTCTCTGTTTGGTGGCACTCACTCTAGCATAGCCTAGTACTACTTTTTCTTGCTTTTTTTCTCTTCCTTTCTCTTGATTCATCTGTTGTACAAGAGCATATCTTCTGTGCCTTCCCCTTGTTCTCTGAGTCGGGAGAAATTTTTCTTCTTTCTCCCACCTTCTTAGTGTGCTTGCTGATACCCCTTGCATTTTTGCTGCTATTCCTATCCTTACTAACATGTTCTTCTTGTTTCAAGAACCTGTTATCCATATTTTTTTCTTCTCCTTCAATGGTAAGATTGAGTAAGTTTACCTTTAACAGTCAGTTACGGTTCTCTCTTTCTCTCCCTTTCTTTTAATAGTGATTGACGGAGGTATGCCTTCGATTTCTCTTTCGAGCTTCTTTATTCCTAATCTAGTGATTTGTTTACCTTCCATATACCCTATTTTGACCATATAAATAAGATTTTTGAAAATAGTCTCAGCTGTCACTTTTTTATTTTGATCATCATAAAGACTTACCCAATAATTATAAGCTTCTGGAACTAAGAAGAATTTCATTAAAGCTAGTTTATCTTTCTCTTCAACACTAGCTGGAGCTTGCTCAGATTGTTTTAGCTCTTCCATCCTATGCTTTCTCAAATTAGCAATTTCAAGAAGCTCTTGAGTCTTTTTTTTCCGGATTTTATCTAACTCATCATCTGTAGTCATACATTCCTCAGCAAATTCAATGGAAAAAGCTAGTTATTAAGTGTATTTTTGCACAACTCTTAATTTTTTTTAGCAATAATAAATGAATCTTGTGTTCTTAGAAAAAATTACGAAAAAGACTGCTTTTTACTATGCTGTTCTGGAGGTTCTACACTTTTTTGAAAATTGCTAGATAATTATACCTACAAACCAGAGTAAAAATGCTAAAATCATAGATATTGAAGCCTAAAACAAACAGAGGTGATATTTTGCCGCTAGGGAGTGCTCTATCCTTAGTTCGTTCCATTTTTTTATCTACAATAGATGGGGTAAACTATTTCATTAATAGATATCTTTACACATACTTCGGAATTGCAGCAATGGTAGTGAGTGTTCTACTCTTTGTATCATATACTTATCTACGAAAATTGACTACATCTAAAAATCAGAATAAACTTTCAATCAAAGAAGAGTTGAACAAGGTCTGAAACCTTTTCTCTCATTGTTTTTTTTCATTTTTATTATTTTTGAAAAAATCGTATTTAGTGGTGGTTTATTGGTAAAAATTTGTCTACAGGTGGGTATCTTGTTAATATATTGTATTTTTCTGCGTATCTAACTCCGCACTTTAATCCATTTGATCGTCTTCCAACATCTATCCAGTCATCTACTTGTTGCCAGTTGTAAAAATCTCCGTAGAGTTTAGCAACTTCTCTTACTTTTTCAAAATTTTCTGTCACATCTACATATACTGTAGGTAATGGGGATAATTCTTCATGATACATGAAAATTGGTATGTGGGAGTGTGGTCTGTACGCGTCAAGAGGTTCAGTTATTCTTGGAATACGGGCATATGTTAAAGCGTCATAAAGGATGTTTGCTGTTCCTCTATGATCTGGATGTCTGGTGTTCATTGACCATGTGATAATTGCGTCTGGTTTTACTTCTGCTATTACTTTAGCCATTTTAAGAGCGCTGTCTCGAGTTGCTCTGACAGATGTATCTTCGAATCCTAAAAACATTGTATCGCTACCAATAATCTCTCCTACAGCTTTCCCTTGTTCTTCCCTGATTTTCTTAACTTCATCAAAAGACATGTTATCGAAGTGGGTAGCCATTTCACCACTTGTAGTCCAAACTAAAACAACTTTGTCTCCTTTATTAACATGATTTGAAAGTGTACCAATACAACCAATCTCATCATCAGGATGTGCAAAACATGCCAAAATAGTTTTCCTTTCGTCTGTCATTAATCAATCTAAAGAAATTGAATTTTTAAATTTGTGCATTTTTAGATTATCAAACCAAAAATTCTTTAGATATAATAACGACGCTGTCATAAATACTATATATAGAGAAATCTATCCTAAGTAAAAGAGTAGAATTGAATCTTAGAGGTTGTTTAATGTATAGTGATGAGCAAAGGCAAAGAATTGCAAGAATCATAGAGCTACCTATCCCAATGGAATTCTTTGATTTGCTAGAAGACCTTGTTTCACACTATGGAAGCCCGGAAAGAGCAATTTTAGAGGCAATAAAATCTCATCACAAAGAGCAATTTGGTTCTTTGGACGATTTCAAACTAACTCAAACTCCTCCTCCAGAGAGAGTTTATCAGCCGATAAATCATATGAATTCTCCTGTTACTGAAGGAAAAATAACTAAGATAATAGAAAATGGGAAGAAATTTGAAGAAAGAACCCAGAGAGATTTGGCTAAGGTAGACAAATTAATAGATCAGCTAAATGATTTACCAGCTCTATCTGAATTAAAAGATGAGATTTCTTCAATGAAAACAATGATAAAGAATATTGGAACCACAACATTTGCAGCCCCTCAAGCAAGAGGTCCTAGAGCAGATTTATCTTCATTAGATGTAAGTCTCTCTGAATCACAAGATGTTCTTCAGAATGCGCCTGATAGACCTTTATTAGAATCTGTTTTGGATAGCGTGTTACTTTTTGATGACGATTATGAAGACGAAGACGAAGTAGAAGAAAGTAAAGCTGTGAAAGAAAAATCAAAGATTAAAGAAAAGAAAGATTAATCCATCTTTTTAGCTCGTTCAACTAGTTCTTCAGCTATTTTTGAAAATGCTTCATCTACATGTTTTCCAGACAAAGCACTTGTCGTGAGATACATTTTACTCTTAATTTTCTTATTCATATCTTCACATTCAGACCCTGAAATTGCTCTCTCCTTTTGGAGGTCATCTTTGTTTCCAACTAGAATTTTTATTACTTTGGAACCACAATTATCAATGAATTCTTTATCCCATTTTTTAATATTTTTTAGAGTAGTTGAACGTGTTAAATCGAAAACAAGAAGCGCTGCTTTAGCCCCCTTGTAAAAAGTAGGCCTGATTAAGCGAAATCTATCTTGACCAGCTAAATCCCAGATGGATAAGGCTACTTTTGTTCCATCTTTAAGAACTACATGTTTTTCCGATGGTTCCATACCAATTGTCATCAAGTAACTGGAATCAAATCGATCGTGAACGAATCTCTGTACCAAACTAGTCTTTCCAACGGCTGCACTCCCTAAAAGAAGGATCTTAAAAGTATAATCTGTGTGAACACTACTCATTCTATATCTCCATTAGAGTTTTTTGCAAATTATCTAGTTCTTCTTTCAAGCTTTCTAAATAAAATTTTTCGAAGCTCGTTTCTGATCTTTCAATAGTTGAAAGAGATGTGCATAAATCTAATAATTTTTCATAATCATCTCTCTCTTCAGGTTTTGCAATGTATTCCTTGAATTTTTTTAAGGTTTTCTTGGCTAAGTTAGCAGTTATCTTTTTGTTAATGACTCTGCTTTCATAAGCTTTGATGACATCATGAGTCCAGCTAGCAACAGATTTGAGGTTAGTAATTTTGGTTAGGGGAGATATATTGCTCATAGCAATAAAGCATTGGGACTAACTTTAATATACATTTTGTTTGAGAGTTAAAAAATAATTAAAAAAATAAAAATAAGAGGAGACAGATAACAAAAAAAAGGGAATAATCCCTCTCCCATTCCCTGAATAGAGGGGCCAAAAGACCCAAAAGTAAATATGACTAATTAGACTGAGAAACTTCTACTTCATTCTTAGAACTAGCTAAGAACTCGAAATTAGCGCGAATATCTAGATCTAAATAATAGTAAACAGATCTCATATCGCTTAAGTTGGACATTTTCTTTAGGATTCCTTTTTCTAATAACCTTCGTATACCGTATCGTACAGTTCTCTCCGGCTGGTCGACAGAACCCAATATCTGCTTTTGTGTCATTGGTCCGCTCATATCCAGGACTTTCAT
>BPTK01000118.1 GCA_023705905.1 Candidatus Heimdallarchaeota archaeon
ATGATATGGTTGTGTGTCTCAACAAGGATACGCTCCTCTTGGTTACAGAGCAAGGGAAAATACATTCAATACCTGCATTTGAGATACCCGAGGCTAAAAGAAGAAATGCAAGAGGAAGTGCATGGAAAACTATCTTACCTGTTGATTCTCCTGTTGTAAAAATTGTACCTGTAAATAGAGATTCTTTTGATAAAGGTCTCTTCATTTTCTTTGTTACTGCAAAAGGTAAAGTAAAGAAAACTTCTTTGTCTGCATTTTCGAATGTTCGAAAAACTGGTATAATTGGTATTTCTATAGTAGAAGGAGATCAAGTTGTGGATACCTTCACTAGTTCTGGAGATGACCACATCTACCTAGCCACACAATTAGGACTTACTGCTCATTTCCACGAAAAAGAAGTACGGCCGATGGGACGAACTGCCCATGGTGTAACTGGGATGCGTTTCAAGAACGACAATGATGTGATTATCTGTGGAGCAGGGGTTAGTGATGATGAGCTACATGAATCCTCCTTGCTTACGATCACAGAAAATGGTTACGGTAAACGAACTGCTTGTGATGAGTATAGATTTACTCACAGAGGAGCAAGAGGAGTGATCGATATTAAGACAGATGATCGAAATGGTAACGTTTCTGCTGTGTTGATAGTTCCAAAGAAACCTACTCGAAAAAACAGTGTTTCAATAATCAACAGTGAAGGTATTAGTATACGAACAAGAATTGAATCAATACGAGAAATAAGTAGAAATACAAAAGGTGTAAGAATCATGAACTTGAAAGAAGATGAAAAAATCGTATATGCTACACTTATTGATTTGAGTGAAGATGAGTCGGATTAAGAATATCCTTCTTTCTTATCAAGTTCTCCTGAAAGTATCTTTTTGAAAAGTTTCTGAAATGGTTTCTTTCCAACTGCTCCTACTACATTCCCTAAATACTCTCCATTTTGAAAGACTAGGAAATTAGGTATTGATGAAATCCCATATCGCATAGATGTTTGTTGGTTTTGATCTACGTTTAATTTTCCAATTGTAACCTTACCTGCGTATTCTTGTGCTAATTGTTCCATAACTGGTTCCATAGTTCGACAAGGACCACACCATACTGCCCAACAATCGATTACAACTATGCCTTGTTGTTTAACAAAATCACCGAAGGTTTTGTCATCCAACTCGGTTATTCCTCCATGTGGGAAGTTTCCAACTGTTGGTATATCTTCTTTCATTAATTGTGCCATCTTATCTTTTTTTATACGCTCTAACTCTTCGTCCATACTAAACACTTACGCTGTGTATATTTGTCGCACACTCTCTTTTAAATTGTTCTATACTACAAATTCGTAAAAGCACAACATTATTATGTGCGTGTTTTTTACACACTCCCAAGATGCATCGTTGTCTAATTAATCTTCCAGAAGTCATAAATGAAGGTGGGAAGTGCGATATTTTTGAATGTTTGTTTGGTTTAAAGCCTTTACATGTGAAAATCTACTTTTTTACATTAAAACAAAAAAGAACTATAAAGGAAATAGCAGAGTTTGTGGAAAGAGATCGTTCAACCGCTGTTAGGTTAGTTCAAAGACTTATTACACAAGCATTAATTACAAAGGAAATTGAAATGCTTCCAAACGGTGGAATGAGGCACATTTATTCATCAGTTGCTCAAGAAGTTCTAAAAGAAAGATTAAAAACAACCATCAAACATATTGAACAATCCGTCGAATTACTTGTAAAAAGAGATTGGAGATTGATTCCAGACAGAATGGACGATTAAAAAATAATAAAAAATATTAGAAATCAAAATCTTCTAATTCATCCATTGACCCTGTAAGTTTTTCAGTTACTTTTTTCTTCTTCTTATCCCTGGCATTAGCAACAGCAGAAGAAAGTTCAGATATGAATTCTGTTGGAACCGTACCTCTTGGCGCTTCATCCTCTTCTATTGGTTGAAAAGAAGGTGCAGGCTGTGTTGTTTCTTCAGGTGCTGCAAAAGGTTGAGGTTGCGTTTCTGGTTCATCAGATTGAGTAAATGTTGGCGCTTGAATCGTTTCAGAATCTGCTGAACTTGCGTCTTGTTGATCATATCCTGAGGTAATTCCTGATAAACCCGGGTGAGAAGTGGCTGCGGTTTCTTGAGCTGATTGTGATTCTCGATCTGGGACTAGACTTCCATCTTGTAATAATTTTACGATTTCTTTACATAATTTCTTATTAGAAGGACTAATCTGATACAAATATCGGGGCAGATTAGTTTTGATTTGATTTAAGAAATATATACCAGTCTCGTAATCTTGAATGTAAAATGCTTGTATTGCTTGAACTATCATTTGTTGAATAATTTTATCGGGTGGAACAGCTGATTGAGGTTGATTATACATAAACTACACATATAAAATATGGTGTGCGGCTATTTTAAAATTACGGAAAAGGAAAAGCGGTTTTTTTCCCCGTAAATTGAATTACACTGTATGCATTACTTTTATATTATGAATTTCGCCACAAAATCAGAAGGGGACTGAAACAACTGGAACAAGATGAAACATATTTCTTGAAAGCTAAGAAATATTTAGTAAACACTCTTTACCTAAATGATCGTCCTCGTTTATCTTTGATTGTGCTTGGAATCATAGGAAGTTTTCCTCTAGTCATATTCATGTCGTATGTTGGTCTTCATTTAGACAATATTATAATTGAAAAAGCCTGGTTAATTGCTCTGATTTTAGCATTTCGAAATATCTATCAAATATTCTTGAGAGTACCTATTGGACAATTCTCTCAAATGGTGGGGCGTAAACCTTTGTTAATAGCAGGAATAAGTTGTTATACAGTCAGTCTTTTCTTCATGTCTTTGGCCTATCATTGGATTATTGTATTGGTAGCTATCACATTTCTAGCAATTGGAATGTCTTGCTTTTGGCCTGTTCTCTTTGCATATATCGGTGATATAGAAAAGGAAAACATTGGGCAACTTCAAGGTAGAGTGTTTCAAGGAACTGATATGGGTACAATTTTGGGTTCTTTATTAGCTGTGCTTTTGCTTAAAACATTTAACGTAGAGTTACAAGTTTTATTTGGTTGGGGTGCAGGAATCTCTCTTTTAGGTGTTATTTTTATGTCATTTTTTCTTCCAGAGGTGCTACAGAAAGAAGACAGATTGAAAACAGATTCGAAGATAAGATCTCTTGGGAAAGCTTTTACAGATATGTTTAGAAATTTAATTAAAATATCAAAAGAGAAAAAATTACGTTTCATTTATCTTTTGCAACTGTGCATTGCATTTTTGGAATATATAATCACTGCATTTTTCCCGTTTTTAGTAGTTTCTAAGGGTTTTCCTGTTGACACGATAAGCACAATATTTTGGATTAGCGCAGGTGTTTTGATTTTCTTCAAACCATTTTTCGGAAAAATGGTTGACAAATTTAGCTATAAAATCCCCATTTTTGTTACTTTAATATTTTCATCAACAATGCTTGTGCTTATGGTAATGGTGAATACTTTACCTTGGTTGATAGTCATATATATTCTGTTCAGCGCAAGTAGCCTAACAAGTTATATTGGAGTAAATACAGGAACAACGATAGAGTCAAAGCCAAATCAACGAGGAATGGCTTTAGGTGCTCTAGGGTTCTACGTATCATTATCGCGCTCAGCATCTACACTAACTTTCTCCCCTATTCTTCTTACAAATGAAGTAAGTGCAGTCATAGAACCTATATTTATCGCAACAACGATCTTAATTTTATCTGCAGTTTTCTACATCAACTTCTTTCACAACTTTCTCAGTAACAATGACAAAGAATCCAAAAATAAGTTTTTAACAAAAAATAAAAAATAAGAAAGAAAAATCGTGAAATTTCTACTCTTGTTCAACTTCAATTTCCTTTTTCTCTACACCTATTAAATCGTCTTTAAGTTTGCCTAAAAGAGTTGCAACAGCTGCGACAATATTTTCTGGTCTGGGGGGGCATCCATAAACATAGGCATCTACGGGTATGATATAATCCAAACCACCTAGAACAAAGGGACATTCTTGGAATACTCCACCAGAAGTACTACAGTTACCAACGGCAACAACAAATTTTGGTAAGGGCATTTGTTCATAAACACGCTTAACTCTTTCAGCAACTTGTAGTGTTACACCACCAGTGATAACTAAAACGTCCGCTTGACGTGGAGTACCTCTTAATGTGATACCATATTGTTCAAGATCGTGCCTTGGAGTCAAAGCATCAACAATCTCGATATCACAACCGTTACATCCACCTGCATTCATGTGAATTATCCAAGGAGATCTTACAGCACAATTAACGCCGAATCTTTTTAGCCAACCCATTACTTTCCACTCCTAAACTTTTCAAGCTCTTCAAGCTTTTTACCGCCTTCGGCAATCTTTTCTTCTAGTTTTTTGTCTGCTTTATCGCCTTTGAAGCTACCTTTAGCAGTCAACATAGAATAATCTTGTCGCACGTTATAGGAGAATAAGACTGATGTTGCAGGATTTCTATCTATATGAATGGCGTCAACCGGACAGTAAGTTTGACAATGTCCGCACCACATACATTGGGCAGTCTGCATCCAGATCATTCCATTATCTTTATCGTCTTTTTCAATCTCTAAACAGTGAGTTGGGCAAACTTTGACACATGTTCCACAAAGGATACATCTATCTTCAATTATTATTGGGATTGTTCTGATATCTTCAGGTGGTGGATTCTCTTCCAACCTTGTAAGAACATGTTTAGTTACAGGTCCTTTAGCCTGATTTTTCAGAACTTCTCCGGTCATTACTAATATTTTCTTCATTTCATTTCACCTCAGAAAAATGGACGATTGTACTTCTTAGCTTTAATAGCTTTTTGTGCAAATTCGTCTTGACCTATGATCATTTTCTCACCTGTAGTGTCATTGACTATCATAACTCTGTTTGTACAGGAAAAACATGGGTCGTAACTTCGTAAAATTACTGGCATATCAGCGATATATTCGCCATCCATACGTTTTAGAGTAGCATCAATGTTACCTAAAGATGGTGCTCTGATTTTGTACCTTTCAGGTTTATCAGTTCCATTAGCTATACCGTAATGAATATCTTCTCCTCTTGGAGCTTCACCACGTGTCATATATTCACCTGCTGGAATTCTTGGTCTTACTCTTGCTAGTATTTCACCTTTGGATGTTTCAAGTTTATCTAAAATCTGTTTACACATTTGTAAAGATTCTAAGGTTTCATCAATTCTAACAAGTGTTGTTGCTAAAACATCTCCTTCTGTATAGTAAACAAGCTTCCAATCTAATTCATCATACAATTCATATGGATAAGACTTTCTGATATCAAAGGGTAATCCAGAAGCTCGACCGGTTGGCCCATTAGGACTTGTCTTCTTTGCATCATCTTTTGATAAAACACCAACATCTTCTAAACGGTTTCTAATTGATGCTTCTTCAACAAATACCTTTTTGTGATATTCTACCTTTTTGGTTAGCTCACCTAATAATGGTTTTGCTTTATCTGCTTTCTCTTTAGAGATGTCTCTTTTTACACCACCTGGAAGCATTAGTGAAGGATTTACTCTATTACCACTAAAATCTTCCACAATATCCATGATAATCTCTCTGTCTCTCCAGGATATGTGTAGCATCGTGTCAAAACCAGCGTCATGAGCAAGAATACCATACCATAGCATATGTGAGTGAATTCTTTCAGCTTCTAAACTGAACATTCTTATCAGTCTAGCTCTTTCAGAAATCTGATCTTCAACTCCTGCTAACCTATCTACAACTCTTACGTAAACATTTTGGTGTACAGCACTACAAATCCCGCATGCTCTAGGAACCAACATGGTATTTTGGCGCCATGTTCTTGCTTCCATAGCTTTCTCCATACCTCTAAAGTTGAATCCTATACGGATATCAGCTTCAACAACCCTTTCTCCTTTCAAATGTATTATGAAGTGAGCTGGTTCTTCAGCCCATGGGTGTTGAGGCCCAATGAAGATATGATGATCTGCTCCTGGAGGGGCATCGCTGCCATCAACTTCCGTTCTAAATCTTGATCTAAAAGTTTTTTCAACCATTCTAATCATTCTCCGAAATTTGTTTTGCAATGCCAAGAGTTATTTCCTTTAACTCTTCCCAACCATATTCTTTACGCATTGGTCTGACATCATCTGGCCATTTTTCTGGAAGTATCAATCTTTGCATGAATGGATGATTTTCGAAATAAATACCAAAGAAATCATAACATTCACGTTCATAATAATCTGCAGCAACAAAGAAATCCAATAAACTGGGTGTTTTAGGTTTATCCTTGTTAATTCCTGTTATTATAAAATTGATGGGTACTTCCCTGAATTCTTCCTCTATTCTATGTTGGATGTGATAATAGACGTAGAATTCTTTTTCTCTTTCAGCAGCTGTAACTGTTGAAAGATGATAAATACCAGCATCTTCACAAAGTATTTTCATAAGGTCGTAAGCCTTATCGGGAGTTGTTAGAACATCAAAATGTCCATCTTCAACCTTTCTTACTTCCTTAATCAAATCCTTTGACAATGTAATATTCAATATGTCCTCTAGCTCTTTGAGCTCTTTACTCATGAGAAGTCCTCTTATACTGTTTTAAGTTAATCATTTTGTAGTCATAAAAAAAGGTTATGCTTGCAAGATAACTAAACTTCTAGTAAAAATAACTTTCTAGTACTATTAAAAAATTATCTAAATAGAAATGTTTACTAATTCTTAGTTAAGATGAAATCACTGCTTTTGAATCTCTCAGGTATTTCTTGTAAATACCAACCTCGTGCTTGTAAAATAAGAATATTCCCCAAAATCCACGGAGTCAAATTGCTATCTCCGAAGCGAAATATTTCTTCAGAAATCCACTTACCCTCTTGTTCTATAAGATGTAACCATTCGTTTACAGAGAGGAATTTTCCCGTATAGTGAACTCCAGACGATTTCTCTAACAACTCAGGTATTGATTTGATGATTTCTTGTTTCAGTTCATCAGTTTCTTTCTCCAACCCCTCAAGAATTGAACTAAGAATAGCGCTCTTAATATCATAATCATCAGAAAGTTTTGGTTTTAGAGGAGGAAAGGTTTCAAAATTGGGAAAAATAGCATTTTCTTCACATAGAAAAACTCTTTCAGTTACTAGTCTGTATTTGAATCCTCTTGCTACTAAAATGAGCATATAGGATATATCTAAATTACTTATCGTCTTGAATTTTCTTTTTAGTAAAAGAACACCTTTTTGGACATCTACTTTACTAAGAGCTTCACCTGAACATTCAGTTAAATCGAATATCTCTTCAATAGTTCTAGACAAGTGTGTCGTAAAAAACTGATTGGATTTAGTAGAAAAATCTACAAAATTTCTCAAAATTTGAGCATTCGCATCCTTTTCTTTGAAATTCATATGATATAAATAATGCTTGCGAATATATTTAACTTAATCGGAAGTTTTTGAAAAGAGAGATAGAAAAATTTCATTGATTACTTAGTATCTCGTCCCAAAGCTTCAAATCTTCTTTTGCTTGTTTAGGATCTAACTTAGAAATTATGAAGCCTGTATGAACTAAAACATAATCACCTACATCTAGAGATTCTTCCAAAAGAGATGTATCAGCTTCTCTTCTTACACCAGTAATATCTACCATTACTCTTTTTTCATTAATAAGTTCACAAACTAAACCAGGTATTGCAAGACACATAACTCTCAACTCTCACTCAATTTTTTACTAATTAACTCTTTTTATCTAACAATTTATTCTTCCCAAATTATCTCTTCATAAGTTGCGGCGACATTACACGTACCTTCGTGACTAACCATACAAGCACCAATCGGGTGATCTGGTCTACAAGATTTATTGAAGAGTTCACATTTTTGAGGTTTGGATTTTCCTATTAAAATTTCATCACAGATACAACCTCCTCGAAGATCTTCTGTAGGTAAATTGGGGATATTGTACTTCTTTTTAGCATCTATATGTGCATATTTGTCGCTTATTTCATGACCTGTTTCAGGCCACACTCCTAATCCTCTCCAACGAGCATCAGAGACAACAAAAGCGTCGTCAACAATTCGTGAAGCAGCGGGATTGCCCTCATATTTAACGTACCTCTTGTACATATTGTCAACACGCGCTGTACCTTCTACAATTTGTTCAAGCACGGCATAAATCCCTAGCAAGATGTCCACAGGTTCAAAACCAGCAATAGAAACAGGAAAATTATATTTCTCTGGAATGAACTCATAGGGTTTTGCACCTATGATTGTAGATACATGTCCTGGAGCTAAGAAACCATCAAATTCTAAATCATCTCTTTGTAATAATAATTCCATCGCAGGTGGAACAACTTTGTGTGAGGAATAAACACTGAAATTAGGTAAATTAGTTCTTGCCACTTCAGCAGCTGTAACACAAGAAGTAGTTTCAAAACCAACACTGAAGAAAACAATCTCTTCATCAGGATTCTTTTCAGCCATCTTTATTGCATCACTAATACCATAGACAATTTTGACAGCAACACCTCTCCCTTGAGCTTGATACAGCGATTCAGTAGAAGAGGGAACCCGCATCATATCACCAAATGTTGTGATAGTGACATTATGATTATCAGCTATCCAAAGAACTTCATCGATATCTTGAGCAGAGCACACACAGACTGGACAGCCTGGTCCTGCAATTAGGTCAATATTCTTTGGTAATAATGAACGCAATCCTGCTTTTACTAGATCGTGTTCATGTGTCCCACATACATGCATTATTCGAATTGTTTCACTGGATTTCTCTGCTAAAGTATTAATTTTCTTAATAAGTATATTTACTACATTTTTATCTCTGTATTTTTGTGTCGGCTCTGACATTATACCTTTAGCTCCTTATACTTGACGAAAAATCTATGTTAATAAATAACTTCTTCTCTTGGACAAAAATAGCCTATTTTTAAATAATTGGATGTTCTAAGTTCATACATGAAAATTTTAGTAACCTATTATTCTGAAACAGGTAATACAAAAATGATTGCAGAAGCAATTCACACAATTGCATCACAAAATAATGATTCAACTATGAAAGATTTCAAAGATCTTACTGTAGAAGAATTGGCTAACTATGATTTAGTTTTCCTTGGTTCTGCTTGTCATCATGCTGATTTAGCTCCACCAGTGTTACGATTTGTGGACAAAATTCCCAAATCACCAAAGTTCAAGCTCGCAGGCTTTGTTACCCATTCCACCTATCCTCCTGAAGGTTCAGAAAGACATGCAGAGCTTTTCGAACAATGGGCAAGCAAATGCAGAAAAACCTTTGAAATACTTCAAACTGAGAAAAATGTTGATTACAAAGGTTATTTTCGATGTATGGGTGTTCCTTCTAAACCCATTGAAGGCTTCATTAATGCTCAGATTGTTACAGATGACGAAGAATGGGCTGAATATATGGAAATTGTTGTCAAACATCCAGATGAGAAAGATATAAAAAATGCCAAGAAATTTGCTAAAGAAGTAATCAAAAATGTTGAATCTTTATAACATGCTTTTTGTACATTTTTGGTGTTTAAATAGGGTAGTGTAGGTTATGAGTTGAAGGATTGTAGCTATGCACCAATTCCCTGGTGATCCTCGGGGTTACATCCGACAACCATCCAAAAGCGAACCGTAAGCATTTTTGAAAAAGATGTGGGCGGTGTAGGAGGGGATGTGGCGTCCCCATGATGTGCTCTAAGCACTTCTAAAGAATTTGTACAAAATTCATGTCATAAGAACTCTTTGGGAATATGTACAGCAAATTTACATTCTAATATCCCTGTAAGAGGTGTTTCAATAGGCTCAACTTTGACAGATTGATCAAAAACTATATCCCAATATTGTTTGAAAAATCCCGCACTACAGTTACAGAAATTTGACGCTATTTCTTTTTCTTCTCCTTTTCTTATTGCTCCTCGAACCCATGCACAATAACAGCTGTAATATCTTTTCATTCTTTCATCTTCTGCATCTAGAAATTCTCTCATTTTATATGGGATTTTTGTAACGATAATTTTGTCTCCTTGTCTTACTCCTGGTGTGATTGTAGGGTTGTTCTTCACATAGTTTAATACTTCTTCATCTATATATTGAGCATACTCTGGTGTTCCTTCTTCCTTGTGTTTCTCAAGTCTCTTAACAAACTCTGCTTTTTTGATTTTAAGGAATTCATCAATATTCTTAATCTTCAAGAAATCCTCTCTATCCTTTTTGATAGGTTCTAGAGGACGACCATGGAGGCAAGGGGATAAAATATCAATAGTTTTTTCTACACCAATTTCATCTTCTAATCTTTTTATCACTCTCTTTGTAATTTCAGGTTTTTTATCGGGATTTGAACCAATAGGAGGAATTTTTATATTCTCAAATATGCGATCACGAATAGCTTCTCCATGCAGTTCTGCTAATCTCAGATATAGATTATCCATCGCATTATAGGATTCTATTATGTTTATGAGTTCTATAGTATAATCATGTTTCTGAAGAAAAGTTGCTAGACTGAACATAACTTTAATTATGCTTAGAGCAGATTTTTCCTCTCTTACTAACTTCTCTGTATACTCTTGCATCTTCCCCTTTGGAATTGATTCAAGCTGAATTTCCTCATTTTTCAGATATACTTGAAATTTAACTAATTCGGAGAACAAATCTTCCCTATCTGTTTCCGAAATTCCTTTTTCTTGTAAATATTCTTGAAAAGTTTCTATGTTCATCAAAATTACCATCTTATTGAATTTGTTTCAGGTTAATGGAACAACTATTCAGACTGTTATATCTTTTACTTAAAAACAATGACAGACAAACTGTTGAGTGCAGTTTCAATTAGTTTTTCGAGCCTTGTCTGCTAAATCGATTCTTTCAATAAGTAAATCTGCAAATTCATCTGCTGCCTTGCTACACTCATCTGATAATGGTGTTTGAAAGTGCATATTTTTTGGTTGGATTCCTATATATAGTGTTACCAAATCTGGTACATCTGGTTTAAGAAATTCTTCTAGCATTGTTAAAGATAGATTATGGGTTGACAAGTGGAAACCTTGCGAAATAAGTTCTTTTGAAAAGATTGCGATAGCTCCCGGTATCTCTTTCATATCAGCGGCATCTAACAATAATACTCTGTTAGGGCTTAGTTTGGCTATTTTTCCGAGAAAATGTTCAGGCACTCGTTCGCAATAAAAATTTGTTACCCAATCAGGCAAGTTTGCTAGTTGAAGACTCATTAACACATATAGTCCTACTGCATCGTCTCCATTATCTTCATTACCTATTCCTAAGATAGCAAGTTTGTCTGCACCACTAAGGAAATCATCTATCTTTTGAATGAATTCTTCGGTAAACCCTTTGTCTTTTGCAGATTCTGACATCGAGATAAAGCCAAGTAAAGGAGTTGATAAGTTCTTCTTTTGTAAATAAAAGAAGATATGCAAGATGTGATATTAGAAAGTTATTATTTAGTTTTTTTCTTAAATATCTGAAATTTTGGTGGAAGATGTTTATAGGTAAGAACATAAGTAAGAACAGGAACAGCTAACCACAGAGGGAGTAGATATAATCCAAAGAGCTTGGCCCAATTATCCCATTTCAATGGATCATGTCATAACAATCTATTTACAAAATATATAAAGCATGTCCCAAAACCTACTAATCACCGCCAGAGGGGCTGAGAGTACAAAAGAAAGTTGTACCAGAGGAAAGGGCAAAGTAAAGTCTTGAGCTTATTGC
>BPTK01000119.1 GCA_023705905.1 Candidatus Heimdallarchaeota archaeon
AAAATAGCTTGTTTGGTATTTTTTATGCAAGACATCATTCGTGGAAGAAGAGGGATTGTAATAGGTATGCCTACATTTTCTCTTATTCCTAACTCAAAAGGGATGTTAAACCGATTAGGGGAATCATCAGAATATTTCACATAATCTTCACGTGTTGCTAAAGAGTCCTCTAACTCCATCAACTTAACAGTTTTAGGGAACCCAATTTTCTTGTAACCAAACTTCTTAATCCTAGTACCCAAAGATTTTTTGTTGCTCATTCAAATCAAAAAGAATTTCAGTTTTTTTAAATCTTTGTGCAAAGTGTGATTTCACAATTAGATACTTGTTACTTTGATAAAAATAGTTTAAAGTGTTTTTAGAAGCGGAAGTCGCATGTAGAAACCTTCAGTTTTGGAGGAATGGTTTAAACGAAAAAGGAAGTAATTGTTTTCTTTTTTAACCATCAATACGAAAGTTAAAAAAACTGCTTTTTTTCTTTATTTAGATGATTTACCAAACTGTTGCACCCTGTAAAAAGAAAAAGGGCTTTGAAGGTCATCCTGAATCCTTCTATAACATCTCTTTGTCTGAATTAAAGGAGGTTCTAGCAGTAGAATTAGTTTCCTATGAAGTTCTTCGAGAGACAAAAATTATGATGATGTTAGTAGACAATAGTTCTGGTTATAAGATTTCTATTTTCCCCTCCGCAAGAGTTTTCATTCACGGTACATTAGAAGAAGGTGAAGCAATCGAAATTCTCAACATTATCAGTTCTGCAGTAGTTGAAATTTCTTCAGATTAGTGACAGTTCTTACAGAAATATTATATATACAATGCTAGCTATTTCTTTCTGTGCAAGGTGGAGTTCATTTATTATCTGGTTTAATTATTGCTAGCTTAAGTAAAAGAAAAGAGTTTAAGTTAGGAGCTGTTATTGGAGCAATATTACCAGACATAGATATTTTCCTAATTGGTCCGTTCTATTTTGTTTATGGTCCCAGTATTGCCGAGCTTCATCGAACTTTTACACATAGCTTACTCACAGTTATCTTGTTAGGAGGATTAATCGCAAGTTTATCTTTAGTACCGTTTATCAAGAAACGTTATCCCGATTTTGATTTTGTTGGTTTAGGTCTAGGTATTGCTTTCGGTATGTTAGTTCACATTATTCTTGATATGTTCTATTTCTATGGGATTCAAGCGTTTTGGCCTTTTTGGGATGCAGTTATCGGATGCCCCTTAATTTCTGAAGCAAATCACGTAGATTGGATAGGATGCCCAATAATCACTCAGAATAATCTGGATCCAGCAGTTCCTTTGGATTTACTTAAACTCAAACTACTTCAAACAACAGATTTCTTCACTGACATCTTCTTTTTCTATATCCCAATGCTTGTTCTAGCTTTTAAGAAAGGCTTTCATAAAAAAGCAAGAAAGTTCTATTTGGTTTATGCGATTATAGATTTTCTAGTTATAACTTTCTTTGTTATCTTTGCTTTCAATACAAATGTTGGTTATGAAGATTTTATTGTCTACCTATACATTCCAGGAATATCTTTTCTTCTTCTTTCAGTTCTAGCTCCGTTCTTCTTTAGAGATGTGATAAGAGAATTCACGCTAGATTCAAAAACAATTGTAATAATTGTATCACTATTTGTTTTCTCCCAATTCTTGCTTTTTGTCTGATTTGTTCAGAGAAATTCATCTATTTCTAGTTGGGTAATAATTTCAAAAATATCTTCTTTTATGATTGTCTTACCAATAATAGCCATCAGCTTGTTAACTATTTTCTCTGCCACAACTCTATTGTCTGATACCATTAATTCTTTGAAGATATTAATCAGTCCCTCGAGAATTTCTGGATCTGATGAGAGATATAATATAGTTTTTAGATATTGTTTGATGTCGCTTGGTATTAAGCCTCTATGTGTTATTAGTTCAGTATAAGCTAACAATATCTGTTCCATTACACCAATATCTCTGTGTAGTTTTAGACATTCAATGAAGGTTGATGCAAATTCTTTTGTGAAACGTTTTGGATAGTTAAGAAGCATGCTCTCAATAATATTAAATGCCCTAAACGCTAAAAATGGATGATTTGATTTGAGTGTTACTTCTTGAATAAAAGGAAAAACAATTTCTGTAGTTTCTATATCTAGCCCTGTTAAAGCAAATTTTTCCAGAATCTGAATAGAAGAATAACAGATATCCTCTTCCTTAGTATTTTGAACAATGTTGTAAAGGGATTCTATTGCAAGATTTGCAACATGTGGTTGTGATTGTAGAGTTATTTGAGTTAGTGATTCTATTGCTCTTACTCTAACGTTTTTATTATGGTGAGATTTGAGTATTTTAATTATAAATTGTACATTATTTTCCGTGAGGTAATTTTTGATAACGATTGCTTCTAATGCCTTCAAACCCATTTCTCTTAATCTATCCTCGTAAGTAGCTCTCACAATTCCGATTATCAAATCTATCAGATATGGAATTCTTTCTCCTTGAGTTAAAGCTAAATCTGGATATGCAGAAAGAGCTATTTCTCTTATTTTTTGATCATACGAAAATGTTAATAGTTTAACAACATCATTAGTGTAGAGGCTTAACTTAGCTAATGTTTTTGTTTTTACTATAACTTCTTCAAGGCACTTGAAAGTGAGCATTCTCATCTCAAAATCATCCGATGCCTTGAATATCATAATATATGCTTCAGCTATACCAAAGAATGGAGTATATTTTTCTATATTTGTAATAATGTTGTTCAAACAACCTATTGCAGTTATTCTTTCTATCTCTTCAGTACTAACTCTGAGGATTTCAAAAATCGATATTGCTACATCTCTTCCCATATCAGGATCATCAATAGGTAAGAGAAATATAGAATTGATTAAACTTCTAACATTAGGTTGCTTTGGTAGGTATCGATCCTTTTCGACAGCTGTAAAAAGTTGTTTCAATTCGAGAGAGTCTTTCCAGTTAAACTTTGCTTTTTTCATTCCTTTGCGAATTATCTCAAAGTCTTTTGATAAGTTAAATAATTGATGGGGAGAATCTTCATCGGACTCCTCATTCTTTTCTCTTCGTGAATCTTTTATTTGTTCTATAATTTCATTTTCGTCGAAATCGTCTGAAGTGATAAGAGACGCTAAAGCTTGAGATGCAGCATCTCTAACTCTTGGATTAGGATCTGTGAGTTGAGCATGGAGAAGAGCTTCTAATACTTTGGAATCTCTTAAATTTGCTAGAATATATGCTGCTCTCTCTCTTTGGAGAGGGATAGAGCTATATTTAAGCTGTTTAATTAATCCATCAATGTTAGATTTATCTTCTGAATTACTCATTGTTCTATTTAATACCAAGTGAAATGAGTATAAGAATTTTCGTTTAGGATTTTAACAAAAATCAATTCTTATATACTAAAAGTGTTACAACAATCCATGAAAGTTCTTAGCATGGTTAGAGCATCCGATGAGGAAAATCATCAAACAAGAAAAATCTTAGATTCATCAGCAGAACTGATTATCTATCGAGATCTAAACGATGAAGAGAAGGTAATAGCTATAGAAACAGCAGACATTATAATTTGTGGAAGATTGACAGACGAACAGATTACTAAAACTGCCAATCTAAAGATGCACCAAACGTTCGGAACAGGTGTAGACCGTCATAATTTAGAACTAATTAAGAAGAAGGATATTTTATTGTGTAATAATCATTCTCATTCTATTATCATCGCTGAGTATGCTTTCTCTTTGCTTAATGCTGCAACCAAAGAATTACATTCTAATGACAAATTACTTCGAAAAGGTAACTGGGACTATAGCCTATTCCCTTCTGTTACTCTGTTCAAGAAGACTCTCTTATTCTTAGGATATGGGAATATTGCTCAACATGTTAAGAAAATGTGTGCTCCTTTCAATATGAAATTCATTGCTGTTAAAAGAACAATGAACATGAATGATAATGATGTTGAAATCTTTCTAACAGAAGATAAGCTTGAAGCAATACGAAAAGCAGATTTTATTCTTAATAGTTTACCAAAAACAACAAACACTATCAACTTCATAGATGAAGAAGAGTTCGCTGTAATGAAGCCTTCCGCCATTTTAATCAATGTAGGAAGAGGAAACACAATCAACGAAAAAGCTATGTATAATGCTCTGAAAGAAAAGAAAATCAAGGGTGCAGCTGTAGATGTTTGGTATAATTATCCTAAAGGTAGAGATCCACTTGAAAGAGATCCAAAACCTGTTCTTCCTTCAGAATATCCTTTTCAAGAATTGAGCAATATCATCATGACCTCTCACAGAGCTTGGTCAACAGATTATCCTTGGAGTGAGTTTGCACAAACGCTTATTCAGAATGTGAACAAATTCATCAGAGGAGAAGAACCCGATAACATTGTAAACTTAGAAGAAGGATATTAATCCCTTTTTTCAGGTTCTAATTTCTCTTCCTTTTCATCTCTAGATTGCTCTTCAACTTCAGATACTTCACTAGTTATATCTTCATCTGATTTCTCTAATTCTTTCTTTTTAACCATTCTATTTGAAAGAACACTAGCTATTACTAACATCAGAACTAGAACACCAAATATAATATAAAAAATAAGATTAAACTGATTTGCAACTGCTTCAAATTCAATCTGTGAAAGATTACGAATGAATTCAGCTTTGTTAGTTTCTCCTATAGGAATCATGGAACCTATATTACTAGGTGTAAGATTTACAATGAATGAACTTATGTTTGTTAATCCTGAAGGAATCATAGCTGCACCAAAAAATGCAAAGAAAAACGCTCTTGGGATAGAACCAATAAAAGTTGCTAAAGTGTATGGTTTCCATTTGATATTAGATAAACCAGCTGCGTAAGATACAGGATCAAACATAATCAAAGGCACAGCGCGACCTACAATGATTGCCCAGATGCCCCAACGCTTAATCCAGACATCCACAACTAGAATAAATTTATCTGCAAGGCTCACATATTCACCTGCAGATTCTACAATTGGACGCCCTCCTTTTATTGCTAGAAAATATGTTACTACCCCACTAATCACAGATCCAACAACACCAATAGCCATCCCTGGCCAAAGACCAAAAATCATCCCAGCAGAGAGGAGTATAAGTTCTGAAGGAATTGGTGCTATGAGGCTTTGTATAATCATCAGAACTAGAAACACTAGATATGCCCACCAACCTATATCCAATAAAGGAAGGATAAAGTAATCACGTATCAAACTGAAAAGGAAAGTTTCGTCAACGAAAGTACATACTAATACCACAATAGAAATCAGAATGATAATTGTAAATAGAATAACCATGACAATCTTCTTTGTTGTCCATTCAACCTTTTTTCTCCCAGCTGATGTTAACCTTTCATCTTGGGAATGTTCAACTTGTGATTTAGGCATACATTAGAAATCTTCTTGCTTCATAAAAATATTTCCAATATATCACAGAATTATTTGAAAATAGGTTGTGGGTGTTAGCAAAGTATTCATTCTTTTTAATGAAATCCAGGTATCAAACGATTAATAAGTATCTTTTGCTAAAATAGCTATTGAGAATAAATTCTCAGTGTTTTTGAGAATTTTGTTATCTATTTGTAATTATATAGGTTTGTACTCATGTAAACGCAAGAAATAAATTCTCACACAGGGGAGATAATGCGGTTTAACGCCATAGAAGTGCACAATTCCCATACAATAAAAATATAAAGGTGCAGATAATCAACAATTTAATGAATATCAGCAAACGAGTGACTATTTTACTACTTCTGCTACTAACTTTTACTAACTCAATACTAGTTATGAGTCAAACTGATGGAGAAGAAGCTTCACAACCTGAAGATCTTCTAGTATTAGTAAAATTTGAAGGTAATGAGCAAGAAATCATTTCTCGAACTATTGTTGACCAATTTGGTAATCTCCACTTCTTCGGAAGAATTCAATATGATAATGGTACCTTCTTTGTTTTTCATGCAGTTGGTGAAAACATTACTATCATTCTTAGGGAAGACAATAGCGATGAATTTTTCATGCCTTTCGCTGTTTCTGGAGGCATAGTCCTATTTTATTCTTTCCACACTTTTTACGGAACTTCGAAGTATTATATGTACAAATGGACACCAGATTCTACAGAGAACATAGAATTTTACACCAGTAATGAAATCTTTTCGTTTAATCCTTCTATCTATATGTACTACAATGAATCTCTCAATAATTTTAAAATGTTCATCATGACAATGACCGCTGAAGGATCAGACCCATTGTCAGAAATTGTAAAAACAAAAATAAGAGAATTTAATGTAGATATAGATGGTACCTATGAAATAGGTGAATGGTGGATTATTGATTATGAGTATGATTTCCTTATTGATTTTGATTATGTCAATGGACAGCTATATGCCCAGTATAGATATATGGATCGATACAATCCAACTCACAGGTATTATACCATTGTAACCAGTTTTACCAATACTTACATCTCAAATTACATGGAAATAGAAGAAGGGGGTTTTGATCCACTTTTTTATGTAACTGCAGATGGTATTTTTCATACAAGATTACTTAGAAACAGTGAGTTGTACTATCTAGATTATGAAATAAATGATACTATATCCTATGAAATGTTTAATGTTACAGATATTGGCATATCAATTTTCAAGGATTATTTCATATTCGAGTACGATGGTTACGAAACGTATATTTTTAATTCTGAACCTTATATTGAATACGAGGAATTCTTCGAAAAGAGTGATTTAAAATCGAAAGTAGTAATTCTTAACTATAATTACACTCATTTTGAAAGAGAAGAATTTTATCTCTATAATGTTCCCTCCTTAGATAATTACCACTCATTCTACTTACAACAGTATGAAAATGGATCAAAGATTTATACGCACTCTACAGTTTTACGAAGAGAAAATCTTAATCAGAGAAAATTGGTTGAAGACATATATGTTGGAGTCTACATTTCAACAGATTTACCTCTAATTTATAGCAAAGAGCCATTGATTATGGGATTAACTGTTTTATCTAATTTCCAGCAGTTTTGGTATAACATCGGAATTTATCTAACAATAGCAATAGGAACAGTATTAATATTCTATCTCATTTTCATGAAAAAGATTAACAAGATGTTTTCTAATTTTGGTAAATTCCTTGTAAGACCTAGTAAAAAGGCTAGCGTGAACTTCGCACTGATTTTCATAAATGTTTGGAATTATATTTCAAATGCATTTACAACCCTTTACATACTTTTCAAAACAAACAAGAAAAGACACTTGATGAATCTGATTGGTATGACAATTCTTTCCCTTATACTAATCACAAGTACAAGTCTTTACACGTCTAAGCAAAAAGTGCTACTATCCGAATATACAGATAACATTGACTTGATCCATAACAGCATACCCTCTATGAGTATGACAATCAGTTATGACACTGCAGCTCGGGGTTCAAGTGAGCCCATAATAGAAGATTTTAATGAGGCAGCATTAAGTGAGATTTTTACTCAATTAAAATTAGAATACAAGAATCTTGCAAGTATTATAGGTGATATAGAATATGGTTCTTTTATGTATGGTACGGGGATGAATCCTATTGACAATGATTCCTTCAGCGGAATAAGCTATACAGGTGTTTCAACAAAAGCACAGCCTATACTTGAAGATATGATAGTAGATGGTAGATTACCGGAAATAGTAGGAGAAGTTGTTATTTCAAGAGATGTAGCAATAACAGTAGGGATAGACATAAATGATTCAATGAAGGTTTTTGGTGCTCAAAGAAATTATTACAATTTCGAATTAGGAGACACATATGGACTTGTAAAGATAGTTGGAATTATAGAACCAATGGGATCAGAATTATTACGAGAATATACAAGACTTCACGAAATATCATATGACGCAGTAAAAGTTTTAGATTTTCTCTTTGGAGCGTGTTTAACTTACAATGACTTCTATCTACCAAGTTTAAAAGGATTAAATCCATATTATACAGTAATTACAACTTATGTACAGTTTCTCTATGATTTCTCTGAATTTAGTCCCACAGCTATGGAATCATTAAGATTAGAACAAGAGGAGATTGTTACAAATAATGCTCACGTTTTCGAATTTGAAGAAAATGCAATGTGGTCGTTTTCAGATGAATTAGGAATTGTTATTGATACACTAGGTCCTAAACTAAATTCTTCCATTTTCTTATTTTTCACATTAGCTCTACCAATTTTATATCTAGCAATATTCCTGATTTTTGAAACCAACGAATTATATAGCAAAAGCATGGAACAAGAAATAGAGATTTTCAAATCTAAAGGTTTGTCAACTGGGAGGATAGCTATGAGTTATACGTGGTTAAAAGTATTTGAAGCTATCATAGCAGCAGCTATCGGTTTCGGATTATCCATGGCTTTAGCACCTGCGTTAATTAAGATTGATACTTTCATCACTTTCAGGAACGCATTTGTAGCTATTGACGTTTCAAGTGTTCCTCTTGTAGCAGTTTTCACAATACTTGTGTTAATACTAATATCATTGCCTAAAATAATAAGAACTGCAAGAGTGAAGAGAAAAGAGCAAAAAACACCACAAAGAATACTACTTTTGCTAAAGAAAATCAGATTGCCAATCATATTGCTTATTGTGGTAGGGGGAGTAATCATGTATCTTAGTTACTTATTGTACAATTACCTGCTTAGTGCAGTAACAGAAAGTGGAAGCAATTTACTGATGATATTCATCTACATTGCGGGAACTGGAATTCTATTGGCAATGCTAGGAATTGGATTACTACTGAAAGATTTACATTCAATAATTATGATAGCCATAAGTAAAATTGCTTGGAGGGTAAAGAAATCTGTAGCTTCTTTCTCATTAATAGAGATACGCTCTGATGTTCATCTATTCAATAACATGTTTCTGACATTCTTCATTCTTGTGGGAATAATTCTGCCATCTATTATATGTCCAGTATCAGTGCAATATAATTTTGAAAAAGATGCTTTCATGTATGCAGGTTCAGATCTCTACATTAAAAACTGGAATGATGAAAATATAACTCTGTTGGCGGAAATTGAAGCATTACCAGAAGTAATTAGTACTGCTAATGTATCAGCAATTGATGGGCATTACGGAGGAGAACAAATAAACATCTATATTCTCAACAATATCACGAATTTTCTGGCAACAGCATATACGCCTCCGAAAGACATGTTTCCTGATTGGGAAGCAAAGATTGAATCTATTGATGCTAATACGACTATGTTGACTACTGAAGTCTTCAGAGAAGAAGTAGCTGAGGGGTGGAATAGTTTTATGTGGGTTGATTATCATCAAACTTTCAATACCACCTTCCAAATTAAAGGGATTTTCGACTATTTCCCCGTGTTCTATGACATTGGCCCTTATATTCCTGGAAGATCAAGAAGTGTAAATGCTTTAGCAATTACAGCGCACAATTACCAATACATTGAGCCAGCTATAGTAGAATTTGGAATTTTCAAAGATAGGCTTCTGATGAAGTTAGCCGAAGGTGCTGATCATTCTGCTGTAAGACACTATTTAGAAGAACAGTATCAATTCAATGTAGTGTCAGCTGTTGAAGAAGGGGATAATACACAATTTACAAGTTATCCATTCTACTCTATAATATCAGCAGAATTTGCAATGTCAATATTAATCTGTCTGATAGCGATAGTGTTTATTAGCATATCAAACCCAATAAAACTCTTGCAACAAAGAACAAATAAAAATGATAGATTAAAGAAAATGGGAATATCAACGAAAAGAATTATACAATTAGCGGCAGCTGAAACTTTCATAGCAGGAGTATTTCCAGGATTAGTGATGGGGGCAGGGTTTGGATTCGGGCTGATAGGAATATTCATCTGGACAACGACGAATTTCTTCTACTCAGGGATGGGCTTTAAGATAGTAGTTGCACCTATGGCACTAATTATCAGCTTTATAATAGCTCCTGTGCTATTTTATGTGTTATTCTACTATGCGATGAAACGCAATTATGCAAGGTATTTACCAAGGAATCTGGAGTGATAAAAATGATAAGATGTATAGACCTAATTAAAATCTATCACGATCCTGTTACAGAATATAAGGTGTCAGCATTGCGTGGACTGGACTTAGATGTTCAAGATGGAGAACTTGCTTCGATCATCGGCCCTAGCGGGGCTGGAAAGTCGACACTAATCAATATACTCTCCGGAATGGATACTCCTACTGGAGGATTAGTGCTGATAAAAGGTGTTCAAATAGATAGACTAACTGAAAAAGAAAGAAGAGATTTCAGATACAACAACATCGGGTTAGTAAATCAGTTTACAAGTAGAAATCTGTTCACTAACTTAACAGTAAGAGAAAATCTGATTATGCCGATGAAAATGAGTTTCATGTCTAGAGCAGAACAGAAGATAGAAGCAGACAATTTACTAGATTTGTTCAATTTGAAGCATGTAAAGCATAACAAAGCTGCAAAAATCTCAGGTGGTGAATCAATGAGGTTATCTGTAGCTGTTGCATTGTCTAGAAAACCTCATTTTGTGTTAGCTGACGAACCTACAGGTCAATTGGATAGTAAAAACACGTTTGAAATAATTGATACTCTAAAAAGCGTTAACAAAGAACTTGGCACTACTATATTGATAGTGACACACGACGTTCGATATAGAGGTGTTTTCAATAAGAGTTTTCTTATCCGAGACGGTAGACTAGTGGGTGTGGGTCAAGATATGCAAAGACAGCAATTAGATTTTCTGAAGGATGCTTCTGTCCTTAACCGAGTATATATTGATCCTTCTAACTCCATGCGCATTCCTGATAGAATCAAATCTTCTGTTGCTTTGCGTGACGCTGCTGAGCTCGATGTTCATCCTTCCAAGAAACTTGCTCTTATGTGGAATCCTGATCTTGTTAGCAAGGAAGAGGTTATTGAAATCTTGAAACAACCGCCAGATAAGTGGGCAGAAACAAAAGATGAGATTACATTCGAGGATGTAGAATACCTATTTGAGCGCAAATTCAAACCAGATCCTAAAGCTAAAACTTTGATTAAGGTAAAGAATGTTGAAAAAGGATACAAGATATTTGGTCAAATTAACCCAGTCATAAAAGGAATTGATTTGGAGATTAATGAAGGTGATATAATATTTATTTCTGGACCAAGTGGTGTAGGAAAAACCACTCTTCTTAACATGATTGCAGGATTAATCAAACCAAATAAAGGTAGAATAGATATTGGAGGACAGAAAATTTCGAAGATGGATGATACAGAAATTTCTGATTTCAGACTGGCTAATATTGCTTATATAACTCAATATCACAGCTTGTTTGAACCTATACAGCTTCAAGACAATTTACTTGTACCATATCTTTTCCGAGGTCAAATCTTTGATCAAGAATATGCTGACTATATTACTCAACAATGCCACATTGATCACAAACTTCTCTCATATCCTGATGAATTGAGTGCTGGAGAAAAACAACGAGCTACTCTTTCTTTAGCTTTAACTCGAAGAACACCTATACTCTTAGCAGATGAACCCACAGCTAATATGGATAGTGATTTAGCGAGATCAGTTATGAATACTTTAATGGATGTTATTGAAAGATCGGAAGAGCGTCGTGTAGGGAAAGAGTGTAGATCTCGGTGGTC
>BPTK01000120.1 GCA_023705905.1 Candidatus Heimdallarchaeota archaeon
ATAAGTAATTTACCTTTACAGAAAATGATTGATTTCTTTTATTCAACAGATTCTTATGCCACAATTAGTCTCAAAAATATAGATTTCCCAACGAAAAAATTCGGAGTTATTCTTCTTGATAAGGAGCAGAATATAGAAATCTTCTTAGAGAAGCCCAAACCTGAGGAGATGTTATTTACAACTCTTGCTTTTGCATACAGACCAGTTTCAGAATTTCATCAAAACTTAGTTAATACTGGTGTTTATATCTTCAAACATCGGGTCCTAGAAATATTGGCAAATTTCAAAGATATTAATGACTTTGGACAAGATCTTTTTCCCTACCTTTTGCAAGAGAAATTCAAGATTAACGGCTATGTTGATGAGTACTATTGGATGGATTGTGGCAACATTCGAAGCTATCTCTGGGCTAATTGGGATGTTCTTAGAGGTTTTGTGGAAGGAATCTTTCCTCCTGGAAAGAAAATCAATGGTTATTGGAAAGGAGAAAATGTTACTATTTCCCCAACTGCAAAAATAATTCCTCCTGTAGTGTTCGGAAATAATATTAAAATAGAAGATAATGTGACAATAGGACCTTATTCTATCATAGATGACAATGTGAATGTTAGAGCAAACTCAATAATAGATCATAGCATTATATGGAAATCCTCAGAGATAGGGAGTGATTCATTCATTGAAAAATCTGTTATTTGTGATAATGTGAAAATTGAAAAAATGCGAAAAGTAATAAATTACTCTGCTATTGATTAATTACCATCTAATCAAGGGTTGATTCTTATGATTTCAAAAAAATATCTACTATATTCTACCATAATTTTTTCTATGTTCTTCCTGTCATCAATTCATATAACACAAGGTGTAATAACTTCAATTCCTTTTACAAATATCAATATGGAAAATGATGATGTTTTAAATTATGAAGGAGTAAGAATAGTTCTTTTCTTTAAGTCAAGTTGCCCCTCGTGTCATAATCAAATTGAAACTCTACAGGAGTTAGAAAATGATTATGTTCTCTCAATAATTGCATTGAATGTTGATTTTGAAACCACAAATACAACTCTTTTAGACTTGATAGATGAACTTTCTCTTTCAACTAATTGGACATTAGGATTTGCTTCTAATCAAGCAATCTCAACTTTTGATTTATCAGTAGTACCATCACAAGTCATCCTGGATGATAACTCAGAGCTTGTTGCTTTAACTGAGGGCTATTTTGATTATGCTTCAATTGAAATCAAAATCCTTGATGCTATCAATCATCGCACAGAAAAATATGCTACGGAACCAACAACAGATAATAGGGAATTATTAATTGCTCTTTTCATTATTATTGGCGTAGCAGTTGCAACAATAGTTGTAATCTTTCTATTTCGTTTATTCAAACGAAGTGATAATACTTCTAGTATGATTATAGCAAGTAAGAAATTGGATAAAATTGAAAAAATAGAGTGAATGCGGATTAGGCAATTGCTAGTGATTGTCCACATTTTTTACACATTGATGCATTTGAATCTAATCTAATCCCACATTTTGGGCAGAAAACTGATTTTTCTTGTGTCACAAGAAGTGTTTGATCTGATAAAATTAAATCTCGATTTTCTTTCTTTACTTCTTTATCTCTTTCAGCGCTTGCCAGAAGATACCCTATCCTAATTCTTCGAGCATCTTTCCATAATGCAATTGTGAACCCAACTGTTACAACTGTTGCTAGATAAATCATAATTAATTCTGCATAGATAATGAACAATGGTGCATATTCCATGCTGAATACTAGTATAACGAGCCATAGAAGAAATCTTATAGCTGGATTTATGCCAAATAAAGTATAAAATATTGATGTCCCTGTCGCAGTATTTTTGCTTCTTCCAATAGAAGCAACTAGTTGTTTTAATAAGATTATACTCAAGAAATGAGTAATAATCATGAAAATGAATGAAGCGGCATTATCGCTTCGATGACTAGCCTCAAGTTCAGGTTGAAGACCATTAAGAACGTCATATAAAGCTGTGAATAAAGCTGCAACTATAAGCATGATAACAGTCAATTTAGCTTTATTTCTAGTCTCAAAATCTGTGCTAGCATTTCTCCAGATTAGTACTTGAATTGCTAAGAGGATCAAAGCTATAGCATAAATCAAAGTATCAATTATGAGCCAGGTAGAAAAAATATTTCCAGCAATAGTTGAATCACCTTCAAATACAAAAATATTATATAATATACTAGTCATTTCGCTTAGATAATATACCAAAATTACAAATGAAGCAATTTTTATTGTTGTAAAATTGAATGATGTATATTCACTATTTCTGACTGAGTATTCAACTAAATCTGACATTACAAATGAATGAGTATTTAGATACTTATAATTTCTATGTTGTGACTTAATTCTCTGAATCTTCTCTATCCTTCATTGATTTCTTAGATTCATCCTTCTTAGTGAAAGGTAGTTTTTTTGGTTCAGGAATGGTTGCGACATCAGTATGTTTCCCTATTACAACACCACGAACTTTAGTAACTAAACTCTTAGGTTCAGTTTCAATTGGAATTACTTTGCTTTCTAGTGAAGAATCAATTTCAATTGGATCTATTTCATTATCAAGTGAAGAATCAGTTGTGATCACATCTACTTTTGGTTCCATCTTTGTTTTAGTTTCAATAATGTCAACTTGAGGTTCCATTGTAGTATCTGTCTTAATAACTGTTACATCAGGTTGCATTGAAGTGTCTGAATCAAAAACCCGCACATCTGTGTGAACTGCCTCTGCATCCTTACCCAAAGGTTCAACTCCTTCGTCAAATCTTATCCCTTCTTCATAATGGAGTTGGATTCCTTCTTCGATTTTCTTCTTCAATTCATCTTTATCTTTAATTTCTTCTACTTTTGAAACTAAGACTGCAGAAGTGGGTTTAATATCAGTAGATAGATGCAATAATCTTCCCACAAGTGGAATGAGTTTTTCGTATAATTTAATAGCTCCTTCCTTCCAATATAGTATGTCACTCTCTGTTTCATAACCATAATTTAATCCTGAAAAACAATACTTTTGCAATATTTCATTTGGCATCTCTTTAGCTAGATAGAGAGTCCCTCTTCGAGTATTCTTAGTTAATCTAAGATTATAAATTAGTTTGACATACTTATCATCCAAATTAGAGAAGAAACTCAAGAATGAAAGGATGGTTATAATAGCACTTACAGGTAATATTGCCTCTGGGAATGTTTCCGTTATTAAGAGTGATAATGCGACAAAAGTTGCTCCAGCTAAGAAGCCCACTAGTTTAAAAATGATCAGAACCGGACTTTCTTTTACATATTTTTTCTTACCAAAAAGCGAGTAGAAAACCCAATAGTTAGCAGCACGAGGATTAATGTAAGGCTTTGAAGTCATACCTAAAAAATTACTTCGTTCAATTTGTTTAATATCTTGAATTTCTCTGATTTGTGAATATTCTATATGATTTGACTTGAGTAGTTTCTTGTTCTGGTAAAAGCTGATTTTAAAGTAATTTTTACCTTGTTTAATATTACTCTTGAAAACAATATCTCTATACCAAACTTCTTTGGGATTAATGATTATTTTCTCAACTGAAATTTTTTTAGTATTTTTATGTAAATCGCTAAACCAACCCACAAGAGAATAATAGACATGAATTGTCAGTGATAAATCACCTGTGTTGGCAATGAATAATCTTACAATTCCTCGCTTATTCTCTGGTACTTGTTCGATAATTGGAAACATTGCATAGGATAAGTCTTCATGAGTTTCCATTTCTAAATTATCAAGAAGAGCTGAATCAATTTCTTCATTGTGAGTGAATTTTGGTATAATGTTTGAAGCAAAAATAGGATTATCTAAAATCTCATTGCTCATGACTATCATTTTAAAAATAGAGTATACCTTTAAAAAATTAACTAGGCAAACATAAAAATAGTGTGCCTTATTCCCACAAATTAGTAAACAGGTACTAGGACTTCACAAATCTTTAAGAATATTTTTTAAATATGTTAAACAGATTATTTTGAAAGCTGAATCATTCGAACTCCCAAATGAATTCTCTAAATATGAGATTATGATTCAAGAAGATTTCGATAATTTTTCTTCAGTTTATAAAAAATATCAATATCAAAACAATACTTTTTTCCAGTCAATAGTATATGCTTGTGACGACCTATCAAATTCTAACAAAACTCTAGAGAAGTATAGAACAGCATACACAGAAATTTCATTGCTAGGTTATTTTCTATTATCCCAATACAAACAAGTATTAACGTTCATGATGAGGAATAATAACTTCGAAACAAATTATTTTCGCTTTAAAGCAGCAATGATAACAGGAGAAAGAGGTTTAATTTCAGCTATACTTGCAAATATTATGACTGCTTTAGTTGAATTAAAAAAGAAAGATCCGGAGACTCACAAAGTATTTTTTACAATTATGTCATTGGAAATAGCTGCAATGAATTCAGATGGTGATTCTGTCAAAAAACATGCAGTAAAAATACGTGAGATGCTTTTTGATACAGTCATGATTCAAGATTATCCCCTTATAACTCTGCAAATAGTAAGTGATCTTGCTTACAGAGAATTCCGAACAGGGGATGAATCCTATGAAGGTTGGCTGGAGATTTATAAAGAGCTAGCTGAAGCTCTTAACATGGATACGAAACGATTAGATTGCTACACAATGCTAGGTGGATTGTATCGTTTCAAAGGATTTCTTGATGAAGCTTCAGATTACTATAACAAAGCTTTAGAGATAGCAGAAAAAGTTGGAAACAAAGAATTTAAAGCATCATTAATTTCCAACATGGCTGATTTAGAACACACTTTAGGTAATCTTGAAAAAGCACTTTTGTTATGTAATAATGCTTTAAAAGATCCTGAACTCTCTCAATCTAAACCAAATCTTTACATCAATAAAGCTGAGATTCTTATTAAGCAAGAAAAATATTCTGAAGCAATTACCAACTTGAAAATGGTAGAAAAATCATCCAATAGATCAACTCCAATAGTTAACATTCTTTATGGTTATGCTCTCACCAAACTTCCTGGAAAGGAATATCTTCATGAAGGCATGAAATATTTGGAAAAGGGGGGTCATCTTAGTGAAAAATCGAAGAACCACCGTTGGCTTGCAACTTACTATTATTACATGGGAAGAACATATCTAGACATCTATGATTTATCTTCGAGTATTGAAGCTTTCGAGAAATGTTATGATTACGCAATTCGGAGTGAATTTCAATATGTTGTTCTCTCCCAGTTGTTTTTAGCAGAATCTTATCTCCATCGATATAAAATTTCTCAATCTGATAATGATTTGACCAGTTCAGAGAGATATTTAGCAAATGTTTTAACAATTTGCCAGGAACAAGAACTTCCCATACTTGCAGATGTACTCTATCTTAAAGGGCAACTACTCGTAGCTCTGGGTGAATATGCTGATGCTTACTCCGTTTTCCGGCAAACAAAGGAGATAGCTCTTCAAAATGATAACTCTCTTTTAGCTATCAGTTGTGAGAAGAATATTGAGATGTTAGATTCTGATAATATCAACAAATCAACATTAATTACAACAGAAATAACAGAAGTTATCAAGATCCTCTCAAAACAATCCTATGTGAAGAAAACTGAAAAAATTCCAGATATCTACTTCTTGAATATATTTACTGATGAAGGAACAAGTTTTTATTCACATCTATTCCGGGATCAAACCCCGATTAATGATATCTTACTCTCAGCAATTTTAACAGCTGTAAAAACAATGTCAGATGAAGTTTTTGGAACAGGTTTACGAGGTATAGATTTTGAGGGTAAAACCTTGTTAGTTGAAGGTTACGGAAATTTTGTAGGGGTTTTGGCTTGTGAAAGAGATAGCTTTAATGCTAGAACAAAATTATTTAATTTCATGAAAAGATTTAATGAAAAATTTGCTGAACATACTTTGGTTCAAGTTAGTCAAGAAACTAAAGAAGAGATGAAGAAACAAGCTGATCTACTTGTAGAAATAATCTTTGAAAAATCACTCCACGGTATAGTTACAGCAATCTAAATTATTGAACTACTGCTCTTTTACTATTGGAAAACTTTATGATATTAGTTTGTTACCAGTTTTTCAATGAATGAAAACAATTCCTCTTTAACGCATCTAAAGTGCACGAAGTGTGGAAAACTATACGATTCTTCAGAACTTCACATGTTATGTTCTTGTGGAAAAGTGTTATTTGCTGAATATGATCTTGAACAAGCTAAGGAGACTGTTAATTATTCTAGTATTAAAGACAGAAGATATGATATTTGGCGTTTCCACGAAATTATGCCTGTTTTAGAAGAAAAGAATCGGTTTACTTTAGGCGAAGGTTGGACACCTTTGTTGAAAATTCCCAACTTAGGTGAGAAATTAGAACTACCCGATCTTTATGTTAAAGATGAAGGATTGAACCCTACAGGATCTTTCAAGAGTAGAGGACTTTGTGCTGCTGTTTCAAAAGCTTATGAGCTTGGAGTCAGAGAATTTGTGATACCAACAGCCGGTAATGCTGGAGCAGCTCTTGCAGCTTATGCAGCAAGAACAAGAACCAAAGCTCATGTGTTTATGCCTAAAGATACACCTGAATTTATAGTTACAGAGATAAAATCCTTGGGAGCAAAAATGCACTTAGTAGATGGTTTGATTACAGATGCTGGAAGAATAGCAAAAGAAGAAGCTGTTAAACATCAATTGTTTGATGTATCAACACTAAAAGAACCATACAGAGCTGAAGGAAAGAAAACTATGGGATTAGAACTAGCTGAGCAGTTCAATTGGGAATTACCAGATGTTATAATCTATCCCACTGGGGGTGGTACAGGAATTGTTGGTATGTGGAAAGCTTTTGATGAGTTAGAGGAACTAGGTTTGGTCACTTCGAAAAGACCAAAGATGATAACAGTACAATCGACAGGATGTTCTCCAATTGTCAAAGCTTTTCATGAGGGTAAAAACCATGCTGACTTCTGGGAAGACGCTGAAACAATTGCAGCAGGGTTGCGCGTTCCTGCAGCTGTTGCTGATTATTTGATCCTAAAAATACTCCGAGAATCAAAGGGCACAGCTGTTTCTGTTGATGATTTAACGATTAAGATATCTATGTTCCAGCTAGCAAGAGAAGAAGGGATAATGTTTTCTCCAGAAGCTGCTGCAACAATCGCTGCTTTAGATCTATTGAAAGAGAAAGAAGAAATTCAGTCTGATGAAACTATAGTTGTCTTTGGCACAGGTTCAGGTTTTACAACACCTGAGGTGTGGGAAAAAGAATAAAGAAAAATCAAATCTTAGGCATGATTTCTTCTTGGAACATCTTCATTTGTTCGATTTCCTTATTTTGTGGGAACATGAAAATATAATTTTCAATTCCATATTTCTTGTAATCTTTTAACCATTCTATTATTTCTTCAATTGTTCCATGCATAGAACCTTCATATCTTTTGGTGAGTTGTTCAATTGTGAACCCTCTCTTTTCTGCAATTTCTTTCCAGGTATTTTGCTTTTCTTTTTCACTATCGTATATACGTGTCCAAATACCATATGAACGGAGAAGAGAGGAGGGTTTTCGATCATATTTTTCGCAGAGTGCATCAAGTTCTTCCATTTTTTCTTTGAAAACTTCTTGTGTATAAGCCCAGGCTAAGTTTATTCCATCAGCGTATCTTGCAGCTATGTTTAACATCTTTGGTTTAGCATACATTGTACCTATCCAAATTGGTGGATAAGGTTTCTGAAATGGTTTAGGAAAAGACACAGCGTTATTTAATTCATAATAATCTCCTTTGAAATTCGCAACATCCTCTGTCCATAGTTTTTTGATAACTTGCATGCCTTCAACAACTTGTTTCAACCTTACTCCTGCACTTGGAAAAGGAATTCCATAAGCATTATATTCTACTTCCTTCCAACCAGCTCCATATCCAAAATCAATACGACCTTTAGAGAAGTGATCCAATGAAGCTATTTGCTTAGCTAAAACAGCTGGATACCTATAGGAATTGCAATATACGAGCGATCCAAGTCTAAGTTTTGTAGTGTATGAAGCTGCTGCCATCATTGATGTGAAGCATTCATACGCGTTCACATCTTTTGATTCTCCAGTTAACATGAAATGATCTGAGAACCAGGCATGAGTAAAATCATGTTTTTCTGCAGCTTGAACAATATTTTGAATTTCTTCAAAATTATACCCAAATTGAGGTTCTATCTGAACTCCATAGTATGTCATATCTTTAGCATAAATCCAAAATTAATAAATATTCGCCCAAAAACCTTTCTAAATCAAAAAGCAATGATTAAATATAAGTTCTGTTTAATTTATTATGATGTCTATAATTCAGATGCTAGATGATCTTGAAACTGGAAACTTCTTATTGTTATCACTGTCATTCGTTATATTGATTGTTTCAGGCTTTGTAATAGGATTTGTAAACGGTCTTGAGGAATACTTATGGATGATTATCTTAGCTAGTGTTGTTGCTGGTTTCTATGTCGTATTTGCTATTGCATATTCCATGGTTAATTGGAAAGAATGGGTAAAAGAAAAAGAGATTCTAGCAGAACTTCCAAGCTTCCCGCAAAAAGATTACTGTGATATCTGTGGAAAAGAACTTGAAGGAGGAGAAAAAAAGACAGATGGAGAGTTTTTGGCAATTATTTGTCCACATTGTGAAGCGGAAAATATCGTTTCACATGAAGAAAAGATACAAGAAGTAGAGAAAATAGCCGAAGTTGAAGAAGAAGGGCAATAGCTAGAGTTTTCCTATCAAAGATTTCACTTCAATAGAATATTATATCCTCTTTTTAGATTAACATAAGAATAAATATTTAAATGACTATGATAGAGTTGAAGGAGATTATGGACGCCCTTGGAATCTCACTTTTAGTGATTGGTATCATTGCAGTTATTGTAATTGTAGCTTATGCAAAATCTGCTAGAACTAAAAAAGTTCGCGACTTCGAAAACAGAACTGAACCTATCCTAATTAGTTCAGAAAAAACACCTAGTAGAGTGAATTCTCCACCTAAAAATACAGGAGCATCTAGGGATTTGGATTGGTTAAAAAATGAGCTAATGGAGAACGAGGATGATGTTATGCATTTATCTATGGGTTATCAGATCAAAATTCCTAAAGGACACAAATATGACTTTTTTTCAGCAATAAAAATTACAAGGGAAAGCAGAAGATCTATCAAAGTTGTTGCAATTTTAACGAAAGTCCTTCCTTCCTATCTTGATGTTAGACCCGCAAACACTTATTATGGAACTACAAAGAACTCTTTCTCTGTTACTGATTTAAATCGTAATTTTAAATTTTATTCTACTGCACCTGATATGTGGCGAGAAATTTTTGCAAACCATGACATAAAAGATTTACTTCAATATAATGCTACACATATCCAACATTTTTATCTAAGAGAGGAATATATGGAAGCTCTAGTTAGTTATGATCAAGCAATTATCTCTATTCTTACGCTTACAAAAATGATACATAAAAAAATGAAAAAACTTTTTGGTGTTCTTGATTCTTATGAAATTGAGAAACTTGTCTGTTTTAACTGCAAAGATCCTTTTGATCCTATGGAAGAAGTTTGTGATAAATGCGGCTCTGCAAGACCTAGATGTATTGTGTGTTTATTAGATTTGCATCCTTCTGATCTTGATCAAGAAGTTGTAACTACTCCATGTTGTGGTGTTTATGCACACAAAAAACATATGATATCATGGTTAAAGCAAAATCCACAATGTCCAAATTGTCATAAGAACCTAAGACATTGGTTAGGGCAAATGAGAATGACTTGATTTTTTGAAAACGTTGAAATGTTAATTAACACGGGATCACAATTTCTTTGCTAAAGATATGGAATTGTACAAAGAAAGGATACTGTTGTATCTCCGTTGTTTTTATAACCGTGAATTTCATCAGGTGGAACGTATAAAACATCATTGGCTTTTGCAAGATATGTTTCAGTTTCTGTAATGACTTCAATCTCTCCTGCAAGAATGTAAATCTCATGTTCTTGTTTGTGGTTGTGTAAGCCTATTTGTCCGCCAGGTTGTACTTCAAATCTTCTAAGAGCGAAATTTGGTGCACCATCCTTTTCCTTCGTTATTAACCATCTAATAGTTGTTCCTGTGGAATCATAATCCTTTACATCAAGTTCTTCAACGTCTGTGAAATGTAACTTTTTCATTTTCTTAAACCTCAACAATGTGAATTTCTGTTCCAATCAATTGCTGTAATTTGATAAATATTGTCCTTCGTCGATATTTTTTGATTCAAGCTTATATTGTTGTTGCAAAATCCTTATTTACAATTCTGTGTAAGGATTATTAATTAAGGAGAATTAAAAATGACCGCTGGATTCTGTCCTCAACATTCACCACAATATTATGAAAAATTTCTGAGAGAGATTGAAAACACACGTGAATTCCGAAAGAAGATCTATGAAGAAATAGGTTTGAAAGGTGCTCGGAGAGTTCTGGAAGTTGGATGTAGGAGAGGTGTGATCAGTAAAGAGCTTCGAGAGTTTACTGAAGCTCAAATAACTGCAATTGACTCTGATCATATGGCTATAGCTGATGCTTCATCCAAAATTAAAGGTGTGGAATTTTTTAGAGATACTGAAGAAAAATTATCGATGAGAGATGAATCTTTTGATATTGTTATCTGTCACTATTTCTTCCTTTGGCGACCTAAACCTTTTGGTTTGTTAATGGAACTAAAAAGAGTTTGCAAAACTGGCGGTTATATAGTTGCTCTAGCAGAACCAGATTATGATGCTTGGATAGAACATCCAGATTTGAATCTTGGGAAATATCATAAAGATGCTCTGACTGGTCAAGGTGCTAATCCTTCTGTTGGAAGAAGATTACTTTCACTGTTTTCTTCAGGTGGTCTCGAGACAACAGCACACGTAAATGCGAGAATTTGGCCCCATGAAGAGATAGAAAGCTGTATTGAGAAGGAATGGAAAAACATTTTCGATGAAGGTTTAATAACTGAAGAAGAATTCAATATTAAAATTGAAGAGGAAAGAAAAATCATTGGGGATAAACTTAGAATTTTAGCTCTACCAGTCTTTACAGCAATTGGTAAAAAGATTATTCTGGAAGAAGATGTAATAGATCCCTATGATTAAATCATGTTTTTGTGATTAGTGTCACTATATCCTTACTCACTTTTTCGTTAAATTCAGATTTTTCATAATCACCAAATATGGTAAAATCTCCATTTACTGAATCAGTAAATTCTTTGAAATGATTGCTTTTTATAACATAAAATTCGGTTTTCTTTTGATAAAGTATGAAATCAGCACCTTCTTTACATTCTTGTTGAGCTTTGAGTATATACATTGTTATTTTTTCTTTTAGTTTTTTCCATCCCATAATTCTGACAGTGTATTGAATTTCATCATTGCTACTTCTAATGATATTAGGCTTATAGAACCACTCTGTCTTGTTTGTATGGGACATATAATTAACAACCTGAAAAAATATTTTTCCTCCCACATTCAAGAGTTTATACATCTGATTAAAGATTAATGTTCGTTCTTCTGGTGAGAAGATTGAAAATGTATTTCCAATACAAGAGATGAAATC
>BPTK01000121.1 GCA_023705905.1 Candidatus Heimdallarchaeota archaeon
CCAGCTGTATCCGTTGCTGTTACAGATAAAGTATGATTTCCTACAGTATTAGGTGCAAGAGTTGTATAAGGCTCTTCCCAAATTTCGTCACTGTTTGTGTTCCAGTGATAAACCACGCTGAAGAGATGAGATTCAACAATATTCACTGAGATATTTTGTGCAGCAGTTATTACATCGTTATCTGAAACACCATCTAAGAGTATGGCAGGTTTTGTATCATCCGTAATGAATGTGTAACTGATTTGAGCATTGTTCCCAAATGTATCCTGCATAAAGACAGTCAAAACATGTTCTCCATCACCTACAGGAAGGTAGACTTCATAAGGGGAACTTAATATCACTGGAGCTGTGATGCCCCATGCATAGTTCAGTGAAGTTAAACTTGTAGAATCAATGTCTAAAGTTATTTTTGTACCTGATTTCAGAATGTCTCCGTCATTATGCGATTGGATATCGATGATAGGTTCGATAGAAAATTTGCAGTCTCCTTCATAAATACCATCGACCCATCTCACAACCAAATAATATGTATCATCTTCTGGAACATTGAAAATCACTGAATCATTTGCAACAATTCCTAAAGTACATGCAGCATAAAGCATAGGATCACCAGTATCACTTGGGCTTTCTCTGAAAAGTAGTAGATCAGCATCAACAAAAGTAGTTACTGTATAGTCTCCTTCCATTCTATAAAGGGTACCACTATCAAGTTCTATCTGTCTGATGATAACGCGTGTTCCACCTAATTTACCTGAAAGGGAGACAGTTTCTGGTGTTCCTGCAGTCATCCATTTTGTTACAGCTTCAATAGCTGCAATAGGATAGATAGATCCCCAACCTTCAGTATAGTCTTTTGTTACTCTATTAATTGTAGTAACTTGAGGTGTTGCATCACTATCACCGTCATAGGTTTCTCCTCCGTTAGCTAAGGTTGCTTCTAGATTTCTTAATTCTGATGTACCCATACAGATTACCTGTTTAACTTTTTTAGCTACGTCCCAAGAGTATTCCCATGTACCTTCATCAATCATAGCATCAATTACTAATTGAGCTAATCCAGCTACAAATGGTGTAGCCATGCTTGTACCTTGCATACCTCTGAAATTGTTGCTGTAATAATCTGTTCCAGGTGTTTGATATGAAGAAGTTACATAACTATATGCTTCATCTCCATAATTAGAATCTCCTGCGATAATTGGTTGATAGGGTGCAGCACTACCACTATAAGCCCATGATCCTCCGGGAGCAACAACATCAATATGTGGATAAAGAGCAGTACCAACACTACTGTAATAAGCAATTTCATTTGCTTTGTTTACCGCACCAACAGAAATTACATCAACACATGAAGCTGGAGAGAATATACCTCCTGCTGAGGTTCCTCCATTTCCAGCAGCGGCAACACAAACAATACCTTTGTTTCTAACTATATTTGTGATTGCTGTATCCACAGAAGATACTACAGAACCAAAACCCAAACTCATGCTTGCGACAGTTACATCATAGTCTTGACCATTATTATATAACCAATCTAATCCTGATATGAATTGTGAAGAATATGTTCTTCCATAATCATCTAAAACCTTTAATCCAACAATCTGACTATCAGGAGCTACACCTGTGAAAGGTCCTCTTCCATCTGCATAAGGATTTGTCCAACCTGAATTATATACCACTTCAGCAGAATAGAAGTTACCTGCTTCTCCTGAAACACTTCCATAATAAGGCCAGTACCAACCAGCAGATGAAATAGAATAGGAAAATGTTCCAACTCCTCCACTTGCAGGACTAAAGTAATTATTAGCAACATCTACTCCTAATTCATCTTCAAAACCAACGTATGCTGTACCACCAGAGTTTGCCCAAGAGAAATTTATTGTTACTGTTTGTGCAGCTGGAATGTAGAATCCAGTTCCATAATATGCAAAACCATCTGTTGTTGGAAAGAATCCTGAATCGGTTACTTTCCAAGCTCCGGTTGTTGTTTGAGCTCCAGAAGATGCTGCTATACTTGCACAATGTGTACCATGCTCAGCTCGGTCCGTAGCTGAAGGATATAAAGGCCCAGAAACTGAAGCGTTTGCTCCAACGAAATCTTGCCAATAAGCTAATGTAAAGGATGAATCCAAATGAGTGTCATCAATACCTGTATCTAGAATTGCTATCGCTTTATCAGGGTTTCCAGTATATCCCATCCCTAATGAAGCTTGCCAGATATCTCTTACACCAAACTGTTCTGTAACATTGTAAAGCAAAGCTTCTCCTACGGCATTTTCTTCCACATAAAGAGCGTTTTTCAAATCAGCTAATCTAAGTAAAGATTCAGCTGATCCTCTCACATGCATTCCGTAAATCACATTGTATTCTGCAACGATTTCAATATCGTTCTTTGAGAGAAAAATCTGCTCATCAACACCTATCGGTTTATCGAAAGATAGTAGAGCGTCGAAAATTACTGTTTTTTCACTTTTCAATAATTTTGATTCAAAGCTGTCTTGATAGATATTTCCATCTAGATTTTGGTGTTCATCGATCTGAACTATCTTATAATCTACTAAATTTTCCTCGGAAGGGAAAGATGAAATGGAAGAGATACTATCGGCTATATTTACAGAAGTTGTTGAATTTGTTTCTACAGAAATAACTGAAATCCCAAGACTACTCACGAAAATAATTAATATAAAAATTGAAAATAAATTTCTCTTTTTTATCACAACAAGGACCTCGATTGTTTTTGTATCAAGAGTATCTTTTGGATATTTATAGTTAATGCTATTATTCGGTAATAGAACAATTTCAGTTTACTGTCTCCTTCTTTCTTTTGTTCTTTAATAGTTTCAACAAAGAGAGATTTCTGAAAGTATTATGCCACATCTCTGGGGTGACACAGAAGAAATAAGGGAATTGACTAAGAGGATATTGGAGGAGAAGATTGAGGAGTTATTAAAAGAAAAGGGTGAGGTCTCTATGAATGATCTTTTCAAAGAATTCTGGCACAGTTATCATCAGTTTACACAATATCTTCAAATCAGGATAACAGTTGAAAAACTAGTTGAAGAAGCGAAGGTAATCATGGATGAAAATGAAAAAATCTCTATTGCTAAAATCTCCTTTCTTGATTGGGGAAAATTAGAGGAAGTTTCAGTTTGGGATTTGGAGCACAAGAAAGATGATATTGAAGAGAAACAGGAAATAATAAGGAGATATGAAACGATAGATTATTTAGCTTAAAATAATAGAAAAAGAAGAGAAAAAAAAATCAAACGTTTTATTGACGTTCTTATACTTTTGATGAAAGATATTCTTCCGCTATTTTTGCAGCATTGATTTTATTTATCTTACAATAAGTTTCAGTAAGTATTTGAGGAATATCACTTAATTGAAGGGTATTCACATAGAAAATCTTTCCAAAATATATTGGATTCCCGAGTATTTTTTCAATTTGATCAATTGTTAATCTTGTAGCAGCTGATATATCTTCTAAACTCTTTTCTTGACCATAGAACCAAGAATATACCAATTTAATCTTCATGGCTTCGTCTTCTTTAATCACTAACTTGTTTTTTAATAGATTATATCCATAAGGAATAACTTCTCCAGGAATATCGAAGAATGTGATCTGAAGCTTTCCACCTAACTTAACGATTTCTTCAGGCATTCCCTCTATGATAGGTTCTGTTTTCGCTATTTCTTTCTCAGGTTCATCTTCTACTATATCTTCGACAATTTCTTCGATAACTTCTTCATCTATAGGTTCTTCGCCTATTTCTTCTAGAATGTCTTCTACTACATCTTCGACAGATTCTTCAATTACTTCTTCGACAGATTCTTCCTCAATCTCTTCTATGTCATCTTCATCTTCAGCAATTTCTTCAAGTTCCTCGACGAGCTCATCTATCGGTTCTTCAGGTTGTTCTCCGAGTTCTTCTTCCACTTCTTCAATAAGTTCCTCAAGCTCCTCTTCAAGCTCTTCCTTATCATCATCACTAAATTCTTCTGTTTCCTCTTCTAGCTCTTCTTCAAGATCTTTCTTAACATCATCACTGAGCTCTTCTACGTCCTCTTCAAGCTCTTCTACAAGTTCTTCTTTTACTTCTTCCTCAAGCTCTTCTTTAGGTAGCTCATCGTTGAATTCTTCTTCCATAATTACATCTCCTTAAACTAATACGAACAGTTTATTACTTAAATATCTATACAAAAAGGCCATGGGTTAAAAAAAGAAAAGAAGGAAGTAATTATTTAGTTACTTTCTTAGGAAGCTTGATGCATTTAGAGGATCAGTACCAGATTCTATTTCATCAAAATCGGTCCATCCATCTGAATCTGTGTCATTATTAAACGGATTTGTATTGTATGAAAACTCTTCAATATTTGTTAGACCATCATCATCAGGATCATCTGCAGCATCATCCACATTGGGATCTGTCCCATATGTTACTTCCCATAAATCGTCCATTCCATCAGAGTCACTGTCTGACAAAAGAGGATCAGTATTGTAAGTATTTACCTCCTCCCCGTCCTCTAAACCATCTTGATCTGAATCAGCGTTGAAAGGATCTGTTAGATACAATACTACTTCCTCATACTCTGATAGACTATCATCATCTATGTCTATGAAAGGATAAAGATCAGTACTTCCAACATCTCCAGTTAAAGGATACGTACCTAATCCATTCCAGTCAGAATAGTAATTCCCAACTTCTAGAGAAACACTGTACCACAGGATATTTGTCACAGACCATTCTTCCGCAGGTTGAGCCATCGTTTCTCCTAGATTAATGAACACATTATAGAAAATAGTTATATTTTCACAATCAGAGAAGTATACTGCCATTTCTGTACCTATACTTTCAACAAAACAACTAATAATATTGAACATTGCATCGATATTGGAAGAATCTATGCAATAAATACCATAATAAGTTGCTTCTAGAATTGTGTTATTATTAAGTTGCATTATATCCACAAAAGAACATTCAATCCCATAACTAAAACCAGTTAGATAATTATTTTGTACTTCTACACCGGTTACTGTATCAAATTCAATTCCGATATAAAATCCATCTAGATGGCAATTTTCAATCCTAATACCTTGAGTATATTCTATATCAAAACCAGCCCTTCCCAATACGGAAACATTGTTTATTGAGATATCTGTACAATTCTGAACTTGAATGCCTATATTTACTCCTTCAATCGAATATCCCGTAATTTCAGTGTTTATTGAATTCACTAAATAGATCTGACCATATGTGTTGCCAGAAATCAATTCATCCGTTCGATTATAGAGAAATCCAAAAGGTTTCCCGTCTATCAAATTGTTTGTAAATGTGTTATTTGATATGTTCGTTATTACATCACCACCTATGTAAAAACCTGTATTATGTAGAACATTATTCTCTATTGTTGAGTTAGTTATCCCATTGAACTTTACATTAGAGAAGTTACCATAAAATACATTATCCTTGATTGTATTGTCTTCATCATTTATCCCTAAAATAGAACTACTATACGAACTCGTAGTATAAACTATGTTATTTGTAAAGTTAACTCCTTTTCTGAGATTAATACCTTGTCTGGATAGGAAAGTATTGTTATGAACATTCAAATAAAGAGCATTAGGACCACCTATCGAAATAGCACCTTCAATCGTACAATTGATTATACTAGCTGTTCCAATGGTAACTCCACCAAAAATATATGCTCCATACGTAGAACCTTTCAAATTGGAATCGCGAAGAACGTAATAAGATGAAACATAATCAAATTTTAAGGCTAATGAATCTGTAGTATCTATATGAAGATCAGCTATTATGTAGGGATCATCAGAAGCACCTGTTCCTGAGGAACTGTAAGAGGCTATATTAGTGTCATTGATTACTATTCCTACAGTTGATGTAAGATTAATCTCTCGAAAGGGTTCATTTTCAGGCTCTAGTGCTGCGAGACTTCCATTAGTTACTTGAAACATTAAGGCAAAAATTATAAAGAATGTAAGACATATCTTTATTGTCAGTTTGTAATTATTCTTGAATATCATTTTACAATATCAGAAGGGTTAATTCGCATATAAACTTTTTACTTAAAATAGTTAAAGAACAGATAATTTGTTTTTTCTAAAAAAAAAGACGGAAGTAATTATTTAGTTACTCTCTTTGGAAGCTTAATGATACCTTTCCTTATTAGAATATAAACAGTGGTCCCAACCTCTACTAGAAATTTAGTTATTTTTTTTGATTCACTTTAACGGGAAATTCAAAGAAGAAGTTCTTTTTTAGACCTCGTTTTACTACCCAAGTATGTTAACATTACTTGCACAGGTGTTTGTTTCTAGTTACTATTTTTCTTTTATCTTTTTAAGCTCAATTCTCTATTACACAGATGTAGTATAGGGGAATTACATGAATATATAAAAAAAAGCGCGTAAGTTAAGGTAGAACATCACAAACTTGCGTGATAATCGACTAGAAAAGTTATTTACGGTGAGAAATAAAATGAGTTATGGCATTAAGAACGGTATTATGAAAGAACTTGAAGAGGAGCTTTGTGATAGATTGGGAAGGATTCTGGAAATTAGACTTGGGGAAGTTGAGGAGAAAGAAAGTAGAAAAATGTTACAAGATCTTTTAGAAGGAGCAGACACTGTTTTAACTAAATGGTTGTAAACTTTTTCCTAAAAATTTTTTACTTATTATTGATTATGAAGAATAGGATGGAGCCAGTTTTTATCACATTATAGGTGGAAAACACTGACAAAGTGAAGCTAGCTCCAAATTATTATCATTGTTTCTTTAATTTAAATTTTTGCCTTGATAGAAAATTAATTTGTTCATTGATAGATTAAAATGCAAATAATGCTCCTTGAGGAAGAACTAGTATCTGTAGTAAAAATGCCTGAATGAACGCTGTGATATAATCATTTTTTGTTATTTTATGAATTAAGATACTAACAGTTATTGATAATCCTAGTATTATCAACCCGTTGAAACTCCATAGCATTCCAGAAAAGGAACCTAAAGCTAGATAGAATATAGTAAGGAGGAAGAATGGTACTAGTCCGATGAGTGTGGAGAGCGTAAGAAATAAGTTCGATTTTCCTATAGAACGTAACAGCATTTTCATCTCATACAAACTGATATAGAATCCTATTGCAGTAAAGAAACTAAATACAAGTAACCAGAAAATTCTCGAAGCTGGAAAAATGTACCACAATCCTGTATTAACAAATAAAGAACTCAAGGTAATAATGACTGCCCCAGCTAGCAATGCAAGAACGGGTTTCATCCAGTTTCCGTCTTTGTTTAAAAGATATTTGAGTTTAATCTTAAAAACTGTCGATTTCTTTAATAACTCTTCATCTTCAACTTCTAGATCTTGGAAACCAAACCTCATCTTTCCTGTTACACCAGGCATTTTCCCTATGAGATAAAGAGCAAGAAGCAAGATTCCATAACCACCAATGAAACCAACGTAAACAAGATTGAAAACTGGTAGATCAATTGGGAGAAGTATAAACAGCCCACATAGAAGTCCACCAATCGGCAATCCACCAAGCCAGAGAAGTAATTTTGTCCAAAGGAACTTATTTGGTTCTGATACTATAGCTTCATGTTCATCATTCTCTAATCTTGTTTCCTTTAAAGGATCAAAAGTTAATATAGTTAGAATAATTGCAGAAAAAAGGCTTAAAGAACCTATTATCCAGAAAACCGTTCTCCTTATAGTAGAGTTAACGTTTATTGGTTCAGCAGGAAATTCCATCAAGCCTACTGTCCACTCTTTTGCTTTTTTCATTACTCTTGTCGAGAAAACTTCGTAATTGTGGAACAGATTCTTAACAATGAAAAGCTCGCGAATTTTTCCTTGAGTGTTTGTAAATTTGGCATTATAATCAGCTGTTTGCTGACCTGTCAATTGTTCATACAATAGAAAAGCTGACTCAACAGGTAAGACATCATCCCACGATCCGCTTATCAGGATAATGTTAGTTTGGGGATTTTCAGCACTTAAACCTTGAACCCAAGCTAACTCCGAATCTGTTGTTCCCGTAAAAAAATTTGATTGAGCATTGAAATCAAGATTCAATTGTGTGCCTAGTAAGATTAATCCATTGACTGGTGTAGGGTCATATGTAACAGCTTGTAAAGCAACTCTAGCACCCATAGAATGGCCTATCATAAGAATTTCAGAATTGTTCAAACCCGATAGGTTGATGAACTCATTCTTTGCTTGTATTGTTTGATTCGCTAGCCTATCAGTTTTAGCATTATCAAATCCAAGCGACCCATCAGATTGACCATGTCCTGAGAAATCAAATGCAAAAAGATGAAAACCAAATTCTGCAAATTCAGTGAGAATATTTTTCATAGTAATATGATCACTCCCAAAACCTTCTAGAACTAATAAACCAACATCTACTGTTCCCGGATAATATTTTCCTCTTAAAATATCTCCAGTATCTGGTTCAATCATCGTAACAGTTTGATAATTAGAGAGGGCACTGTCGTTTACTTGCAACACCGTGATAGAAGCAAATACTAACAAGAAAGATACAAGGGAGAGGATAATTTTTACTTGAAATTTTCTCATAATACAAATCTACCTTTCATGCCACACTTATAAAAGATTTTTATGAATCAAAAATAGAAGTTCTCTCATCTTAGAAGCTTTAACACATTCTCAGAATAATTAAATTCGCGGTTCTTACACAATTCTATATATTCTTGTCTTAGATCTGCCAAAGTAGGTACTTCAATGTCTTTTAATTGCCCAAATATCAAAGGATTTCTCATCGCTGCTCTTCCGATCATAACTCCAACACAACCGAATTCTTTCATTTTCTCTACATCCTCCTTAGTCTTAATATCACCATTAGCAACGATTTTCTTTCCTGTATTAACACATTCAGAAAAAACTCTCCAATCTGCTTTTATTTCATATGACTCAGACCTATGTCTAGCATGAACAACAAAAAAATCAGCATTAACTCTTTCTATTAATTTAAGATATACTTTTTCTCTTTTCTCTGTTTTATTTACTCCAAGTCGCAACTTAATATTTACATTGTAACTATGATTTTTAATCATATCAACCATTCTTTTGATTTTGGTTGGTCTTTTAATCATGGCGCTTCCTATACCTTGCTGAACATATGTTTGCGAAGGGCAGCCAAAATTCAGATTGAAACCTTTAAATCCTTTCTCAGGTACAAAATTTGTTATAAATTCTTCCAATTTTTGTTCGTCTTTACCCATTATCTGAATCATAGTAGGAGTATCATCGTGAAGCTTGATTCTCTTTAAAGCAGATTTATTTTTCTTTACCAATGTCTCAAATCTAATTAATTCTGTAAAAACGAGATCTGCACCATATTTATGACACAAAAATCTAAAATTAGAATCTGCCATCTTTTCCATAGGTGCAAGCATATATTCCATGATTGCTAGTAATTTCTTTGTATCTTTAAACAGTTATTGTCTAGTAATTTTTTGCTATGATTTGACGTGGATTACGATACACCATCTCACATGGAATCGTTTGAAGGAGCTAGATTTAAATTAAACCTAGTTATTGAATTACTTCGATAATATGTCGAAGAGTAATTCTGATAAGATCTATGATGTGGCTGTTGTTGGTTCTGGACCTGGTGGAACCTCTGCTGCTTTCTATTTATCCAAATTGGAGAGAAGTGTTGTTATTCTAGATAAGGAGAAACTCCCTAGAAGGAAAATATGTGGAGATGCTATCTCGCAGATAGCACAGAAACATTTGACTGAGATGGGTGTTCTTCAAGAGATACTAGAAGAGAAGAAGGGACATTGGGCAGAGATTGGAGGATTAATTAGTCCAAAGAGAATCACCTACATTGACAACTCAGCTGAAGAAATCGGCAGTCACCTCATGATTTCAATTAAACGAGAGATAATGGATTATAAAATGGCTTTAGCAGCTAAAAGAGAAGGTGCTGATTTAATAGATGAGTACAATGTGAAAGAAACTAAGTTTTCAGAGAAACAGCAACTCTGGACAATTAGTTCACATGATGTTAATCAAAAGAAAATTAAAGCTAAAGCATTGATAGCAGCAGATGGTGCTGTTTCAAAAATTGCTAGATCATTAGGTATAATCAACACTCCACCACAAGCTGTTAGTAGCAGTGTCTACATAAAAGCTGGAACCCACCAATTTAAGGAAGATGGGGTTTGTTTGTACACTCAGGACATTCTTCCAGGATATACTGCTTTATTCAAGGAAGCAAATGACGATTTAGTTTTCTGTTGTTATATTATACCAGGCGGAAGATACAAAACAAGTGATCTTCAACATGTTCATCAAAGTTTCTTATCAGGGGAACCCTTTCTAGCAAAAGCTCTAGGACCTAAAGCAAAAATAGAACCAATGAATTCAGGACCTTTGAGATTAGGAGGAGTAAAGAGAAGTTATGCCAATCATTTGTTGATTGTTGGTGATGCAGCAGGAATGATTGATCCTTTGACAGGTGAAGGTATTCAATATGCCATGGATGCAGGAGAAATTGCAGCAAATGTTCTAGAAGAGGGATTTAACAAGAAAGATTTGAGTGAAAAATTCTTGAAAAAATATCAAAAAGAATGGATGAAAAATTTTGGAAGAGATTTCAAATGGTCAACTCGAATGGTGAAAGTACTTGCTAAGAAGCCTATTTTTATAGATGCTTTTGCGCAACTATGTAATGATAGAGGACCAAGTTACATGATTATGTGGGCAAAGATAATGACTGGTTCTCAATCAAAATTGAGTTTTTTCAAACCAAAACTTGCGCTACCTCTACTAGTAACATCGATAAAACTGAGTTTAAAGAAGAAATAAAATATATTCCACATTCAGTTTTTCATTTTCATGGACACTAGGCATTAGATTTAAAAATATGTACATTACAATTCTTCATCGATGACTTTGGCTTCTATTACTGCTCTTATCTTACTTATTGCTACAATAGTGTTTACTGGATTTGCAATATTCGCTTTTATTCGCGCATATTTTTTAACTAGAAATTCAGCATATTTGCATCTAGGGGTAGGAATACATTGGGTTTCTTTGCAGACGTATTTTCAAGTATAGCTAACTTCTATCCTAATGTGGAGGTTTACAAAGGGCCTGTACTGATATTTATCATCCTTGCTAATGTCTGTTTCTCAATTTCGTTTTTTTCAATCTGTAATGGTCTAATCTTTATCCGTGAAGATAAATTACCAATTTTCTCTTACATATCTGCTCTTCTCGTTGGTTCTACAACAATTTTAATAACGAATATAACTACATCAAATCTCTTATATGATGAAATCTTTGCAGTCTGGAAAGTTGATTATGCAGCTACTTCCTTTATGATAATATCAATTATCTCTCAGATAATTTTCATAACATATTTCGTATTATATTTGATCAGAAAAATCCAGAAATTTAATAATAACAAGAAATTTGATGTTAGTTACATAGAGATCGGAAGAGCGTCGTGTAGGGAAAGAGTGTAGATCTCGGTGGTCG
>BPTK01000122.1 GCA_023705905.1 Candidatus Heimdallarchaeota archaeon
TCTCTGAATTCTTTTCCATATCCATATGACCCTCTAATATGTGGAGATATAAGGATAAATCCTTCACTGGCTGCCATTTGTGCGAATGTAAAGAAATCCCAAAACAGTCGTCCTCCTGGTCCACCTGGTGCAAGAACTATGGCAGGATATTTCTTTCCTTCCTCAATATCTGGCTTATAGATAACAGCACCTATTTCTCGATCATCAAAGGTTTTATACGTGATAAATTCAGGTTCGTAAAAATCGTTTTTTGAATATTCAGCAGCGGGATTTATTGTGGGAATTTCTTTCTTTTTCGCTAAATCATATAGAGCTAAGACAGATAGTGTTTGAGGATCAGAGCGAGAGTAAAACAGATACTTATCATCTCCTGCAAAATGTGCTCGATATATTACACCTGGTAAATCAGGAACGATTTCTTCTTTTGTTTTAATATTATAGATAACTGGATAGGATCTAACAGCTTCATTTCTTAGAACTAGCAAGAATTTCTTATCCTTGCTGATCTGAACAGCTTGCTCTTGAAATTCGCTACCCCCAAACCATTTTATCTCCTTAGTTTTAGTATTATAGATTACGGCTTGAAGAACACCTTTAGCATCTGTAGAAATAAGCAATAGTTCTCCATCATCAGATATATCAAAAACATAATCCAGAGAATCGTCAGATAATTGTAAGAGTTCCTTATTGTTTGAACCATCAGCATGAACCATCCAAATATCTACATTTCTTTTATTTTCTGTTGCTATTGCATTATAGTAAATAATGTCGTCTTGTGACCAATCGCCACCTCCAGAAATTGGTAAATCGTGGAAGGTTAACTGTGTTAATTCTTTAGAATCTATGTCCAATTTAAATAAATTATTAACTTTATTGCGATTAGAACTTACTAGAAGATGTGTTTTATAAGGACTGATATCTACGAAGAACTCTTGAGCCTTTGGGGTATTTGTCAGTTTAGTTTCTTGTTTAGTTACAAAATCATACAGATGAACATTGTATTGCTCATCTCCTTCTGCATCTCTATTTATTAGAAGTTTATTATTTTCTTCTAACCAAACATAACTAGTTAATAGCCCCAATTTTAAGTTTTCATTAAATAAACTATAGGAGAAATCTTCAAGGTTAATCTCATATGCTTTAGTCGGTCCATCCATGTCACTGAAAAACCACAGATTATTATGTTTGTTGAAGAACGGATGAATATAAAAGATAGGCAATTTAATCAATTTCTCAAGATCCAGCTGCTTTTTCTTCATATACTTAAAATTCGAGTTCATCTTATAAAAGTGATGTGAGATTAAAACGAGTTGCCTATGTAAGCTGAAATATCCCTTATTTCTAATAACAATTTAGCGTGAAATAAAGTGAAAAAGAAGAAAAGAGATATTAGAAGAGGTTGGTTCACCTTCGAAAACTCTTTTGGGAGGTTCCATCTTAGCTTTCTCTTCAACATAAAGAATCCGGTGGATTCAGATGAAGTGGGAGTTTTTAGTGCTAACTTTCTCATAATTTTCCATTAAGGGTTATATATGATATAATCAAACTAGTTACAGGTAGGAGTAATGTTAATAGTATACTTAAACCCACCTTTGTTTGAACAGAGGTATAAAGATCGATTTGATAAACCATAGAAGGCATTTGAAGAAAAATAAAGAGGGAACCGAGAACAATGCTCGCAACAAATGGATAGAATTGTAAAAATAGAGATTGTTTGAGAAACTGATTTCGGATTTCTTTTGTTTGCATCCCTCGAGCAGTAAATGTTGTTAAAGTTGGTCGCAAAGATTTGATGAATTGGAGATAATTCATCACTATGATTAGCATGGAGAGAAGGAGGAATACATATTGATAGATTAAGAAGACTGAATTATAATCTAAAACTGGATAATCTTTTTCTATTTGGTAATTTGGTCCAATAATACTTTCAATGGCTTCTACACCTTGATCAATGGATATGTCTTCTTTGAAATCAACTAGCAATTGGTTTACAATTGTAATATTCTCAAATTCATGGTGGTATGAAGCAACAACGAATGGTTTACCTTCTAAATGCTTGATTAATGGAAAATATTTTGAGACTATTACTGGTTGATTGATAATTATGTTTGTAATATTTCGACCAAATTTAGTAGGGAACAAATCTCCATCTTCGAAGTCAAATTCGGCAGCCAAATCCTCAGAAATATAAGTTGAACCCGTATCTATAGTAAATGAGTCAATAAGATGAAAAACCTCTGGAAAGTATTCTTGTAGCATTGTCAGATTCATGAGATAAAGGTCATAGGGAACAAAATAATGTTCTTCACTATGGGATATGGGTAAAACAAATTCTACTTCTGGGAGTGTATGAAGTTGAGAGACATTGTGGAGAGGGAGAGAAACATCAATTTTGACATCACTAATACTAGACAAATTATTGTCAATCTCAAAATTAGCATTGAAGGAGTGAATGCTACTTGTGATAATGATCATCGACCACATAAGCAATAGAAAGGAATGAAACCATGTTTGGAGATGAGAATTCTTCGCAAAAATGGTTTTATTAATTAAAGCAGGTATACCTTTCACTTTTGAAAATTGTTTTCTGATTAAATACAGCAATAACTCTGTGAAAAGGATAGTAGCTATATAGTATTGAATTATTGTTATACCAGGTATAACAAGAGAACTAAACCAGGGGGGAAGTATTAGACCAAAAACTCTTACTATCACAAGTGATACGAGCGAAATTATGATAAGAATAAGTACATAACTGATTATAAATCTCCTCCTACTTTTATCCGAATCAGAAGAAATTCCTCTAAGTTTACTGAATCGTCGATATAAAATAATAAGGAAAGTCAATGACGAAATGATGTATGCTGATAATAGATTTAATGTAAATATTTGGCTAATTCCCCAAAATACCAAAAAGAGCAATAACATTGCTATTATATCCAAAATTACAGGAAAAACTACTTTAAGAGTAGTCTTTTGCTTAGCTGATAATCCTCTTTGATTAAAATTACTCAATTGGGACTTAATCTGAGAAATATAATTCCTTGACATTGTTTCTATTAACCATATAACAGATAAGATCGTTATGAAGGAAATCAGAAAAATTACTGAATCAAAAGGTTGTTTGAAAGGGTGTACTATAGAAAAATCAGGACTATTGATACTCGTGTAGGAAATTATCTCATTAGCAAGAAAATAAGAACGAAATTCATAAGAGATTACTCTTGTAACATCATCTATGGCTGTAAAGGTTGGAAGAAATTTAGATGAAAAATCTGCATAGTAACCAATTTGGGGATCAAGAAAGTTTGAGGAAGAGTATGAAAAGTCCAAGAATGTATTGATGTTTATAATTAAATCGAGATTAAAGGGGAGAGTATTAACAATTAAAAAATCTTCAACATTCACTTCTGTCCCAAAGATAGATGTAATATTATTCGTAATTGATGACGTCCTCATATTCTTGCTTTCTACAAAAAAATCTATTCCAATTAATAGTGAATCATTAGTTGAAAAATCTAAAGTATAAAGAACAAAGCCATCGGTAACAACATGTTTTTCCCATCGAGAAATAGCGGTCCTCCAAGTATTGAAATGAGAATTGAAAAGAGTAAGGTTACTTGGTGAGTAGTTGTCGGTTAATGACCCTTGTATTTCGTAATCTATATCTGTTTCTGAGAGAACCAATCCCAAAGATGCTTTCTCAAAAGTTGCGGTACCGATGAAAAAGATACTTGGGAGCAAAAGAAGGAGAAATGTAAACCAGAATGTCTTAGTGAAAAAACGAAGATTTCTTCGGAAAAAAAGGAAGAAAATGGAAGACATTTTATTCACCTTTTTGCTTTAGACAGATAAATTATTCTTTCAACTCTTTCCAGGATAAATGGGTCATGAGTGGCAAGAATGATGGTTTTATTGAACTCTTTTCCTTTATTAATAAGAAGATTCAGAACTTTCTCTCTTGCTTCCAAATCTAGGTTTCCTGTGGGTTCATCAGCTAAAATAATTGACGGGTCATTAGCTAAAGCTACTGCAATAGCAACACGTTGTCTCTCCCCTCCAGAAATATACAAAGGAAAAGTTTTTGCATAACGCTCAATTTCCAAAGAATCTAGTAGCATATTTACTCGTTCTTGAACTTCAGAAGAGGATTTGTTAGCGATTAACATCGGTAAAGAGACATTCTCAAAGACTGTGAATTGGTCTATCAAGTTGAAATCTTGATAAATCAATCCTACTGTATCTCGTCGATAGTTGGTTAGATCACTATCTGGAAGTTTAGTAATATCAACTCCATCAACAAGTATTTTTCCACTTGTAGGTCTTAAAACTCCACCTATACAAGATAGCAAAGTTGTTTTCCCACTCCCACTGGGACCTGCAATAGCAACAACCTCTCCTTTTTCTATAGATTCATTGAAATCTTGTAAAGCTACAGTCTCAACTTTTTCTGTAAAAATTTTATATAATGATTCTAGCTCAATCTGTTTCATACTTTACTTTCTCCTTTTTTATGCTTCTCTAAAATATTATTCAATGGACGAACAACAAATGGAATAACGGCTAAACTTGATAATAAACCACCAAAAATGATCACAATTAATCTTAAACCTATTGAAAGTTGAAATTGAGTATCTGTGGCTAATAGCATCCACGGATTCATGGATTTTATCACTGTTAAAGCTAATCCTAATCCTAATCCAACCCCTATCAGTATACTTGATAGTAGTGAAAGATAAATTTCCTTTGAGTAGATATTTCTCAGCTTCTTTGCTGAATATCCTCTTGTTATAAGTTGCTTAATGGATGGTGCAACTGATTTCACTGCTGAACGACTGAAAACTAATACGAAAAGAGGAAGGAATAATAGTGCAAATACCGTATTAAAAGTAATAAACATGGAAATAGCTGGAATCTGTTGACTTTCATCTGAAAAATACTTGGAGTCTATATACATATTTGTTGAAGATATTCCAAGCTCAAATAGAATCTTTGGAATAGTTTGTTCGACAATTAGTTGTTTCTCTTCGTTTGTCGCAGTTTCATTGAATGCCAAGTCTACTCCAAAAGAGGAGATAAATTTCTCTATATCTCTATCTTCCATGATGTCGATAACATGTGATAAATCTATGAATACGCAAGGTTTATCGAAATAGTAAGCTGAAGTAAAAGGAAGTGTGTCTACAATTGCTTCAATAGTCAGATTCTCTATTTCCGCAGATAAATGATTAGAGTACAGATAGTCAATTCCTATCACAATAGAGATAGAATCCCCTACCCTAAAACCTGTTAATTCCGCAGCTTTTTGATTAATAACTATTGAATTTTGGGAGAAATTTGCTAGAATATTGTTTATCTCTTGGGGATTCATTACCCCAATAACATGATTCCAACCTAAATCTTTGTTAGTATATTGGGAACCATTAATAACCGTTATTTGACCATTAATATTCTCCTTAGCAGTTATAATTGAACACTGACCACGTTGAAAAGGATAAGTTTCTTTGATTTCAGGAATATTATCACTAAGATTTGTGACATTGTCATAATCAAAACCATAGAACATTTTGTCACTGAACATTATATCACTTAACTGATTTTCATTTATGTAACGATTTTCATCATTATTACTAAGTGACGCTTCAAATATCAACAGAAAAACTACCAGACTAAATATTGCAACGCTAGCTACTCGCTGAACTCTTAATTTTCTCAATCCACTTTTAAATATCCTTTTTATCAGATGTGCAACATTTTTGGTCTGATTAAGATTTACTGTAAATCTACTTATAGAGAAAATAAGATAGCCAAATACAACCACCAAAACCAGATAAGTGAACCAATCACTAATGACTCCTAACGTTCCGGAAAAAATTGGATACCAAAACAGAGGTTCAAAAATCCTGAAAATTTGAAGAAAAATCACACTTATCAGGAAGCCATAGGCGAGATTACGAAATAAAGTGTTTCCTATTCTTCGTTTTGTTGATTTGATTGTAATCTCATCTCTTTCTTTAGGATAACCAAATGTGAAAACTTCTTTTTCTATTCTCAAAAAGCGATAAATTTTCGTCAAGATAAAAATACCTGTTAGAAGAGAGAAAGTTACAAAGAAATAAGAATGAAGGTAACTTTGTAGTCCAGAAACCAAAACAATGGTCGAAAAAACAGTCTGTGCAAGAAGTAAACCAAGAAGATCAATTACAAGTTCTAGTGACCAATAAAGAATTTTAAGCTTGAAGGTGGATATTCCTCGAGACCATAATGTTTTTCCATCCTTTCTAATTAACTTGTAAGCTCCAATCTGTAGAACAAAAATAAGAATAAGTGCTATTACGAAGTTGGGAATGCTCAAGGATTGAATGAGCAATGTTGCATCTCCAATCTCAGCAGAAAGGCCATAGAGAACACCTCCCGCAAATGAGCTAAACATAATTAAATCTGGTTGAATTCCTGCAATTACTAAATGTTGAAAAATAAGTTTCTCTTGATTCTGGATAAACTGTTCCATTTCATCAAGTGAAAGTCTTAGTGTCCATCCCTCATTAAAGAAGGTTAAAACTATTGCCAAAAGATTTGTAGTGGTTATCTCTAAAGATTCACAAATCAAATCAACTAGGCTTATGTTACCAACTATTACGGGAGAGTATAAAATTGTTTGATATGAGTTATAAATATGATATAGCATGTCATGAAATATGTGTTGCTCATTACTAAGATCTTGAATTTTATTTATGTCAAGTGTGAAATTCTGAGTAGAATCTTCTATAGTAATGTTCATCAGACCAATAGATAACTCGGATGAGCTCACAATATCGTTTTGATCTAATTGAAACTGTTTACGTAGACCATTACTTATGCCAATGTAGGTGATAGTTAAATTTTCTTCAGGACTACTATAGGTTAATGGTATGATAATCGCATATTCACAGGCACTCTCTTCCAAAGAAATAGAAGAAAGTGTTGAGTTAATCGTTTCATAAGATAAATCATCCATACTGCCTTGTGGAAGTAACACACTGACATCTGCATTATTTGTCTCTAATTTTTCTCTTGCTGCACTGTTGAAAGGCAAAACAGTTCCAATTATGATTATACCTACCAAACTCATAACAAATAAATTAGGTAATATTGTGAGAACTGAAGATTTCAGACCTCTCTTGTAGAACAATAAAATAAATCTGAATTTCATATATAGTCACACTACTAGTAAATAACCTTCTTATTCATATTTATATTTATTCCATCCTTGTTAGCAAAACATATGAAAGATTTAAATGCGTAATTTCTCATGTAAACTTTGAATCTTTGTGATACGTATGCAGAGGAGTAAGAAATTCACGACATTTCTAATTATAATGTTTCTTTGTTTGATTAGTCTAGAGAATACAAAACTCAAATTATTAGAAATTCATTCAGCACAATCCCTTGATGGCTTTTTAGAATGGAGATTTGAATCAGAGGAAGATTATGATGGTTTTGGAGAGCCTCCCAGTGTAGCTGACCTTGATGGAAATGGTTTTCTTGAAATAATATTTGGTTCAGGTAACGCTGCAGGTAGAGTACGTTGTTTGGATTATTTGGGTAAAGAATTATGGACATTTGATACGGAGCATTTTGTTCTTAACGCTCCAAGCATTGCAGATTTAGAGGGAGATGGAAAAGCTGATTTATTGATAAATAGTTTCACCACCCTATATTGTTTGGACAATGAAGGAAAAGAGAAGTGGAGCTATGAGATTGGAATGATAATAGGAGCGCCTTGCATAGCCGATATTGATAATGACGGGGAATTAGAGATTATTATAAGTGCATTTCCTGGACATGAAAGAACTAGATCAAATGTTTATTGTCTAAATAGTTTAGGTGAAATAAAATGGTTTTATACACACAGTGGTGCAATTTGGTACGCACCAGCGGTAGCAGATTTAGATGGTGATAACACATTAGAAATACTCTTCAGTTCCCATGATAAGAAGCTTCACTGTTTAAACCATCTAGGATTAGAAGAGTGGAATTTTGTTACAAATGAGAGAGTTGTAGTTCCCCCCTCTGTAGCTGATCTAGATAATGATGGAACATTAGAGGTTTTGTTCAACTCTCATGATAATTTTACCTATTGCTTGAACCACACAGGAGGAGAAGAATGGCGATACACTCCAGGAGCTTTTTCTTATTCCCCAATTATTACTGATGTGGACAACAATGGATTTTTAGAAGTAATTTTCAGCTCTGATGACAATTCTCTCAATTGCCTGAATTACACAGGAGGGGAAATGTGGAGATATCTGGTACAGGGACAACCTATGAATTCTGTTGCTGCAGATTTGGACGGTGATGGTACGCTTGAAGTGATGGTAGGAGCTCAAGATGGTGTGCTATACTGTATAAGTCATTTAGGAGTTGAGGAATGGCAATATGAGTTAAATGTTGGAGTCTTCTCTTCTCCTTGTGTAGCTGATCTAAATGATGATGGTGTTCTTGAGATATTGATTAGTAGTGCCAATCCAAGTTCTTTATATTGTTTCTCAATTACTGATGTTGTTTCTTCTGGTGCTTCCCCCTGGCACCGTGAGAGAGGATCAAATTTCAACACCGGCAATATTGACAGCGACAGTGATTATCTCGATGATGTAACAGAGGAATTCTATAGAACTAACAGAACAAATCCAGATTCTGACAACGATGGATTCTTTGATGGTCTAGAAGTTCAAATAGGTTTGAATCCATTAGTTAATGATGCTGAGGAAGACGAAGATAACGATGGTTTGACTAATTATGAAGAACTTAAAACCTATCATACTTCCATTTTCACTTCTGACACAGACAAGGATGGTCGAAAAGATGGCTGGGAGATAGAGCATGGCAGTGATCCTTTGCTTTGGGATAATTGGACTTATCTCTTTGGACTATACCTACTACCAGTTTATGGTGGAATTATCTCAATTGTTGTCATTCTTTTAAAAAGACGAAATAAGCAATTAAGAAAATAGAAAAATAAAGGTAGTAAAATGCAGAAAGGGAAGAAATTCAAAACAATTATGATAATTATTGTTCTTTGCTTAGTTAGTTTGAAGTATACCAGATTTGAAGTGAGAGATATTCATTCAGTATATTCTCTTGACGGTCATTTAAAATGGCAATTTGAAGCAGAACATAGTTTTCTTTTTTCTTCCCCTTGTGTAGCAGATCTAGATGGAAATGGATTGTTAGAAGTATTAATTGGTTCACTTGATAGAAACTTATATTGTTTGGATGATTCAGGAAACCATATATGGTCATTTTCAACAGAAGGACAAATTGTTAATTCTCCAAGTGCTGCAGATTTGGATAGTGATGGTAAAATAGAGATACTAATAGCAGATGGGTATAATCTATACTGTTTGAATGAGAAAGGGAAAATACAATGGCAAAAGGAAATTTCAATAGTTCTTAGTATTCCTTGTATTGCTGATGTGGATAATGATGGAGAACTTGATATAATTGTAGTATCGATAAGTGTAACTTTTACAGGTTCCTATCTCACAACAATTTACTGTCTAAATTACTTAGGTAACGAAAAATGGAGATATGAAATAAATGATGATACAATCTTTTCTCCTTGTGTGACAGATTTGGATGGTGATGGGACTCTTGAAATTCTTATGGGCACTTACAACTCTACTTTATACTGTTTGGATCATCAAGGCAACGAAGAATGGCGATTCTTAGCAAACGAAACCGGTTCAATTAAGTATCCTATTGCAGTGGATGTGGACAAAGATGAGAAACTAGAGATACTTTTTGTAACTCTTGATAATTATCTTTATTGTTTGGATAATAATGGTTTAGAAAAATGGCACTTTAATGCTAATTCTACTCCCTCATCACCTGTTGTAGCTGATATAGACAATGATGATTATCCCGAAATATTATTTGGCTCCGAAAGCACAGGTTTGTTTTGTTTGAATTATACTGGTGAAATTGAATGGGTTTTCACTTCAGGAAATAAGATGATGTCTCCCGTTCTTGCTGATTTAGATAACGACAAATATCTAGAAATCTTGGTTCCTTCAAATGATATGGTTTTTTATATCATTAATCATGACGGTATAGAAGCAGGAAATTTCATTTTAAAAAATAGAATCTCAAACTCTCCATGTGTTGCAGATTTGAATGATGATGGTGTTCTTGAGATACTGGTTGGTGCTGAAAATGAATTGTTGTGTTATTCATTTCCAAGTATTGATTCCTCAGGTGCATTTCCTTGGTATTGTAATAGAGGTTCTATTTTCCGAACGGGGAATATTGATAGGGATAGCGATTATCTTGACGATATCACTGAAAATTTTTATCAAACAAATCAATCAGATTCGGATTCTGATAATGATGGGTTATTAGATGGATTAGAGGTACAGATAGGCTTGAATCCATTAGTTGATGATTCTGATGAAGATGAAGATAGTGATGGTTTAACTAATTTTGAAGAGCTCAAAATCTATCATACATCTATTTTCACTTCTGACACTGATAAGGATGGTCGAAAAGATGGTTGGGAAGTTGAATACGGTAGTGATCCTTTATGTTGGGATAATTGGACATACCTCTTTGGGTTGTATTTTCTGCCAATATATGTAGGGATCATAGCAGCAGTTATTATCCTCATTAGAAGGAGACAGATAAAAACATCTAGAATCATTGAAAAATAATTTCTTTTCCATTCATGTTTGAGTTTTTTTTCTAAGAAACTTGATTTTTTTAACTACAATAGCTATTGTTAATCCTATTCCAATAATAGCTGGGATTATTACACCAATGTTATACATGATACCTTTAGCATATACTTCCTGGGTTCTTTTCTTTTCTTTAGGAAATGCTGGTTGGGCAAACTTACTTCATAGTTTTAATTTTGAGGGATGGTATCTTCCTCTTGGAATTTTATTAACGGTTTTTGAGATTGTAGCTTTTATTGGTGGGATGGCTTTATTTGTTTGGGGATTCATTCATATAGTTCGAGCCCAAAAAAATGATATCAATATAGCTCAAACAGGTCCTTACAAATACATTCGTCATCCACAATACCTGGGAATCATTCTTAGTTCAATTCCTTTTGCTTTCTGGCTACATGGGTTTTTTTCTAATATATATTTAAAAATCCGTGTAGGTGATATTCTCTCTTGGGTTTTATTCTGTTTTATTCTTATTATTT
>BPTK01000123.1 GCA_023705905.1 Candidatus Heimdallarchaeota archaeon
GCTGGCAAGTCAAATATAATTGTTATTCCTCCTTATCTACCTAATCTAATTAAACAATTATACCACATTTCGCAAGGATCAGGTGGAAGTGAATATGAGATTTGGAATATTGAGAGCAATAGTTTTGAAGACCTACCTGAGAATATAGACGAAATAAATAAAAAGATAGATGAATTAGCATTAAAAAGCATAATCCAACCTTATTATAAAGGGATAGGTTTTCAAATTGTTGATGTCAGTTCAGATGTTGAGAAATATCAAGAAACTCAAGAACTAGTTAGGATATACTTGGAGGAATATTGTAAATCATGGAAAGCTCTCCAATCAAAGTATTAATCAAATTGAATCGCTGTTAAAACATAGTTACGGAAACTTTGTGGACTGAGTATAACAGTCTACCTTTTAATTTTCTAGAAAATACTACATCAATTAATTTCATCACATGAATTCTGAAAGCTTTTTGGATGAAGATAATTGAACTTTATTGTATAATCTGGATTCTAATATGACGACAATTTTTTGAAAGACTTTGTTTCCAGTTCTCTTTGCTTTATAATATTCTAGTAACAAAAAAAGAGTCTTTTTTTCAGGAAAAAGAGTCAAGATTATTTCGTTAAATATTTTGTCATTCGCAAGTAGCTTTAGAAATAATTTCGGGCTTATTTCCTTAATTTCATTAAAACTCTCCCCTGATTCAGCATCAAAGTTTAATTCAGGAAAATCTGATATGTCTTTATTCCAATTTTCTAGATATTGAGTAATCTCTTGCCAGATTTCAGAATAATCTATCCATTTAAAAAACTCTTCTCCATAAAAAAGATGAGTCTCTATTTGATACACTTCTGAAATTTTGTTAAGTTCATTGATATAATACTTCTTATTCTTTTTGAGACTTGGATCAATGAAATACATCATGCCAATATGGTCATAATCTGGATAAAGCTCAAAAATTAATTTTGTTTTTTTCTCAAAATTATCTATTTGTCCTCTTTTTTTTGTTGAATCATGATCATCTCGGATTTTTTGTTCAATAAAATATATTGTGGTTTCATTTTTGAAAAATTGATCGAATTTTAATTCTTCATCGTTAAAAGTATAACTCCGTGGGATCATTTCAAAGCCCATTATTTTTAGATATTCTTCCAAAATCACCTCAAAAGCATCTCCAAAACGAATTTCATTAGATTGGGTTATGTTTTGTACAAGTTTTGCACGAGGTTTGGTTGGTCTAAACAGTCCAACATATCGGTCAGGATTCTTAGCAACTTTTTCAAGTAAAGTCAATTTAACTTTATGAAATATTGATTTATTTAGTATGCTTATGAAATCACTATATTCCATATATACTTGGCTCATGCAATTAACTAGAAGAATTGAGTTAAAACTTTATCCTTGCCTCTATCAGATTTAGCTGAGATTTCATCCTTGTAATCAGTAAATTCAGAAGCATACCTTCTTCTAAGAGTATCAATACTTACAAGTTCAGTATTTTCTTCTACATACCAGTAATCCCAACCATTATTGGCTTGTTTATTTAGAATCAAAGCACTTATTTTGTGTATGGAACCTACATTATCATTATATTCCAAAGAGCCATTAGCTTTCACAATGGCACTATGTTTCTTATTTTTAGAGAATATTGTCTGTCCTGCTTTGATAAAATCATGTTCAATTAAACTACCAAAAGGAACCTTGGGGGGTTTTTGTTCTATTTTATAATCTAATAGGTCTCCCTTCAGTGGAACGACAGCAGAAATTCTTTTCCTCGCTTCTTTGATATATAGATCATCAATTTCAAAACCTATATAATTTCTTTGAAGTTTCTTAGCCATTGCTCCTGTAGTTCCAGAACCCATGAATGGGTCTAAAACTAAATCATCAACATTAGAACTTGAAAGAATAATTCTATATAGAAGTGCTTCTGGTTTTTGGGTAGAATGCACTTTCTTCCCATTAAGTTTTAACCTTTCTTTACCAATACAAATAGGTAAATACCAATCACTTCTCATTTGTTTATCATCATTTATCACTTTCATTGCCTTGTAATGAAAGGTTGGCTTTGCTTTCTCACTTTTTTTAGCCCAAATTAATGTTTCATGAGCATTGTTAAAACGTGTACCTTTGAAATTAGGCATAGGATTTGTTTTTATCCATATAATATCATTTAGAACCCAGAAACCAATATCTTGCATAATTTTTCCAATTCGAAATATGTTATGATAGGAACCTATAACCCATATAGAACCAGTATTCTTGAGAACTCTATGACAATCACTTAACCAACCTTCTGAGAAATCATCATATTCCTTAAAAGAAGAAAATTTATCCCATGAATCATTAACAGCATCTACCTTCGATTGATTAGGTCTATACAAATCATTCCTCAATTGTAGATTATAAGGTGGATCAGCAAAGATTAAATCAATTGAGTCATCTTCTAATCTTTTCAAACCTTCTATACAATCCAATTTATGGGTAGTGTTAATTTCCATTCATATTTAAATCTAGAAATTCGTATTTAAACTATATGAATTTGAATATAGAATTCTAATTAGGGTATTCGGGTTTTCACAGGCTCAGTATGTTGGTTATGTACAAACTCCAGATCAACAACCAATTCCAGTTGAAAAACCTCAAAACCCGGAAGATTTCAAATTCTGTAAACAATGTGGAACAAAATACCATAAGAGCTCTAAGTATTGCACAAATTGTGGAGAGAATGTTTGAGAGAATAAAGTCTAACAGATTCTTAAGGTAAGATAAAATTAATCTTTTTTCTTAAATTTCCCTTACATTGTTCATAATTTCTCTCGATTCAAAACAAATTCTACTTATTTCTTTATTTGGACATAAAATAGCAAATATTTTTATTGCAAAATGACGCATGTTTAAAGTGTGACAAAATTATGACAACTAAACAGGTTTATGATTATATTGTAGTTGGGAGTGGCCCTGGTGGAGCTACAGTCGCTAAAGAATTAGCAGAAGCCAAGAAAAAAGTGCTTATTGTAGAATATGGTCCAAGATTTACTGATAAAGGGGAAATTAAGGTTATCAATAAATTATTTCTTGATAAAGAAAAGAAATTACTCCGTTCAGATGGTGGAATTTATATTGGACAAACTAGGATACTTGGTGGTACATCTTATGTTGCCATGGGGGGTGCTGTTACCCCTCCTGATAGTATACTTAAAGAATGGAAAATCAATCTTTCAAAGGAATTAGAATCGGCTAGAGAAGATCTAAGAGTCAAGTTGATGCCTTCTCATCTTATAGGTGAAGGTACTCAACGTATAATTGAGGGTGCACGATCTCTTGGTTGGGAGATGAAACCCACACCTAAATGCGTGGATTTTGATAAGTGCACAGGTTGTGGGATTTGTATGTACGGTTGTCCTACAGGAGCAAAATGGACTTCTCTGGAATTTGTAGATAAGGCTATAGAAAATGGTGCTGACCTTCTCCTTAATTCTGAAGTAAGGAAAGTCTTGCATGAGAACGGAAAAACAGTTGGTGTAAGTTTTACTAATAATGGATCAACTAGCAAAGTGTATGGAAAGAATATCATTCTATCAGCTGGAGCAATTGAAACTCCGAAAATATTACAAAATTCTGGTGTAGAAGAGGCGGGGAAGGGAATCGCTCTAGATGTTTTTCAGTCAACTTTTGGGTATACTGAAGATGTAGGGATGAAGAATGAACCCGTTATGGCAGTGTATCTAGATAAATTCATAGAAGACAAGGGATTATTTCCATCTCCATACATGTATCCTACACTTACATTGGTCAGAAATATGCTAGATTTCGAACCAAAAAAATATAGTGGATTAAATCAATTAAGAGCATTAGTGAAAACCAGAAAAGTAAAAGCAAAAAGATTGATAGGCATGATGACCAAGATCAGAGATGAAATAACTGGAGAAGTAAGAACAGATGGAACGATAAAGAAAGCTCTAACTAAAAAGGATCAAGAAAGCTTAGATGAAGCGCATGAGATAAACAAAAAAATATTGTTAGCTTCAAGAGCAAAATCAGAGACAATAACCAGAGGAGTGTATGAATCAGGTCATCCTTGTTGTACAGCTCCAATAGGAAAAGTAGTAGATGAAAATCAGGAGACTGAAATAAGTAACTTGTTTGTAAGTGACGCAAGTGTATTTCCCAGTCCTTTAGGAATGCCACCTATATTGACAATAGTTGCTCTATCTAAGAAATTAAGTAATTATCTGCTTGCAAATACCTGATATTAACATAAGAAAAAGAAAAAGAAAAAGAAAAAAAAATAAAATAATGTTACAATTTTTTGGCTCCACAAATTGAACAATATGGATCATTACTAGAAATTTGAGAGCCACAATTTGTACAAAAACCAGTTATTGCGGTACTTGATTGAGTTGTCTCGCGCACATAGTCTCTACCAACAGGTTATTAAGTATTTTTGAGACAAATCCACAATTTTTACAGAGGGAATCTAACAAAAAAACAGACAAAAAATATTGTCACAAATTTACCATCCCAAGTTAAATTGAATTATCAATTTGATAATTTAAATATAATTTAAAAAGGCAGAAGAGAATACAGCTATTGATATGAAAATTAGAAAAATTTTACTTTACTTAGAACTGATACTTCTACTTGGTTTATTTGTTACACATATAGTAATCTTCCCAGCACCCTTCAGTTATAGAATAAATGCTAAAATAGATCTAGAAGAAGGGGACATTATTCAGTTAACGATAACAGATTATTTTTTTGAATACAATATGACATTTTTTGAACACTTTGATGCTATTGCAGGTATTTACCTAAATCCGATATTTGACTTCAAAGAAGGAGTAGAGCAATCAATGTCCGAGCAGTTTCTAAATTACAGTAACATAGTATTATTCGAAGGCAATTCATCATCAACCTTAGATTTCAATTTTCATGTCGACTCTATAAGTAAGAAGAAAACAGTTGCTAACCTTACTCTAGATAAAAATAATCAGACTATAACTTTAGGTATGTTTGACCTTAATGATGGTGTTGATAATCCATTTTTTGAACCTGCTCTAGCAATTGGGTTAACATTTAAATCTAATAGCTATCTGTATAACCGAACATATGTTCATTGGAGATACATGTACATTTTCTCCTCTAAAGATGCAAGACCTGCTCTAAATAAGCAAGCTAAACACTCCCTTCTTCCACATTTTTACACAAAGGGAGACACTGATACTTTTATTTCAAATATCTTTGATGAAGAAGATTTTGTTTCTATTATAACCTATAAACTCAGACCTAAAAGCAATAGACTTCAGTCTGTTTCGTATAACTTTGTAGGCCATGAATCATTTGGAGGTGGATTAGTTCCACCTTACACATCAAATTACTCAACCTATGTTGGAATTCCCTATAAAAGTTATTGGAATTTTCATATTGAATGCCAGCTGAGATATTTCAGAGGAGGAGTTGAAATATGAACATTGAGAAGATTTCATTAAAATTGAGAGAGATCAAGTTAAGAAGAATCTATGTATACTACTTTCTCTATTTATTTGCTGTAATTTCAATTATAATTCAACTAGTCTATGGATATGAAAATGTATATCCTTTAACACTGATGATTTTGGTTCTTGCTGTTATTCTTAGAATTATTAATATCTATCTAAAGCGAAGAATGAAAGATGAACCAGAGAAAGGAACAACTGACTGGAAAATCTTTAGAAAACAACTAACTCAAATACTTACTGAAAGTAAAATTCTACTAGATTCAGCTGTAGAATTAAGAAGTGACGAAGTTTCTTCAGTAATTATTTCTGAGGATCAGGTAAATGGGCTTTTCTTTAAAGAAAATGAAAAGATGATAGAAACTATAAGAAAAATAGGCGTTGACGGATTACTCTGTTTGATCTTCCTAATCCAACAACAACCAGCAATTGCTTCTGTTAAAGCTATACAAAAATCACTTAAAATGCCAATAGCTTCTGCTTATAGACACTTGAAGAAGTTATCAGACTACAACCTTGTAGTGACTTACTTCTATCCAGATAAACCAAATAAGGCTCTTTACAAAATAACTGATGAAGGTAGTTCATTAATCATAGATTTGTACGAATTACTAGGTGGAAGTATGATCCCATCTTTAGAAGAAAAAAGATCACAAATAGAAGCAGAAACCTAGTAACGACATTTTCTTTTTCCACAAAAAATAGACCTCATTTCCATTGCCGAAAAGGTAGTATAATATATCAAAGAAGAGGATATTAGAAAGACATCTTCTCTTCATTTTGGTTTTTCTTATTGCAGCATATTGAAAAGATAAATTAATAAAATTCTATAAGATTCTATTTACTGAGTTTAACTATAGAAGAAATTTACTATTTTATTTAGCTTCTGCATATTATTTTCTCTAAAATTAATGATGGTTTCAAAATCGATTGATTTTTCATGAACGCCTGTATCCCTTAGTTTGTTTATACCTTGGCAAAATTCTAGAATTGTTTTCAGTTGATCTTGTAATAGCTTCTTATTCAAGAATTGAATAAATTCTTTCCATAAAACATCTGTTGTTGATTCAGAATATTGAGTCAGTAAATACACCCATTGACCTGTAGTGAAAACTTGTGAAATATCCTTGTAACAGATTCTTAGTCGTGTTTTAGATTTTTTTACTTTAACATCAGTAGCTCTATATCCACTTTCATCAATAAAAGCAGTAGTAAGATTCCTGTGTAGTATTTGTTCAATCCCTTTGGAGTAACCTACCAAAATGCCTGCAAAATCATTGATGGTCCTTTCACCACGTAAATTGTCAAAAAACAATCTTTCTGCACTTGAAAATGATTTACTAATATCTTCTATTGGTATGTTAGAGTAGAACAATCTAGAACTTATTAAGCTTTGAATAAGCTCTTTTTCTGTAATTACTTTATTTAAGTGAAGCTTGTTTTCAAGTCCTTCATTAGAAATTTCATTCTCGAGATTTTCCAAAATCTCCAGAGATTTTGAGAAAGATTCATTCATCTTTAGAGCTTCACTAAGTTTGATCTTAATCCTTATCTCTTCTGGTCTTGAATCTAAATACTTAGTGTAGTATCTTATACCTTTTTGTGAAATATTTGATATTAAATATAAATCACCTAAATACTCCCATACAATTTCTTTTTGCTCTATCTTATTCTCAATAAGTTCGAGAATTTTAATAGATTCTTCAAAAAATCCATTTTCACAAAGAATTTGGCTTATCAGAAAGACATCCTCCTTATTCATAATCTTTCTTTCAATTTCTGGTATTATTCTTTTAATCTCATCCTCTGATAATAGTTCCAATAAACCATTCACAAAATAGTGATAGAAATATTCTTTTTCATTAGGTTTACTAATGTCTAGAAGAAGGTCAGATACTTCATTTGAATCAGAGTATTTCGAAAATCTAATCGCTGCAATAAAACCTTTAGCATTTGGACTAAATTTTATGTCATATTTTAATGATTTCTTGAAATAGTCAAGAGCTTTAGTAATATTTCTTTGAGAAAAACAGATAAATCCATAATTATAATAAATCATTTCAAGAGCTTCGTGGTTCTGTAATTCTTTTGCAATCTTAAAAGCTTTCTTCAACTTCTGTTTTGAGCTATTGAAAGAAAACATGTTAGTTAATCGATGAGCTTGTTTTAGAAAATCACTCATGACTTCAATTTTGTCTTCTTCTATCAATCTTTGTTGTCCTTTTTTAAGTGCTCTTTGTATGATGTAAAGCCTTCTACTGATGGTACTTTGCAATTTCAGTGACAAACTTTCTTTTGATATTAAATTAAGATATTCAATTTCTTTATCATAAACTTGATTTGAACCAAAACTTCTACTAAGATTAAAATATGAGTTAATTTGATCTTTTTTTGTGAGTTTCCTTATCTTCTTTTTTATTCTAGAAGATATATCTAGAGCTTCTTTATCGCGATTAAGTTTTAATAGTATATCAACAATTCTGCAATAGCTTACAATTCTTTGATATGGTGAGTATAAACTACTTTTTTTTGGTTTCAATTTGACTGACTTTTTATAGTAATTTAGTGCGTCAGTATATTTCCCTTTACTTAATAAAATATATCCGAGACTTTTATAGAGATAAAATTTCTGTTCTGGGGATAAATTTGATGTTTTTTTAAGTGTGTTAATCAGCATTTTATAAGAAATATTAAATAAACCAAGGTCTTCATAGAATTTCACAAAAGTGCTTATTGATAAGAAATCAGCTTGATTTTTTAGTGGTACGTAGTTTTGAATGTAGTATTGAAGTATATCTTCATTTGAGAAAGAATCATTTAATAATGAAACCTTTTCTTCTTTAGGAAAAGATAAAAACCATTCAAAATGAAAAATTGATAACAAATCATTAATAAGCTTGTTGTACAATAATATTGTTTCATCTTTACGCTCTAGAAACATTTCAACCTGCTTTAAGATAAATTGGTAGATTTCGTCACTCCCCAAATCAATTAAAGCTGCTCCAATGTTAACATTGACATTCTGATATAGCGATGTCCACTTGAGGTTTTGAAGTGATATTTTTTTTGCCAAACCTCTATAATATTGCGAAGAAAAATAATCATCTATGACATCTTCACATGTAAATAATTTAAAAGCACCAAATTCATGTGTTATGAAATCAACTTGGTTTGAGCGTATTGCTTCTATTCTGTTGAAATTACTATTTTCTATAGCTTTCTCTAATTCATGATCTAGAAATGCAACTGTACTTAACTTATTTTGATTTCGTTTCAAATTTAATTCATTGGCACTAGTAAAATACTGTTCCATTGGATTGAATGTATTAAGTTCTACGGGACCTTTTTCGCGTAGTTCAGAGATTGTTTGTGGATCTTCAATTGATTCTGCAAGAATAGAAGTAATTCTTTTCTTCGCTTTAAAGAAGATTTTTTCGTTCTTTATTATCTGTTGATTAACATAGAATTTCAGTCCGATATCTACAACTCTTCTTATTTCAAAAATATTCAAAAAGACCAGATCTTCATAGAGTTCAGTTTTCTCTGCTTCAGTTTTTGCCTTTTGAATTAATTCTAAATATTTTTCTCTATTTTCAATTGCCCATTTTTCATAGGTAAAGTACAATGGATTTATCTCTATTTCATCTTTCATTGAAATTCCAACGTTTATCTATTCGGGGTTCATCTAAACTTAGTTTGATATTTATATATCGTGATTTAACAACCCCCCAGATTATTTTATCAATTCAATTTATATAGTTTTGTCCAGATTTGAAATGCAATATTGTGTAAATTCGAATTGTGAGACATAGTAATCTATTCAATCAAAAATAGTCAATTTATACTATATAGTACCTACTTCTATATTACAAACACGAATAATAAGTAGAATATAGCTTTATTGAAAAATACCTTCTACGATGGAATGTGGATATAACTAACAAATTAACCATTAACTATTTTTCTTCATTTTTTCAAATGGTAAAGGAACATTGTTACTTCCTACTCTATGCAAGTATTTTCCTGTTTTAGTCATATGGTATGATTCTATAAATTGTGGAACAACAACTATTTGATAACCATAATCATTATCTTCAATGATTTGATAAAATAATGGTTTTACAGGAGGTTGAATATTATTTGTACATATTCCTGAAATAATACTCTGGATGTTATCTCTCTTCTTTCTTGATAACTGATGAGCAATTTTGTCGTCATCAATTCCAAAAACAATAATACCTCCATAGGTATTACTCATTGCTACAATAATATTTTCTACATTTTGTAATTTTGGTAATTCTCTCTTTCTATCAAAATATTCGTTTTCATCGATTTGAAAAGCAAGAGATAGATTTTTATTTTTTATATTATCCCACATCAAAAGAAACTCATTTATTTTTTCTTCTTTCTCTGTTCTATAAATATCTTGAACTTCCTCTGAAATAATACTTTCAACCAATATTGTTTCATTTTTCAATTTATTTGGTGCATTTGACTCTGTTACAACTTTAAATTCTATTAGATTTTGAATCTCACTGTGAATATCATTCAGTGCATTATCTTTACAGTAGACTTCAAAAGGAATTTTGAAATCCCCTATTGATCCTGTTTCTAAAATCACATCCCTGTTGATTCCACTTGTACTAGGAGAGATATTTGGTATAACACCAAATTCTTGAATAAATTTTACGTCAAATGGGAGTCTCATTTGCACTTGTATATCTCTAGCATTACCCAACCCTAAATTCGACATAGAAAAGCTAATGGTTAAACGCTCATCAGATGTAAACTCATGTTTATTGGTAACAGAAATTTCTAATTTTGGCTGAAATGGATAAACCTGTGTTTTCACTTTGTTAGTAGTTCTTGTTGGCAGTTTCAACCCGTAAATTTTTTGCATTAGAAGATTCGGAGATGAACCATTAATCACACCAATTATTTCAAAATATATGTCAGATTTTCCATATTTGTGGAATTTCCCTCCAAACGAAATTTGTTTTTGTTCTTGACTTCCCAATGATAATGCAGTTAATGGAATTTCGTTCAATTTCATCAAAGGAGACATTACTTTAATATCAAATATCCTCACTTCATGGTAATTTGAGGATATCAAGATATTAATCTCAAAACTATCACCAACAGTATTCTTTTTTCTGATATTAGTCTGAATATATGAAATATCCAGATGTTCATTTAATGAATATTGCATGCTAATCTCTTTTGCTTTTTTCACCTTTCGATAGGATATAAAGAAAGTAAATAAAGCACAATAAATACTCCACTCAATGATTACAATCAATAAACTTACTGAGTAATTATATACAAAGGGAAGAATATACCAGAGATTGTGATAATGAAAACTCTTTAGATTTTCTGCTAATTCTCTAAAAAAACCAAAATCTAGAATGTTTCCTAAGAAGAAAAGAAGAAATATACTCAGTAATAACAGAATACTATAGAGGTAGAATGTTCTTCTGTTTGTGTATTTAATATATCTATCTTTTACATGTTTTCCTGTTTTACGTTCTTTTTTGTTAAGTTCCCCATTATCTTGCCATTTCTTATATATTGTATAGAGGAATGCAATGCATAAAATTATGGGCATAATGATAAGCAGATCGGAAGAGCGTCGTGTAGGGAAAGAGTGTAGATCTCGGTGGTCGC
>BPTK01000124.1 GCA_023705905.1 Candidatus Heimdallarchaeota archaeon
TAGCAAATATACTCTGAATACAGAAAAATGTAGAGTTTTTGCGAAAATTTGTAATGAAAAATAATAAAACTATAGATGAAATGATGAAGGCAGAATTTGAAATACCTAAAATTTATCGCTTTCACAAGAAACGATATCATGTAATTGAAGTAGCGATATTAAGATGTTTTTAAGTTGTTTTTTAATAATTGTCTTCTATATGAGGAGTACTTTTCTTCTTTTTCAATAGAAAATTTAGCAGGTCGAGGCGAAACTACTTGTCCACCACAGGAAGGACATTTTTCTGTATTCAGAGTATATTTGCTACATTCTATACATTTGAATATTGATTTAGTCATTCTTTTCTCAATCCTCAAAGCTTAAATTACCTTTACTACAGCCTTGTATCCCTCTAAAGTTTGTTCCACTGTCTCTATTGCTTTGGACACTAATGCTTCAGCTAGCCCGTAATCACGAGCAGAAATTACGAACCTGTAAATGGGTGCCCCTCTGGCATAAACGTCCATATCTAATTCTTTTTCTTCAGCTTCAACATCTTTTCGAGCATCTTTTGCCTTTTGTAATGCTTCACGAATTAACACAATTCCATTACTTTCCCAGCAAGTAATTTCAATATCTCTTATGATATTCACTTTTGGGATAGTAAGATTATTTTTTGCTATTTGAGTTAAAACAGATGCCCATTCTTCAGATATATCAGCTTCAGTAAAAGCGACTTCTCCTTTGAATAAAGATTCTTCTAATGCTTGATATAAACTACCATAATATCCTGAAGCAACATCTTCAACCTCACTTCTAGCTACTTCGAAATCTATTTTTCTTTGCTTTGCACCCATTTCTAGAAGTGTGATAGCTGTTTTGTAATGCTTCCATTCTTCTACTTTCTTTCTTTTTAATCCATCAGAGACCCTTTTGATACTTATGTCAATTTGGTTCTCTTTGACACGCACAACACGCCCGACAACCTTTTTACCGATACGCATAACGTTTCTGATATTTCTAACCCATGTAGAGCTAACTTCAGACACATGACAATAGGCTTGTAAGTCCTCGTACTCGTCTAAGTTAACATATACACCATGGCCAAAGATTTGTTTCACAGTACCTATTACCAAGGCCCCGTGTTCAGGAAGGTTTCGTCTACTCATTAGAATCAGTAATCTTTCTATAGTTTATGTTTAAAAAGTTACTTAATGATTAGAAACAATCACAAAATAATGAAAGATTGTATTAGAACTATTGGGGTTGATGATGCAGCTTTTCAAAGGAAAACATCAAAGAATGCATTTGTTTTTGGCGTGATTGTCAGAGGGCATACTCTTGTCGAAGGGATAGTAAGAACAATAATTGAAATTGATGGATGGGATGCTACAGAAAAAATTGGCGAGATGATTATATCCAGTAAATATGCCACACAATTGAGAGCGATCATATTAGGTAGCTCCACTATAGCGGCGTTTAACATTATCGATTTAAAGAATTTGTTCAACCTTACAGATATACCTGTCATTACAATCTTACCTACACTTCCCAATAAAGAAGATGTAAAAAAAGCTCTCTCAAATTTAGAGAATTGGAATGAGAAATACAACATTCTTACTTCTAATCCACCAATTGAGGAAATAGTATTCAAAAATCAGATTGGAAAGCAATACAAAAAATTCTTCCAACAGGTAGGTTTTACCAGTACAGAACAAGTAAGAGAAGTTATTGAGATTTCGACACATTCTAGCTCGATTCCCGAAAGTCTTAGGTTAGCCGATATGATTGGTCAAAGTTTCAAAAATTATGTTATATAATGTCATATCATTTTGTTAAGCAGATATATCATTTTTTTCGCAGTAATAGTTTATTAAATGTGAAAATGCTATTGAGCAGAGTTTTCTTTCGTTTTTTGGATACAAATCAATATTATTGCGAATAAAGCGGGAAAGGGTTGCTATCATTTCAGGAAGCACAAGTGAGTTTTTAATGTATAAATAACCGAGAAAAGCTTCTACAGCATCTCCTAGTTCCCCTGCATTTTTTCTACCACCAATATAGCTTCTCAAGGGTGAATTTCTACATGCTTCTGCGAGACATTGATCCCAGACTTTCACGCCTTGAAGATTCTTGGTTGATTCATATATTGCCGAATTATAAAGAAAGTTAACAAGTGAATCGCCAAATTTAGCGAAATTGTTATCAAAAAGGATGTTCTCTAGTTTTAAGGAAAAATTATTAGGTGTGTCCAAAAAGACCACCACATTTACTCAATTTTAGCTTTGCACAAATCAATGAATTCCTTTGTATGAACACCAATGCGCTCTAGAGCTCTGTTGATGGCTTGAACAGGATCAGAAGTTTTCGCCTTCATTCTGAGCTGGAATATAAGTGATTCGTAGAAAGATTCGTCTCTCCAATATCCTGCAAAATCTACCTTATCATCGTTTAGGAGTTCCTCACGTAATAGGTTGAATAAAGTATGTGGATCTGTATCTTTGATATTAAGCTTAAGATACCCTTCCTTATTTGTTAAAATTTTAATTTGCAATGTTTCTTCCTCAACTGTTTCTGTTATTATGGAATTTATATATTTTATCAGTCTTGCGTTTTAAACTATTATTTATCTAATGAGATGAAAGTCAGATGATTTATTATTTTTCAGAAAATCTTCATATTTGATTTTCACATTTTCAAAAGATAATTTTTCAATCAGATCCTCAATGCATTTTTCTGGAGATTCTGCAATTGCTAATGTATCTCTCTGATACTGGAATAGATTGTGTTCTAATCCTTGATTTATAATAAACACAGGTTCATAATTTGTACAATATGAAACTGTTAAAATTACTTTTTTCATAACTTGGGACCTAACATCTAGAGGCATATCTTGAAGAATGTTAAGCAATTCTTTGAGGACCTTTTGGACTAGGTTCATATCTGCTTTTGTGACTAATTCATGACCTTCATGATAGGATAATACACCAGAATATTGTAAAACTGAACTTAAACTATCCAATGAAATTATTTTTGTACTTAATTGCTGAATAATGCGTAAATGATGAGTATAATAACCATTATTATCAGGAGTAACAGAATTTGATATCATCTTTCCAAATTTCTTAACGGTTATAACAGATTGTAACACAGTCTCTCTTTCTCCAAAAAGACGAACTCTTATCCCACCTTGTTTATAGTTTAGGAAAAACTCTACGTGTTCTAACGCTTTGGACAAAACCTCAATAAAAAACTGAAGATGGTCTTTATTTGAAATACTTATATGTACATCTTTTGTAGTTGCTTTAGTCAAAATTATCACCAGAGAAGAATTTAATAATGTTTAAAGTTTATATCCTAAATGTCCACTGCCAAAATCGATAGCAGTTTTTCTATTTTCAATGTTTGAACAATTAGAACATTTCAACTTATTCCTTCCAATTTTATTTAATTTTGCTCCGCATATAGAACAATAAGATTGTATGACTCCAAGTTGAGAACCAATTAAAGATCCTTGTAAGGGGATGGTTTTTGAATCAATAATTTTTGCACGTATAATATCACCAGAAGAGATTGCTTCATCAATTGTTTCCAAATATTCACGGGAAACACTTGAAATATGTATGACCATTGTATATGTTGGGTAAATTTCTTGATTTTCTATTGAAAATACTCCCACACTGATTACTTGTCGTGAAACATTCACCACTTTACCAAGAACGATAGCATTGTTTTTGGGGACAGGGGTCATTTTAGCTTTCGACATAACGGTAATTTCATGTTTCTCAAAATCTATTATTACCAGCCCTGCAACTGAAGAATAGATATAATCGTCGGTTGAATAAGTACCAGGACCCGCAATAAACTCTTCTGTTACTGCTAAACGTGTTCCTGGGAAGACCAGCTCATTAGAATCGTTTTTTCTATCAAATATTTCACTATTTGCCATTCTTTGTCACATTTGTCTGCTTTAATAAAGAAAATTGTATGAGATAAAATATCTTTCCATTAATCACAAAGAAAGATATGTTTCTTCTTCCCCCTACTAATCAAAAACTATATAATGTAACGAACTTTGTTTTTTTTGATGGCAACGCCTGAATTTGGTACTATCAGTGCAACTAGAATGGAGCTACTGAACACAAGAGCCCGAATCCGTTTAGCTCAGAAAGGACATGATCTTCTCAAAGAGAAAATGGATGCTTTAGTCATTGAATTGTATGCCATCAAAGATGAAGTGCGTGTTGCAAGAAAGAAGTTTGAAGAAGAATTATTAATCGCATATCAATCGCTAACTAAAGCAGAAATGATTGTTGGGCCCGATAAAATTCGAGATCTTGCACAATATGCACCAGCAGTTTTAGAAATTAGAACACAAACTGTTAGTATCATGGGAGTAAAATCACCCAGATTTTTAGTTGAAGAAGTTGAAAAGGATAGTAATGACATCTTTTACGGGTTGGCTAGTTCGAGTGCTCAACTCGATAGAGCGATTGTTCATTTTCGCAAATCTTTACGAACATTAATGGTTATTGCAGAAAAGATGACATTACTAGAAAAATTAGCTACAGAAATCAACAAGACAAAAAGAAGAGTTAATGCACTAAATTATATATTGATTCCAAAACTAAAAGCAGCTGCAACTTTTATTGCAAGCACACTTGAGGAACAAGAAAGAGAAACATTTTCCAGACTTAAAAGAGTAAAAGCAATTTTGGAAGCAAAAAAAGAATAATAATAAATAAAGGGGTTCCTTTTCTCTATATGTTACAGATCGCGATTCAGCTTTTATCAACTCAAATGGCATGGCAACAGTAATAGAGTTTATTAAGCTAATATCGGTAATAAATAGACAGAGAAAGAAATAAAAGGATTCTAAATAATAAAATTTCCAAGAGGTAAAAATATGGCAATTATAGATTGGTTCGCAAGCTTACCAGGTCCTACGGATCCAGGTCTTAAGATGTTAATATACGTGGCAGCGTTGTTCTTAATTTTAAGTGCAATAGCAGTAGCCATTTCAACAAAAGTTTACAAGAAAAAAGACACACCAACTTTGCTAGACATGGACATGGAAACGGATCGACCCATTCCTTCTGATATTGCTCCAGCAGAAAGAATAACTATTCTAAAAATTGAGAAAGCTAAGTTTTTAGCAGCACAACGTGCATTATCAGATGCTCACAAAAAGAAAGAAATAGGTGAAAGCATATTCACACGATTATCTGTAAGATACACATCAGATGTAAAGAAAATTGAAGATGAAATTGAGAAAACTGCAAGAGAGGCAGAAGTATCCCAATTAGAACAAGAATTAAAGAAAATGCAAGGGGATTATCTCAGCAAAATTAAGGGAGATGAAAAAATAGAAACTCCCTCCGCTGTTCCAACAACTGCCCCACCAGCTCCTCCAACCAAACCTGTTAAGGAAAAGAAGGTTAAGAAAGAGAAGGTTAAGAAGGAGAAAAAGCGAAAGGCAATAACCGTTGCCCCTCCAACACCACCAATGCCACCCGCACCCACACAAAGTGGTGCAGCACCACCAAGTCCACCAATGCCACCATCTATTGGAAAAACTCCACCCCCAACTGCAATTCCAACACCGCCAATGCCAACCGCACCTAAGTCTGGAGCAGGAGCACCCGCAATTCCAGCACCTAGTATGCCAACACCGAAACCACCAGCACCTGCAGTAGCACCATCCTCGGTCTCAGAAGGAGGAGAAGGAGATTTGTTCGCAAAAAGCACTTCGATTGCAGCACTACGCAAAGAAATGTTGAAGGAATTAGATCGTCTTAAAAAATTCATGAGTGAACAACAATAATTTCACTCTTACATCTTAATAAAGAGAGGAAACATTACATATTCAACCTCTCTACTCATTTCTATTTTACTTTCATTAACAAACTTTCTTAATACAAAAGATTTTACAAGTAATTATTTCTAATGTCATTTAGAGCAAGTGATGTTGTAATGACAGAAAAGATTGATAATTCGAAAATAAATGCAGCAGTAAGAGCTGCTAAAGAGTTCATTTATGATGATTTTACAGTTGGAATAGGAACAGGCAGTACTGTAAAATACTTTATTCAAGCTCTTTCTGAACTAGTTAACAAAGATGAATTAGATATTCTCTGCATTCCTTCATCCTTAGAAAGTCAGATTGAATTAGCGAAAGTAGGATTACCAACAGGATCGTTGATTGAAGAATCAGAATTAGACATTTATGTAGATGGAGCAGACATAATCACAAAGGATTTTGTACTTATAAAAGGTGGAGGAGGAGCTTTGACAATGGAAAAAATTATGGCGCGAGCATCCCAGGAATTTATTGTTATAGCAGATCACTCAAAATTTCCTTTAGAACTAAATAGTTTTCCTGTTCCAATTGAGGTACTTCCTCAGACCATTAATACTATAATTAAACCCATTTTTGATTTGGGGGGTGATTTTAAATTACGGTATGGAACAGGAAAAATTGGACCAGTTATTTCTGATAATGGGAATGTAATCGGTGATGTTCACTTCAAGGACGCATATGATCCTCGCATGATGGAAAAACAGTTAACATTAATACCTGGAGTAGTTGAAAACGGAATTTTTCCAGATGATGCTGATAGAATAATTATTGGTCACTCAACTTCTTCTGATATAGTCTTCACGAGATCTGAAAAAGGAGAATCATAAAATTGCGCTGATTGTTGCTCCTTTTATATGAGCTTCAGATAACGCTCTTCCTGTTTCCGTATCTTTTGCAACACTGATTTCTCCAGTTTTTCCTACAGTTAGTTGAAACATGACCTCACCATTTATTGCAATTAAAACGTCCTCACCTATACAAGTTGGGGGGAAGATTACTATCATCTTGCTCTTTGTAGGATAAACATCCAATATATATTCCGCTTCTTCGTTTTCTTGTTTCTCTCCAAAGGTTTTCACATCTATTGACAAACCAAGTTTTTGCTCTATTTCTTCAATCCTTTTTCCATTTTTTCCTATTACACGGGGCCTATCTTTATCCGAAACAAATAGAGATAAGGAATTTGGAGGTTCAAATTTGTAATTGAAATCATAAATAGAGTACTTCTTCAGCACTTTTTGTAACCTTGCCGGTGATAAAGAAGCGATGGGTTTCCCACTTGTTGAACGTTTTGGAGATTTACTAATTGGGGAAACAACTATTTGCTCACCAAAAGTGTAAATTTCATATTCTGGTTTATTTGTGAGGAAATCTTCTACGACAATCACTGGTCTGCTTAGATCCTTTTCAGTCATGCCTGTTGGAACCTTAACTGTCATAGAAAGAGTGTAAATTTTTGCAACTTCCCCTTTCGCAATAAAAATAATGGTGTCAACAATAGAAGGTATAATCCCCAAGTCTACTCGTTTAATAAATCGCTGAATACCATCTATTGCTTGTGTTGCATGAACTACACCCAGCAGACCAATACCCGCTAGACGCAGATCTGAATAAGTTTCAAAATCTTTGGTCCTTCTTAATTCATCGTAAATAACATAATCAGGACGCATTAGAAGTACCAAATCTGCAGAAGCAGAAATATCTCCATCAAAACCAGACATTTGTGTGATCCTGTTATCGACTTGGAGATCTCTAGGATTTTCAAATGTTTTTACAATTTTATCTTTGTCAGCATAAAATTCAGCCACAGCTGTAGCAAATGTGCTTTTTCCAGCACCAGGAGGTCCAGCAATAATAATCCCTTCAGCTTTTTTCTCAATTCTTTCGAGTAATTTATAATCCAAGTTATAATCATCTAATGTGAGTTTTAGAATTGGTCTTACTGCCGTTATTTCCATTGCATCACTAAAGGGAGGACGAATAATCACAATTCGGGTATTCTTTAGTTGAATAACAGAAGTACCGAATCTGTCAGATTCTATGAAACTATCCTCGTCTCTAGTTGCTCTTTCTATAACATCTTTAGCCAGTTCTTCGAGATATTCTTTAGTAAGAATCTCCTCATCTGATAATGCAACTAACTCGAAATTTCCAGGTTTTCCCTTTTTTCCCAGTGGAGGATTATTCTCTCGTAAATGAATCGACATTGTCTGTTCATCAAAGTAATCTTCAATTTTCTTACCGATACTTCTGACAGCTTGTTTAAGGAATACTACAACAAGCCCTTCAGCTTTCCCAATTTCTGCCATTACTCTATCTGAAGTAACTAATATCGATTGATGCTCTTGTGCTAATTCTCTAATCTGTGCATCTAATTCTCCTGCAGGAGCTCCTCGTATCTGATTACCTGTTGGTCTATACCCATCAATAAGTATATTATAACCATTCTTTGCACACATATCTCTCATCAATTGTAATTCTTCTAAGGCAACCATCCCTGTTGTTTTTGCTTGATTGGCCATATTTTCAATTTCAGCTAAAACAACACGAGAAAGGACAATTGTTTCAACGTCTTTTTGTGTCGAAAGATATTTCAAAAATTGGCCATTTATTATAACGCTTGTATCAGGTGTGTATTTCATTACTTCAACTCTCCTTTTGTTCTATAAGATCGGGGAACTCTAACTCACTTACACTGTAATAGGAAACATCACCCAAACTGTCAATCACAGCAAAAATCAATTGTTTACTAATCGACTTTGATTCAGAGACAATTTGATCAATTCCATCAATGTCAAACAAAACTCCTTCTACCATAGGTACAACTAACGCCAAATGAATTGCATTATTAGGAGTTGCTCCTCTTTCGTAAAGTTCGAAGTATTTACCGTTCTTAGAATTTCTTTTAATGACATATCCCCTCCCACGCAAGTCTTTATAGAGAAGATAATGGACAAGAAAATTTGGGATGTTACTTGAAAAAAATGCTACTACTTCAGACAAAGAAAGAATTTTACTATCAGATTCTACAACTTCAATCCTTCCTCTTTCCAGCAGAATCACTGTTTCATATGGATCTAACTTTAGGTGATTCTTGTTTGTATATTTACCATACCAACCTTGGCTGTATAGAGAATTACCTTCTTTTTCTTCAACTAATGCAAAGTCCTTGTTCAATTTGGCTAATAGCACCATTCTTCCTCTAGTAATATGAAAGAGAGGATAATATTAAAAATTGACGTTAAAAGATATTTTAGATTTAATGAAATTCAAAGAAAAACTGAAAGAATCACTAAAAGGGATAATTCCTACAGATTTACTGGATAAACTACCTTCTGGATATTCCGTTATTGGAGATATTGCCGTTTTTAGACACTTAAATCCGAAAGTAGATGCCTACAAGAAAATGATAGGGAAACATTTAATCTTAATTGATTCTAAAGTCAAGATAGTTGTAGAGCAAGTAGATACCATTTCATCCTATCGAAAGCCAGTCATAAAACACATTGCTGGAGAAAAAAGAACGACAACTATCCACAAAGAATTCAATACTATTTTCAATATAGATTTAGAAATGATCACATTCTCTCCTGGAAATAAGAATGAAAGAAATCACTTAGTTCAAACAGTGAGTGACAATGAAGTTATTTGTGATATGTTTGCTTGTATTGGAAACTTATCCTTACCCATTGCTGTGAATAAACCATCTGTTAGAATTTATGGGGTAGAATGGAATCAAATCGCGTTTGATTTTCTAAAACAAAATATTGAGGCAAACAAAGTAGATGATAGATATTTTCCAATCTATGGAGATAATAGAAAGAGTACACCGAAAAATTTTGCAACTAGGGTACTAATGGGTTACTTCGATATTGATTACAATCAGTTTAAATGCGCTTTAGAAGCAATACAAATTCAAGGATGGATACATTATCACAGCATATTGCCTCGAGATAATTTAGAACAACCACTAGAGACAGTCGAACAAGCTAGAAATGAATCTGGACATAAAATTGAGATAAAAGAGATTAGACAAATTAAGAAATATTCTCCAAGATTGTATCATATATGTTCAGACATCTTTGTTGAGAAATGTTAGAAATAGCGATTTCTTGCCAATAACAATTTTTATTACTACTACAAACAATTTACATAACATGCCTAGATTGGAAAAACCAACACTTTACGACATAAGACAATTAAAAGGGATAGCCGATTTTCAATTTGGTAAGGGGGCAGGCGAGGTTCTATTTCCTAAGGATATAATGGTCGAACGTTCAAGAGGCACAAAGAGAATAAAAATTGTTTATTTAAATGAGGATAGATTATGTTCATTTCGTGTTCGTGATGGTTTTCTTATACTTTCCATTTTAGGAGGAGAAAACTTACATAAGAACAAACTAGGGCTGAGAGTAAAGATAATTGAAGACGTGGAACCTTTCATAAGAAAAGGGAAATCTGTTTTTGCAAAACATGTTTTAGAAGCTGATGAAAAGATAGCCTCAAAGGAAGAAGTACTAATTGTTAATCCCAAAGATGAATTCCTTGGGATAGGAACAGCAAAAATGCCTGGAAAATTGATGATACAAATAAACAGTGGTGTTGCTGTCGACACAAGAAAAGGAATTGGAGAAAAGAAATAGATTTTCTATTTCTTTGTTTTTAGTTTTACAATAGCTCCAGCTAAATCACCATTTTCTTCTTCTAGAGCTTTACGAACATCTTCTTCTGATGCTCCTGTTTGAGCCATAACCAACTCTACATCTGCTTCGTTGATATTAACACCGACCACTTCACCAGATTCACTACCTCGAGGACGATCGATGCCAGGTCCTACAACTTGCCATGTATCTGAATCCACCATACCAGGAATAAAAGCTTTCATAACAGACGGAGTATAGATTACTGTCTCTTTGTCTGCAAAGCGAATAATCACTTCTTCTACACCTTCTAATTGAATTTGTCTCATCCTCGCTTGCATTCTTTTAGCTTCACGAGGTGACATAGGTCTTTTTCCACCCATCATACATATTCACCATTATTATTTAATTTTCAATTATTTGTTCTGATATATCTTCTTTTGGAGCTCGGTTCTTTAGAAAATTGAAACCAATCCATACAATTAGCATTGTTAAAACAAAGATTGCTATAAATACTACAATTGCTATAGCCATATAGGCTTTGAATATAAACTGTTCATCTAATAACGGAAGGATAATGGTCCATATAAACATAAAAACCATCACACCTAAAGAGCTGATAATCATTACCACTCCAACAAAT
>BPTK01000125.1 GCA_023705905.1 Candidatus Heimdallarchaeota archaeon
GACCACCGAGATCTACACTCTTTCCCTACACGACGCTCTTCCGATCTTAATCTTCTGTAATTATACTATTGTCCGATTCATCATATTTTATCACATCAGCCCCACTAATTATGTGAACATTATTTTCCTCTGCTATCTTTTTGTATGTAGATATAAGGCTGTGAATATCAGAACATGCGAATGAATCAGCTATTTCAGTCAGGAAAATTTTATTCTCACGATTTATGAACGAGTAGTTCCTAGCTATGTCTTCAGTTGCATAATTGTTATGTTTAATGTTTGTATCTGCGATTTTTGCGAGAAACTTATCCATCAAATCAATGGAGTACTTAGTGCGGAATACCAGTGCTAAAGGGTTTTTAGAGAGCTCAAATTGAGAAGTGATAGAGTGCAAATCTTCTAACAATAATCCAGTCTTTGAAAATGCTTTAGCCATCAGTGAACTCTGTAGTTCAGTAACTGGCAGTAGAATACTTGGTGTTAAGAATGAAAACGTATCTGTTCGATCCTCTCTTTGTAATAATGTTATATCCTCATCTGGATTGTTTAATGAGATATAATAAGCAAGAGCTGAGGCAGATAATCCATCACCTTCTATTAGAATATCTGTGCTATATTTTTCATTCATACGCTAATAATAAGGAATACCTATATAAATTTAGAACATTATTTACTGATATGGCTCATGATATAGTTCTAAAGGTTATCAAACAAGAAGGTAAGTGTTCAGCTGGCCACAATGTTGGAGATGAAACCATTATAAGTTTCGAAAAGAATGAAATTAAGGGAAAAATATGCCTTCACGCACTTTATTCTGTTTTACCAAAAGTGTTTGCAATGGCTTATGGGGCAGAATTTCCTTGGCTAGAAGATGCTGATGTATCAACTCATGCCTGCCCTGACGCCTGGAATCCTCTTGTTTATGAAGTTAGAAGAATAAGAAAAAAGAAAGAATAGTTAATTTAATGCTAAGAAAACTATCTTGTCAACTATAAAGAGTAATAAGAAAACTAGGAAGACAATTAGAAGTATTTCTTTTGTCGTATAAGCCCATTTAGGACTCTGGTTTATCAAGATAGCTACCGCTAAGAACAGTACAAGTGCGATTATAAGAGATCCTATTATTATACTAACCAAATACTCTAACCCGATAAACACAGCGATTCCTCCTCCTGTAAGCAGACAAAACAGAAAGAAAGATCCTATTGCAGCAGCATATTTTACACCAAATTTCACTGCTAATGTTTTAACACCAGCTTCCCTATCTCCTTCTACGTCAGGTAAACCTTTGATGACTTCTCTACCAATATTTCCTAGTCCTGCAGCAGCTCCTACTATTATTGGTACATATTGAAATGTTCCGCCATAGACTAATTTTGTGTGCAATGCACCATAAACAAACAAGGCAGTTACATTCATTCCTATTGTGGCATTTCCCCAAATTCCAAGTTTTTTTAGTTTAAAGTCATACAGGTCAAGAGAACCTCCAAATATTAATACAGTTATCACACTCAAACCAGGAAGACCGTTGATTACATCTATCACAATACCTGTAATCAGAGCAAGAGATGCAACAATTACTCCATAAATATACGCTGCTTTTACAGATATTTTTCCAGAAGGAATAGGTCTATGAGGTGCGTTAATTTTGTCTTCTTCTCTATCAGCTATATCATTGAAAATCATCGCTTGACAAGAAACAAGCGCTGCGGCAAGGACCACCAGACCTAAACTAAGATAATCTATGTCTGATGCAGAAACAATATCAGTATCAAAAGAAAGTACTAATCCGAATGCAGCTGCAAATCCTGATACAATCCCATTGACTATTCTTATAATGGTAAAATAGGAGAGCACAATTTGCCCTTTTGAAAATTGGTTTTTAGACATGATGCTTTCATATCATCAAGTCAGATATAAAATTTACCTAGTAACCTTTCAATCAACTAATGAAATTGAGAGTTCTATATTTTTCAGATTTTCTTCATCAACACCCTTTAGAGTGCTAATTAAAGCAAGATTTAGCTTCTCAAATAATAGTTTAATATAATTGTTCAAAGGTACTTTCTCATTATTTATTTTCAATAGAATCCTATCTGACATTTTATCACTAATAAAAATAAAAAAAGAATGTAATAAAAAGTTATTTTAGCTTGATAGTTGGATTAGGATCATCTTTTCCATGCATTTCGATTTCAACAAGTCCTGCAGATTCTAGCATTTGCACATATCTTAGAATTGCATGTGTTGATGAACCAGTAGACATAGCTAATCTTTTTAGTTCAATTACTTTGTATTTTTCAAGAGTTCCGAGCCAGCTATAAGATGGATCATTTTCTGCAATAATCGTATATCTTCTTACTGCTTCCTCTTTATCTTTTAATTGATCTTTTATTTGCTTTATTCTTGAAGATTCAGCTAGAAACTCATCATGTTGATTCTCAAGTGTTGCTTTCTCATCTTTCATTTGTTCTAATTGAGCTTCAATTTCAGTTTTAGCACTTTCAATCTCATTTAAATTTTCACGTAGTTTGTCTATTGTCTGCTGCTTTTCCTGAACTTCGTCCTTATCAGTTTCTACTTCTCTCTTGAAATTTCCAATTTCTGTCTCTTTCTGCAGTAAGTCATTTTTTAATTGTTGAATCTCATTTTGACTGTCTTCCTTTTCTGTTTGAAATTCAGAAATTTTTTGATTTAGAGTTGATATTTCCGTTTCTAGACCAATTTTTGCAGTTTCTAATTCCCCAAGAACAGCTGATTTTCCTTTAATTTCAGTTAGCTCTTCAATAAGTGAATTATTTTTACTTTCTAATTCTGCGCTTTTTGATTCAAGTTCTTCTATCTTTTTCTCAAGATTTTGAACTGTATTCTCTAGTTCTGTAATTTTAATTGCATCGCTAACTGATATACTTCCATTTTCTTCTGCCAAATAAATCACCTTAAGCTATTGAATGAATCTTAATTCTAACAAAAATATCTGATTTGAATTACTTAAACCTTGTGACTTTCCTAGTCGTTTACAACTACATCAGCTATTCCATCACTTGTTATAGCGAATATGGTTTCAATCTCTGGAATGTGGGGGCTATCTATCACTCTAGCTATCCTTTTCTCTCCTTTTCCTTTTCGTAGAAAAACACGTGTTTGGCAAGAATGAGCTACTATATGCCCTCCTATTGGAAAGGTTGTTTCACCATACAAGACGTCAGGTTTTGATAGTACTTGGTTAGTTGCTACTATTGCAATGTCATAAACCTCTGCTAAACGTAAGAGCTGATGTAAGTATTTGTTCAATTTTTGTTGTCTTTCAACTAATGACCCTCTTCCTGCATATTCTGCTCTAAAATGACTTGTGAGAGAATCAATAATCATCAATTTAGCATTATGTTCTTTAATCAATTTAGGACTTTCTAGAAGCAGAACCATTTGATGATCGGAGTTATATGCTCTTCCAACATGTATGTTGTTCAGAACTTCTTCTGCTGGTGCACCAAACTTATTGCACATTTGAATTATCCTTTCAGGTCTAAAGGTTCCTTCGGTATCTATATAGATAGCACTTGAACCTAATCCACCATATTTTTTGTCCATGGCTGTCATAACACATAATTGAAAACAAATTTGTGTTTTACCAGTTCGAAATTCACCAGCAATCTCTGTTAAGGAACTTGTTTCAACTCCTCCAGCAAGTAATGTGTCAAGAGATTTGCTTCCAGTAGGGATTTTAACTAATTTTTGTCTAGTTTCAAGCATTATTTTAGCACTTTGAAATCCAATACCCATCTGGCTTCTTGCAGCTGTAATTAACCTCTTTGCGGTTTGTTCACCGATCTCACAATGCTCAACTAATTCTATGGGTGAGGCATGACCTACTGCTGCTAAAGTTAAGTAACCAGAAGTTATCAGTTTTTCAGATATTGCTGGACCTATACCTGGAATCTGACTTACAGCTATGTCACTTAAATCCTGTTTTTTTTGCTGTTTTGGAACTGATTTCCTTTGCTTAGGAATGATATCCTTGATCCAATCTTCATCTTTTTTATCACTCTTTCTTTTTACAGATGGCTTCTTTGCTGTAGGGGGCTTTTTTGTGATTTCAGGATTATTTTCTTTCTTTGACATGCTTTCACTTTCTATTCTTGCTATTAGACAATTCTGTTTTCGCTATATAAAAAATGCTGTTACAATATCATTTTACTACCAAACCGAAACTAATATTGGAATTATCTCTCATTCTGATATGTACCGGAATAACCTTTTTCTGTTTCAATTTGAGTTTTAATGAACATTATCTGGGCAATTCGAGCGTTTTTATGGAAAGTTATTTCAGCATAGGTTATCATTAATCCAATTCCTCTTCCCTTATAACCTGGATCCCAAACTGCTGAACATAAAGTCCCCCCTATTCTCATGAGACTAGAACGAGGTAGAACTATCCCAACTGCATCTAAAGGAATTTCCACGATTTCATTATATCTGACGAGATACCCACCTGGTTTCAGTTTCCATTTATTACCAATGGGTTCAATGTTTTCATGATCAGGAATTTTTCTCTTTGAATTATCGAAATCTATTTCTCCACCATTGCTTAATTTAAGGATATCACGAATAGTTAAATCAAAACCAGCTATTTGTGTTTGCAATTTTGAATCAATATACTCTTTGACAATATTATTTGAAAAAGGGGGTAGAAATACCATAGATAGTATTTTGTAAAGTTAGTTTTTAACCTTTTCATTAAATTTGAAACATTCTTGCAACGAGTTTCTTTCTACAGTTTGGACATTGAGGTTTAACTTTGATCCATTCTACAATATGAGAATAATGTGATGGTATCTCACAAAAAGGACATCGTACGAAACTTTCACCAGCTTTTATCGGCGACATACATACACTGCATCTTTCATCTAAATCTGTTGTAGCAACTTTCAGTGGTTGAGTTCCTCTAAAAACTTGTTGTGGTTCAGATTCTTCCTCAACCTCAACTTTATCACTAACTTCTAAAGCTATCACTTCAAGTTCTTCAAGGCTTTTTTGAGTTTCCAAAGTCTCATCTACATCAGCTGTTTCCCCGATTGGTGTTACTTCAACTGTACCTGATGGAGCTATATCTGTAATAGATTTTCCAATAGTTGCTAAAACAGCATTTGCTTCATCGATTAAACCTTTTTCAAAGAGAATCATTGCTGATATTTCAGTTTCTCCACTATCAAAGAAATAACGAGATAGGTTTCTAACCATTTCCTCCTCTCGTTCGGGTGCATATCGAGTTATAATCTGTAAAGCATCTGGAACAAATTCTCTGCCTTTTGCAGCAACTGATTTGCTTGCTCCAAAAATTCTACCAGTTTTGAGATATTCTTCCTTAGCTCTATCATACATACCTGCTCTAAAATATTCATCAGCACTAGCATAAGCTGCCCGAGATTCCACTGGAGTTCTAGCATAAGGAGCTGAATTTGATGTTCTTGTTCTGGTTTTCTGTGAATCAGGTCTATATGGTTCGATTGTCTGTTCTACAAAATCTTGATAAGGGCGATATCTCCTCTTTGGTGTTTTTTGTTTCTTTCGTCCTTTGATAGCAGCTCTTGCTGCCACTATGAGGGATATTGAAATGAATACTAGAAATACTAAGAGACCCCATTCAACCATATTTTATCAACCATGGATATAATTCATTTTTATTTTATTATTGATGTGATTTACTTTAACATACCCAAAGCGTTCAAGTTGTATTATCTCTCCTACTTTGAGCTTTTTAAGGTTTATCTCACCATAACCTTGAATTTTCTTCAAGCTATTCTTATCTATTCGATTATTTAAATATAACATTTCGGGCTTAATGATTTCAACAGGTACATACTCAGAAACCCATTGAATTCGAGGAGCATTTGACAACAATTCATGCCCTTGGAATTCTGCTTTGTATTGATCTTGTGATGTCTCTTCAATGATTTTAATATTATATAGATCTTTCAAACGAAGTACTTTACCCCTCTTTAATAATCCTCTATCATCTCCACTTACGTAAATAACATCTTTTACAGTAACTTTCCTTTTTCCTAAAGAATCTAACTTTGGGTGATAGGGGATTTCTACTTCTTGAGCAGTGAAATTTGTAATCTCTATTCTAATTGGATCTTGAACAAAGAATAAGTGTTTTGAATTTGGTTCAATGAACTTTCTGTTAATTGAGAATATTAGAGACCAATCTATACTTGTAGCTGATTTGGTTGCTCCTATTCTTTTTACAATTTCTAGAAAAACTTCAGGCTGGATTCCTCTTCTCTTTAAAGCTTGATAGGTTACTAATCTATAATCATCCCAACCAGTTACTATTCCCTCATCAACTAATTCTCTTATTTTTCTTCCTTGAGTTGGTGCGCCTATAATTTTAAACCTTCTATATTCTGTAAAATTCGGTGGAGTGATACTCAATTTAGTTGAGATTAAGCTTTGAAGTTCTTCTCTCATTTTGCCAAATTCACTGCTTCGTAAAATATGAGTAACACCTATAATATTTTCCATGATTGGAGATTCAAAATCATACATTGGCCAAACTCTATATTTATCACCTTGGATAGCATGTGGTATTGTTGATATTCTTAGTAGAACTGGATCCCGAAGAACATGATTCTTTGATTCCATGTCTCCCCGTAATCTAACTACAGCCTCACCGTTTTCATACTCTCCCTCTAACATTTTATCAAATAGATCTAAATTGATATCATCAGTATTTTCTATATTGCAAGAACATGCTTTACCTTGTTCTCTTTGTTTTGACATTGTTTCTCGAGAACATCTGCAAACATAAGCATCATTGTTTTTTATGAGTTCTTTAGCTTTAATGTAATAGAGCTCCATATAATCAGAAGCACGAACCTCTTCATCGATTGTTAAGCCCATCCAGAGAATAACTTCTCTAAAACTATCATAGAACTCTTTTTCCACTTTTCCTGGATTTGTATCATCAAACCTAAGAATGCATTTTCCCCCATATCTCTCTACTATAAGGTGATTAATACAGAAAGATAACATTTGACCTATATGAGGGTGCTTAGAAGGCTCTGGAGGATATCTAACCACAACATGTCCTTGTTTTACATTAGTAAGAGTTGGAAGAAAATCTCTTTCCTTCTTCTCTTCAATTATATCTTCAGGAAATTTTTCTTTGGCTATTCTCTCAATTTCCTCTTGAGGGATGGCATTAATCTCCTCTATCATTGAATCTACTATCGGCTTTAATTCCTTAGCCTGTTTTCTTAATTCTGGGTAATAGGACATGATTTTTTGAAAAACGATTTTCGATTCAGCGGTACCGTATTTGTATGCATTGATCAAGGTTTCTTTGTAGATAATATCCTTAGCATTCATCGGTATGTAATCGTAGATTTTTTCTTGTTTAAATATATGATTATTGTGAAGACCTTTCAACAATTGGAAGTAGGTATCTTTAAACTCAAACCGAATGTGATTTTTTCGAGTTTTAAGAAATCAAACCTGTTGGATGGATAGCTAACTGCTCCTTTGCTAGAACTTTTTCACTTTCTCTTAGAATGTTTAATTGACTTGTCATGGTTTTACTTATTCTAATTTGGTGTTTATCTATTTGAATTTTCGAACAAAGTAATCCTTTAGTGCATGAACCTTTACCAAAATAACTAGCTTTTTTAGTATCATAGTAAAGAGATCCCCCTTTACTGGGACAATTGCAAACTTCTAAAAATACGGGAGAATTATTGTAACCGCTGTGAGTCTTAATTCTGGCTATAGCTTTTTCCAATTTGAAGCTGAGAAATGTGTCCTTGGTACTCATCTTAATCAATATACTCAACGTTTTGTACAATATGGTCTTTTGTAATATCCAGAAATTATACTTGTCATGTCCCAGATAAATTCGAGATAACATCTAGGTAAATTTACAACTATTCCATTTCATGGGTAAACTATTAAAATCCATTCGAATATAAGCATTTGAGGATACTTAAATTGTGGTTTGCAAAAATATCTGGTGTTACAAATTTCGATGCTGCTATATCGGTCGATGTATCTTCGGAATTTGCAATAGGTGTTATAGTTGATGATATAGCTGATGTTAGATCTATTAGCAAATTTGATGCAAGAAGAATATTCGCAAACGTTGAGCATTGTGTTAAAATTGCTCAGATCTCACCTAGCTCTCTTGATGAGATATTTGAAACACTTGAAACATGTCAACCAAACATGATTCAGATAAATGGTGATTTCTTCCACGATATGAATAACCTCATTTCATTGCAATCTTTAGCAACAGTTCCGATTATAGGATCCATCTTTCTCAACAAAGAAACCTTGGAATCCACCATCATCAATCCTTCTCCTCTGTTAGCTGCTCAAGAATTAGCACCCTTTGTTTCAGTTGTCAACATCAATCTTCCATTAGGTTCATCTTGGAATTCACAGAAGAAGAAAGAAGAATTAATTGTTCTAGTAAACGAAATAAAGAATTCCATTGATAAACCATTGATTATTGGTGGAGGTTTAGATTCATCAAATGTAGGAAAGATAATTCCAGAGCTCACACCTAGTGCAATCGATGTTTCATCTGGAGTAGAAAAAGTGTCAGGTATAAAAGATCCTGAACTAATGCAAGATTTCCTTGAAGCCGTATTTGACTATAAGACCTATCTTTCGGGAGTATAATGTTAATTTATCAAAAACACTAAGAAAATCACAATAATAATTCAAAATAAAGACTTGAAGAATTTCCAGATGATTTTTTTATTAATTTTTGATTCACCATAATTCCTTGTACCGAACACGTAATTAACATGACTTACCTCTAGCTTCATTTTGTGTAGTTTCAAAAAATCGAATAGAACCTTATATCCATCCAAAACGAAATCCTCTCTATGGTCAGAGATAGTTTGTTTCCAAGTATTAGTTTCAGATGCAAATAGACCTGACATTATGTCTTTTACTCTATTTCTCCTTCTGACTATTAAAGCAAAACTACCTAACCATCTAGCAACATATGACATAAGTTTACGATGAATTGGCCACTTCCCAATCACTTCCACCCTATTTCCAGCAACTAGATTAAACCCATCTTCTAATTTTTTATAAAATTGTGGTAGTGATTCTGCAGGATGTTGTAAATCCCCATCCATTACAAGAAAATATTTGGTTTGACAATCCATTATTGCATCTAAAACACTTATTGTTAATCCATGAACTTGCTCAGATTTTCTGTCAAGAAACCTCACGTTTATGTTTCCCTCAAAATCCTCTACTAATTCCTTTGTTTTATCTCCTGAACCATCATCAGCAACAATTACATTAGCGCGAGGAATAATCCTCTCAATCTTTTCTAGTAATACTGAGATAGTTTTCTCTTCGTTTAAGGTAGGAATTATTACCGTTAAATTGGAATAATTTTCATTTGAAGGTTTCATTATTTCTGATATTATCTCGAGAATGCATTTAAAAATCTTAAGCAAACTCTTTGATTAAATTTAATCTTTTTTATTTATTTCTTTGAGACTAAGAAAATACTCAAATACACCTCTCAGTTCTATATTATAATGAGCTTATCACCTAACGTAACTTACATCATCAAAATAATTAATGCAGGGGACTACGCAGTAGGTAAAACTAGCTTAGCAGTACGTTATACACAGAATCGTTTCTCTTCATCTTATCTTCCAACACTAGGTGTTGATTTTTATAGTAAGAACATTCAATATGATGAAGATACTGTACTTAGAATAGTTCTTTTTGACACAGTTGGTCAAGATAAACTAGCTGCTTTAAGAAAACGTTATTACACAGGTGCTCATGGTGCTGTTATCGTTTACGATATAACAAGAAAGGAATCATTCGACCATATTAGTAACTGGATTAATGAAGTTGAAGAAAAATGCCCAGAAATACCTATAATCATCGTTGGCAACAAAACTGATTTAGAAGAAAATCGTTCTGTTGAGACTGAAGAAGCAATTGAAAAATGGGAAGATAAAGGTTATATGGTTCTTGAATCTTCAGCAAAATTTGGTGAAGGTGTAGACGATATTTATACTATTATTGCCAAAAAAGTTATGGAAAAGATGGGATATTAGACAGATCTCCAAAGTTCAATCGCAATTATTTTACCGTTTTCTAAAAATAATCTTGGAATATAATCATCTGCTACAAATGATCCGTCTTGTAATGAGACCTTAGATTCAGTTCCAGGTTTATCAAGATTTTCAGGAGCAATGTAAAGAGAATCATCGATGATAATATAATCTCTTATACTGTTACTCATAGGTGGGAGTATTTTCAATTGCTTTATGACATGTTCAACATCTATGACCTTTGTATCAATAGTAGAACTGTATCTGCGTTCAGGTTCAGTCTTTACTGTTTTTTTGGTTACAGTTTTTGGCTTTGGCTTTGATTTTGGCTTTGGCTTTGGCTTCGGTTTCACTTCGGTTTTCAATGTTGGTTTTGGAGCAGGTTTAACTGCTAAAGGTTTTGGTTTTGGAGAAGATTTACCTGTGGAATCAACGCTACAAGCTTCATCTACTGCTTGATTAAATTCATCTGTTGAATATGATTCTTCTAAGTTAGTAATTTTGTAACCAAGTTCCATCCGAATTCTAGCTGTTTCTCTAGCACAAGCAAATTTTGAATGTGGTGAAGCTTGTCCCCCTATCCATGTATAGATTTTTTTCTGCATGTGAGAGATTACTAGCAAAACGTTTTCGGATTTTATTGCAACTTCCTTATTATAGCATTCAGTTAACTCGCCTGAGGATTGTATAATATAAAGACTCATACAAGGAGATTAACCATATCTCATTTTTATACTTGGTGATAGCTTCAAGAGGGTTTTTTAAATTGGTCCAAAAAATGATTATTATTTGAACTCTAACTCTCAAAGAATGATTGTATTTTATTCCTTCTTTGACGAGAATTAGTATACTTAGAAATACACATTAATAACTAGATATGATATTAAAAGAACTTTCTTATATTAGTTCACAAAAGTATTCACGAGCAAACGTTAAATACTCATTCTACAATATAGTTTTGTAGGATATAGTCTTAAGATTCACATTAGAGGATAATATTATGAGTTCAAGA